>CAYSPB010000128.1:0-16794 GCA_964432695.1 uncultured Nannocystaceae bacterium
GACCGAGGCGATGGTGATAGGCATCGTTGTGGAGGACTTCGCCGTGCACGGTGATGATGCTGCCGTAGGCCGGTTCGCAGCCGCGGGCCAAGAGCTCGCGCTCCATCGCCGCACGGACGTCGTGCTCGAGCAGGCCCGGCCTGCTGATCGCCATGCCTGCCGCGTGGGCGGCCGTGGTGGCGACGAGTGCCTTGCGGATCATGTCGAGCGCAGCGTCGTCGTGCTGGGTCCGCAGGCCGATCATCGCGTCGGCCAGCGCGAGGTCGGTTGCGTCGAGGTCGTCGACCGAAGGCGCGCGGGTTGGGTCCCAGACGCGGCCCAGCAGCGCGCACTGCTTGGCGCGCGTCAGCGGGTCTGCGGAGGGAAGCGTGCCGATCGCGTCGCTGGACAGCGCGGCATCGAGCTCGCCGAGCGGCCGGACTTCATCGACGCCCGTGGCCTTGGCGATCGCGGAAAACCCCGGCGTCGCGCCGTGCCATAGCGCATCGTCGGCGTCGTACGGTGTCGCGTAAAGGACGCTGCGCCCGCCCTCGACGACCAGCGCAGCGTCGACGATCGGTGCGCCCACCAAATAGAGGAAGTGCGAGTCGGCGCGATACGGGTAGACGTTGGCCGGATAGTTCCGGGAGCGCTGACCCCCCGCAAAGATCACGGCAGGCTGGTCGCCCAGCGCCTGGCCCAGCGCCGCGCGGCGGCGGGAAAACACCGAAGGGGACTGGACGGGCAGGGCGCTCGACATCCGCAGCAGGTTACAGCAGCCACGCGGGGCCTGAGGCGGGACGGGCGTGGTCTGACGTGGCTGGCCCCGCAGGGGGCTGTTAGTCTCCCGCACCGTGACGACGCTGGACCAGCCGGCCCCGGAGGAGGCGCCCGCATCGACCTCCCCGAAGGAGGAGGCCGCGCCGCCCCCGGCCCACGCCCTCGAGGCCGGCTTCCTGTCGCGCATCACCCCGAGCCGACGCTTCCTGCTGATCCTGCTCGCGGCGGCGATCGTGACCCGCTTCGCGTGGGTGATGTGGATTCACCCGCCGTGGGACTACGTGTTCTCGGACATGGCGAAGTACGTCAACCGGGCGCACGCACTCGCGACGGAGGGCTTCATCTGGGGAGACCGTACGCTCGCGTGGCAGGCCTGGGGCACGCACTACCTGCTGGCCATCCCCCTCAAGCTGTTCGGCCCCAAGAACCTGGTCGCTGGCGCGATCCTCTGGGCAACGATGGGGGCGCTGTCGGTTCCGCTGGCGTATCTGCTGGCGTGCCGCGTGTGCAGCTCGCAGCGCATCGCGCAGATCGTGGGCGTCGTCGCGCTGCTGTGGCATCCGAGCTTGAGCAACTCGGGCAGCTTTCTCAGCGAGACGCCCTTCCTGTTCTTCCAGGTGTGGTCGACCTACTGGCTGTTGTGCACGCTCCAAGAGGGCAAGCGCGCGCTGGGAGCCGGCATCGTGTCGGCCTTGGCGTTCGCGGTGCGTCCGCAGTCGTCGTTGTTTTTCTTGCTGGTGTTCTTCGCGTGGGTCATCAACGCGAAGAAGCTGCGCCACGTGAAGTGGCATCATCTGCTGGCCATCGCGCTGCCCATCGTGATGATGCTGGGCTTCTCGATGTGGCGGTTCGAGCAGCACACGGGCTACTCGCCGGGCATCGCCGAGAACGCGAACATGAACCTCACAGCGTCGCGTTGCCACAACATCGTGACGCAGGCCTTCCGCACGCCATACCAACTCGAACGCAGCAAGCGGAAGAACAACACCCGCGACGGCCGGCGCGTCAGCCTGCCGGGCTATCGCCTCATCGCAAAGATGATCCCAGACGACAGCGTCATGGGGCTGCGTCCCGCACTCGGCAGCCCGACGATTCGCTTCGTCGGCTACGTCGGTGATCCCGAGATTCACCGAGGCATTCGCGACGAGTGCTACGCGAGGACCGGAGTCGTCGAGCAGCTCCGCTACAGCATGGTGAACATGTCGCTGCTGTGGTTCATCGGGCAGCAGTGGCCCGAGAAGGAAAAGAACCGCAAGTGGCTGCTGCCACCGGTCGAGGCCTACAAGTACCTGTACCAGGTGGTCGTGTGGATCCCGTCGCTCATTGGGATGCTGTGGTTCATCGGCCGCGTTCGCAAGCGTCCGTCGCTGAGTCTGATCGCGTTCCAAACCTTCACCTCCACCGCGATCGCAGGGCTGTTCTTCGGGTCGATTCGGCTGCGAACGCCGTACGACATCTACGCGATCATCTTGGCGCTCGAGGTGTTCGCGGTCGCGTGGGCCACCCTCAAGGCCCGGCGCGGCCAGAAAGCCAGCTGACATGCGCCTTCGTATCCACCCCGAGCGGCCTGCGCCGCGCAAGCTGCAGCCTGCGATCGACGCGCTTCGACGCGGCAACGTCATCATCTATCCGACCGATACCGGATACGCGTTTGGCTGCGCGCTCTCCAGCGGCAAGGGCATCGGCACGCTGCGCAAGCTCAAGGGCATTCACGACAAGCATCCGAAGCCCCTGACGATGCTGGTGAAAGACCTCTCGCAGATCGGTCGCTATGGCCACATGGGCAATCGCCACTTCCGGGTCGTTCGTCGCCTCCTGCCGGGGCCGTACACGATGATCCTGCCCGCCACGCAGGACATTCCCCGCTCGATGCGAAACCGCAACCATGAAGTCGGCTTGCGACTGCCCGACCACGCGGTGTGTCAGATGCTCGTCGAACTGCTCGAAGAGCCGCTGCTCACCGGCTCGGTTACGGCGGCCGAGGGAGAGTTCGAGCTCGAAGAGCCCGAAGACCTAGAACGCCTACACGGCCAGGTCGTCAGCATCGTCATCGACGCGGGGCCGCTGTGGCCCGAACCCAGTACGGTGCTGCGGCTGTTCGACAACGAGATCGAAGTGCTCCGCGAAGGCCAGGGCCCGCTGCCCTGATGGCCGTCGCTACACGCCACGCAGACTGGCGGCGAGCCGATGGATTCGGTCCATCCGCTTCTCCATCAGGGTGAGCTTCTCGGGCAGGATCGTCTGCGTCAGCTTTTCGAAGCGCAGCGTGAAGAAGAACGACAGGTTCCGAAGGAGCCACAGGTCGACTTGATCGTGTGGGTCCGGATTGATCGTCACGTCGACGAGCTCGGCGAGTTCTTCGACGCGGCGGTCGACGGCGGTTCGGTAGGCCTGGGCCTCGACCGGCCCGAGGTCGGTGTGCAGGAACAGGCAGATCCCAAGCTGAAGCATCTCTCGGTAGACGAGGACCTGGCCGGCGAGCATGCGCGAGGCGAGCCCCGTTGCAGTCTCCTCGCTCATGTTCGGATCGAACGCGTACGAACCACCGCCCTCGGGGTCGCGCGCACGGAAGATGCACACGGTGGGGTTGCCGCGGGTTGCAGCGTCGCGCGCCGCCTGGGCGATGGCGTGGTCGGTTTCCGTCATGACGCCGGGACGGATATCGAGCCCCGCGGTGGCGGGAACGACGATGGCGTCGGCCGGCGTGAGCACGAGTGCGGTGCGCTCGCCCGATGGGGTGGCGATCGCCTGCGTGGTCACCACCATCGACATGGGCTCAGGAGGCCTCCTCGGCACCTGTGGTGATGCCCGGAACCATCACGCTGATTGCCGGCTGGGGCTTTCGTCCGAGCTCGACGGCGCGAAGCCGGAGCGTCCGCGTCACGGCATCGAGCGCACCCACGTCGAAGGCAAACGTCACCGGCTGCGTTTGGCCCGGTCCGATCGTCATCGTCTCGGGCCCCGCGGCGACCGGGCTACGGCTCAGCGGGAGTTCGAGGTCGCCATCGGCGAGCAGGACACCGTTGCGCGCGACGGTGAGCTCGGTGTTGCTGCGGTTGGTCAGCGTGCACTTGATCGTGAGTTGACGCGGCTCATAGCGGGCCTCACGGACCTCGACGGTCACCGGCCCATCGGGGCTTGCGTACTCGCCGGGGTCGAACGTCAACGCGTGCTGCGTGGCCGCACAACCGAAGGTGAAGGCCAGCGCAGCCGCGGCAAGGTGCCTGCGAAGCGGCATGCTTCCATGGTACACGGGCTCCGCGATGCAGCTCGCGATTCCGTCGTTCCAGTTCCGTTTCGTCCCAAGCATGGGCAACGTCGTCTACCCGGGGAACTTCCATCCGGTGGGAACCCAGGCCGCGGCCGACGCGATGCTGGAGCGGGTGGGTTCGGCTGCGACATCCCGCTCGGGTGAGAACTGGTTGCTCGTCGGTGGTTCGGGTGGATTCGGCAGTGCTGCGCGCGCCGTGCTCGGCGGTCGCTACGGCTGCAACACGCTCAACGTGTCACTCGACGCACAGCCCAATCCGAGCAGCAACAACAAGATTCGCAAGATCGGCTCGCCCGGCTTTCACCGCAACTTTGCGCTGGAGCGCGGTTTGAACGCCAAGGGCACGAAGGCGGGCTCCATCATCGGAGACGCGTTCGACCCCGCACTACGCGAAGAGGTCGTCGCCACCGTGCGCGAGAACTTCGGTGGCAAGATCAAAGGCCTCGTGTGGGCCCTGGCCGCACCCCGGGCAAAGGACCCGCGCACCGGCAAGGCCATCTCGAGCGCACTCAAGCCGCTCGGCACGCCGATGACCGTGAAGACCTTCACCGGTCGCGACGAGCGCAGCGGGACTGAGCCGCAGATCGTGGAATTGGAGCTTCCGCCGGGTTCCCCCGAGGAAGCGATCAACACCATCTTCGTCATGGGTGGGGGGATCGTTCGTCAGTGGGTCGAGGTTCTGCTCGCCGCCGACGTCCTCGCCGAGGGCTTCACGCTCTACACGATCAGCTATCGCGGCAACCCGCTGAACGAAGGCATGTACCGGAAGGGCCTCATCGGCCTCGCCAAGGCCGACCTCGAGTTCGAGACCAAGGCGCTCGACGCCGTCTTGGCCGACCGCGTCGGTGGACGTGCGCTCGCGGTCGAAGGCCCAGCGGTGGTGACCGAAGCGTCCGGGGGGATTCCGGGCGTGCCGTTCTATCTCGCCAACATGCTCGACGTGATGGGCGACCGATTCGAGGACCCGACCGCCTCGATGCTCCGCATGTTCGAGGCGCACTATGGCGACGGTCTCAGCACCGACGACGAAGGCCTCGTCCGCATGGACGACGTGGAACTCCAAGAGGAGTTCCAAAGCCAACTTGCTGCTCGCTACGAGGCCGCGACGGTGGGCTCGACCTTCGACGGCGCGCTCTACGACGGATTCATGAAGGCCTACGCCCAGACCCGGGGCTTTGAGATCGAAGGCGTGGACTACCAGGCCGAGTTCGATACCGACGCCGTCTGCGGCCTTTCGCCCTCGGAGGGCTGACCGCAGCGTTTCGTGTCATGCTGGCTTCGCGCTGGCATGAACGACCCCCAAAACCCGAGCACCGTCGCGGGCAGCGACGTCGCAACGCTGGCGGACGCTCCGCTTGCGCCGGGTGTGACGGCGACGGGACTGGGGCAGTCTGGCGCGGCGACGATGGGCATGCTCGGTCGAGAGATCCTCGGCCAGTACCGGGTCCTCTCGAAGCTCGGCCGCGGAGGCATGGGCGCGGTGTACCTCGCCGAGCAGCCACAGATGCGCCGCCACGTGGCGATCAAGGTCCTTCACGCCGAGGTCAGCGAGCATCCCGAGGCCGCCCGGCGCTTTCAAGCCGAGGCGCAGGCCGTCGCCCGGCTGGACAACCCACACATCGTTTCGGTCTACAACTTCGGACAGCTCGAGTCGGGCGAACTGTACATCGCCATGGAGCTGCTCGAGGGGCGGACGCTCCGGCAGGAACTGTCGGCGGTGGGTCGAATGCCGGTCGAGCGCGTCGTCCATATCGTGCGGCAGGTCGCCAGCGGGTTGGCGGAGGCGCACCGCAACAGCGTCATCCATCGCGATCTCAAGCCCAGCAACGTCATGCTGCTGCCGCGAGGCAGTGCGGAGCTGGTCAAGATCCTCGACTTCGGGATCGCCAAGGTGGATGCCGCAGATGGCACACGCACCCGAGGCTGGATGGGTACGCCGCAGTACATGGCGCCTGAGCAGTTCACGGGTGCCAGCGTCGACCCACGCACCGACGTGTACGCGCTGGGCCTGCTCGCCTACGAGATGCTCTGCGGCCGCACGCCGTTCCTCTCGGAGAACCCGATGAGTTACGTGCACAGCCACGTCTATGCGGCGGTGCCCACGATGCGTCAGTTCGTGCCATACGGGCTCCCGCCGGCGATCGAGGCTGTGGTGCTGCGGGCCTTGGCCAAATCGCCCGATCAGCGGCCTCCGAGCGCACCTGCGTTCGCCGAACAGCTCGCGATGGCATTGGCCGACCCGGCGCCAGCTCAGCCCAAGAACGTGGTGTTGCCGGTCGCGCTCGCCTGCGGGCTGGGCGTCCTGATGTTGGGGGGCGTGGCCAGCGTGGTCGGGGGCGTGTTGTCCGATGAGGAAGCGCCGGAAGCAGATGTGTCTGCGATGGCCGTTGCGGACGAAGACGAAGACAACGAGGCGCCCGCGCCGGCGCGCGTCCCCAGTGACGACTTTGATCCGACCTACATTCAGCAGCTCCCGGAGCCGTATCGCGACCTCGTGAACCTCGACGAAGACGCGCTGCTCGAACGGCTCGACGAAGCCATGGTCAACTTTCCGCCCAGCACCGGAGAGCAGATGCGCAGTCAGTACGTGCTGCAGCTCGCGGCGATCCCCGGAGATGCGGCCAAGCGACAGCGCAAGGCGATGCTGATCAGTGGAATCGTGTCCACGGCCGCATCGAAAGACGCGTTCTTGCACGACGAGCGCAGCACCGAGGAGCTCGTGCAGGACTATCTCACCAAGCCGGGTCCCATCCCCGCCGCGACCCGCCAGGAGATCGTGGAGAACATGCGGAACGCGATCGAGCAGGAGTCCGACCGCGACTGGATCGTCCGGCAGTGGTTGCTGCAGACCGAGAAACAGGCCAAGGCCGGGGGCTGAGACCCTACGCGAGCACGTAGGCCGTCAATCCGAGCGCGGTCACCACCGCCAGACCGGCGGTGAGCAGCAGCGCACTGCGTGGTGGGGTGGGTCCTTCGACCTGCGAGGACCAGCGCCACGTCTGCACCACGCCGACCGCTGCGATGGCGCCGCCCGAAGCGATCAGCAGCGCGCCGATGACCGATGAGATCGTCGCGTTCGGGAGCCCGTCGGCGAGCGCGTCGTGCTCCGCCGCCAGCATCGAAATCAGCAGGCTGAGCTTCGCAATGCCGAGGCCGAAGGCCATGAAGGCCAGCGCGGTCCGGACCCAGGCGAGGAGGGTGCGCTCGTTGGCGAGTTGGTCGCGGACCCAGCTCGTGGGTCGATCGGCGTCGGAAGGCACGTCGGATCATCAGCATAGCCGCCCAAACGCAAAAAAGCGCCCATCGCAGACGACTCTGCGGGGCGCTCTTCGAGGACGGAGTCGCGTCTAAATCTCGCCGGACTTCGCCTTCTCGATCCACTTGTCGACTTCGCCGCCGACGACCTTCTCGATCTTCGACTCGAACGGCTTGAAGAGGAACGGAATGCTGCCCTCGATGCGGACTTCGTCGCTGGTGATCTCGAACTGCGTGGTGATCGACTTCTTCATCACCGTGAACGAGACGGTGGCGTTGCGGTCGTCCTTCCACTCCAGGTTCGGACTGAACTCGGAGAGCCGATCCTTGTACGAGTCGTAGGCTTTCTCGATGACGGTCTTGACCCGGTCGAGGTCGTCGATGCCGTGCTTCGCGACGTATTTCATGATGGAGGTCCCAGGCGGCCGATGTGGCCGCGCGCCAGAACTATAGCAACCGCGCGGGACCATCGGACAAGCCCGAAAATGCGGGGGAATTTCGGGTGTTGGGGGACCCCGGAGCAACGCGGGACGCGTCGGCGCTATCGTGCGCCGGACATGGTGGAAGCCCAGGCCGTCAAGCGCTGGCGATTGCTGTTCGTCCTGTTCTTCGCCTCCGGGATCAGCGGTCTGATCTACGAGTCGATCTGGTCGCGGTACATCAAGCAGCTCGTCGGCAGCGCGGCGGAAGCACAGATTCTGGTGCTGAGCCTCTTCATGGGCGGGATGTCGCTCGGCGCGCTGCTCTCGGGGCGGCTACTCGCGCGGGTGCGCGCACCTGTCGCGGCGTACGGTGTCATCGAGGGCCTCATCGGTTTGTATGCGCTGGCCTTTCCCCACATCTTCGGCTTTGCCTCGCGACTTGCGTACGACTCGATCTTTCCCGCGCTGGGGGGGGGCACATCGGTGACGGTCGCGAAGTGGGCGATCGCGTCATCCTTGATCGTTCCACCGTGCCTGCTGCTCGGGATGACGTTCCCGTTGATGAGCGTCGGCATTCTCCGCCGCGAGAAGAAGCACTCGGGCGAGGTCCTTGCGGTGCTCTACTTCTCGAACTCCATTGGCGCGGCGCTGGGTGCCCTGCTCAGCGGGTTCGCGCTGGTGCCTCGCGCGGGCCTTCCGGGCACGCTGATGTTCGGGGCGGCGATCAACCTGCTGATCATGGTCGTCGCGCTACGCGACCGTGACGTCACCGAACCGATCCGCGGCACGCCGTCATCGAGTGAAGGCTCGCAGATGCGCTCGATGGTGGTGCTGTATCTCGCGGTTGCCTTCGGCACCGGGCTGTCGTCGTTCCTGTATGAGGTGGGCTGGATTCGCTTGCTGTCGATGGTGCTGGGCAGCGCTACGCATTCGTTCGAGGTCATGTTGTCCGCGTTCGTCTTCGGCCTCGCCGTGGGCGGCTTTTGGGTTCGTAAGCGCATGGACTCGTTCAAGCGCCCCGAACTCGCGCTCGCGGTCGTGCAGATCATCATGGGCGTCGCCGCGGTTGCGACGTTGCCGGCCTACGAGGTCGCGATCAAAGCGATGGCGTGGATGATGAGCCCGGACGAACGAACGGTGGCCATGTGGTACCAGTTCAACGTTCTCCGGTATCTGCTGTGCCTGCTGATCATGTTTCCGGCCACGTTCTGTGCCGGCATGACGCTGCCGCTGCTCACGCACGTGATGCTCAAGCGGGGTCAGTCCGAAGCCGCCGTTGGGCGCATCTATGGCGTCAACACGCTCGGGGCGATCATCGGAGCCACGCTGGGCGGACTCGTGCTGATGCCGTTGCTCCGGCTGCAGGGGCTCATCGTCATCGGTGCGCTGGTCGACATGCTGCTGGGGATCGCGCTCATTCGCGGCGAAATCGTGCGTGGTCGGGCGAACAGCCTCACGCCCAAGCTGCTCCGCACGGCCACGATCGGGGCCGTGCTGGTCACTGGGTGCGGCCTGATGATCAAGGTCGACCCAATGCAGCTGACCTCCACGGTGTTCCGAAAGAGCCGGACGTCGCTGCCCGAAGGGTTCAACATTCTCTCGTACGTCGATGGCCGCACGGCAACGGTGACCGTCGTCGACAACGACGCGCACGAGAGCTACCACGTCATCTACACCAACGGAAAACCGGACGCGTCCGTCATCCTCGATCGGTGGCCCGAAGGTCGCGATCCGCTGGAGGGCCCGGACATCGCGGGGGACGAGCCCAACCAGTTCCTGGTGGGTCTCATCCCGCTCATGGTTCGCCCTGACGCAAAGAACGGGGCGCTCATCGGGTTCGGTTCCGGCGTCACTTGCCACACCGTGCTCGGTTCTCCAACGCTCGAGCGTCTCGACACCGTGGAGATCGAGCCCGAGATGGTCGAAGGCTCCAAGTTCTTTCGCCCGGTCAACTACCGGGCCTACGAGGATCCGCGCAGCCATATCCATTTCGACGACGCCAAGGCGTTCTTTGCCGCGTCGAACCGCAAATACGACTTCATCATCTCCGAGCCGACGAACCCGTGGGTGAGCGGAGTCTCCAGCTTGTTCACGGTCGAGTTCTACCGGGAGGCAAAGCGGTATCTCGCCGACGGCGGCGTCCTCGCGCAGTGGCTGCAGGGCTACGAGCTCTCCGACGAGCTGTTGATCAGCGTGCTGGCAGCCCTCGACCGCGAGTTCGAAGACTACCTCGTCGTTCGGATCGGTTCGCGCGACTGGGTCATCTTGAGTTCGCCCAAAGGCCGCATCGGCCAGCTCTCGGGCGAGCCGCTCACATGGGAGGGCGCGCGGGAGAGCTTCGACCTGCTCGGCATTCACAACATTGCTCAGATCGACGGTCTCATCGTCGCGAATCGTCAAATCCTGCATCCGTTCCTCGCGTCACGTCAGCCCAACCGCGACTCGCATCCGATTCTCGATACGGGGGCCGAGCGGGAGCGTTTCCTACGGTCGTCGGCCGAGTTCCTGCACGCGCTGCGCTGGACGCCCGCGCCGCTGATGAGCACCCTGGGAGCCATCCCGCGTCGGCGATATCCGCTGGGCGGCATTGGAGATGCCCGCGACCCGCACATTCTGTCGGAAAGCGAGCAGGCGGTTCTGCTCATGCGTCGCTATCAGGACGAGAACTGCCGCGTGCCCTCGACCCTCTCGGCTGCGGCCATGGACCACTGGCGTGCCATGACGCAGCTGCTCGACAGCGACAACGACGCGTGGGGCCGCTGGCTGTATGCGACTTACGATGTTTACGCCCAAGTCGCGTCCCACGTGCCGATTCACGAAACCCCGTTTTGGAAGCACGTCTTGACCCTCGTGCAGCGCGAGGACGTACCTCCGCAGATCCGGCATGCGGTCGACCTGCTCACCGCGATGTCCCGGGAGGACGGTTCAGCGTTGTGGGACCTGGTCAAGGAATCGCTTCAAGACCCCGACTATCCAGTGCCGCTGCCGCTGCGCACGATCGCAGGGGTCGTGGCGCTGGAGCGGATGGACGTGCCGGCCGAAGATCGCCAGGCGTTCGCAGCCGACACCATGGCGACTTTGGGCAACGGGCCGAGCAGCGAAGACCTCGCCTACCAGGTCATTCGCGACTATGCGTCACGCGGCTGAGCGGCATCCGCGGCGCGGCGCATTCCGACCATGCCGACGAGCAGGACGCCCAGGGTGGCCGCGGCCATGACGACCACGACGGGGGTGAGTGCAGCGCCGAACATGAACATGAACGTGCCGAAGATGGCGGGCACCTGCGGGAGCGAGGTGAACAGCATCATCGCGTCGAAGGTCTCCTTCGTTCGGTAGGCGTCGGTCTGCTCCTCGGTGGGCCGGGCCGCCATGCGTTTGTCGACGCGTCGTCCGAGCCATCGTACTGCGGCGAAGGTGCACAGGGCCACGATCGGGAGCAAGAGCCAGACGGGTCCCGTCAGCGTGGGGCGAAGGAAGTCGCGGACCTCCTCGAACTCGGGCGGAAACATGATCTTGCGCAAACCGGTCTCGACCACGAGCGCGAGCGGGGTCGACAGCGCGATGAAGCCCAGAAGCACCCACGCGACCCGGCGCGACATTCCCACGCGCCAAGGATAGCGGACGGGTGGGTCGGCCGCCTACTTGCGCTCTTTCGCCGAAGTCCGGCGCAAGACGCCGCTGATGCCTAGCAGTACCTGCGGCGAGTGTGAGGAGCCTTGGTCGTTGCTGGTGGCGAGCACGACGTCACGAATGCCCAGGCGGAACGCGATGTTCTTGGTCGCGAAGAACTTCACGCCGCCGCCCCAGTGGAAGCTGGCATCGGTGTCGTCACCGAGTACGTCCGCGTCGGATGTGAGTCCCGTGACGCCACCGCCGACCAGCATGTACGGCGTCACTCGCATTGGAAGCTGGCCGATCAGCGACGCGCGGCCCTCGAAGAGCAGGACATCACTGCCCTCACGCAGCGAGGTCGGCATGAGTCCGCCTTCGAGTTCCACGCCAAACGTACGGAGCGGGTAGTAGCCGAACCGGACCCCGACGTCTGGAGAGATCCGCGCGATGCGGCGGTTGGTCGCCAGCGGTGCGTCCGTCGTGACGAGCTCGTGGTTGGTCGACATCGAGATGAAGCCTCCGTACACACCTAGCTCGACCATGTGCGTGTCTCGCTCACGCGGGAGGACGGGGTCTTCGGTCGGAAGCGGGGCGTCGGGGTCGACGACCTTGATGTCGAAGGACGCGAGCGACACCGTGGTCTGCTCGACGACCAACTCGAACGTTGCGGTGTCGGGGGCGTCCTTGCCCGCGGTCACGGGCACCGTCCACTGGCCGGCGTCGTTTCGCGCGAGTGCACCCACCTCGAAGCCCTCGGGTGCGCGCACGGAGAGCGTCGTGGGGAGCTCGGCTTCGGAGGCGAGGGCGAGGTCCAGCGTGCTGGCGTCTTCGCGGCGGATGGTGAACGTGCCCCCACCGTCGTCCGCGTTGGCCACGGTCACGCCGACGACGTCGACCTTGAAGCCTGGGACCGCCCGGCCCTTGGCGTCCTGACACCGGAACTGCTGCAGGCCGTTGCCGGTCACGATGACCTCGTCGGCGAGTACGTCGTCCCCGAGCGCACACATCAGGTCGCTGGGGGCGTCGAGCTTGGCACCGGGGAGCACGCGAACCGGCGCCGCGGGTTCGCCTTCTTTGCCCGGCGGTACGGCGACGGCGGCCCCCGTGGGTGCGACGAACCCCGCTTCGATGACCTGGGTCTCGAACAGTCGCGACGGAGGACTCTCGAATGCGTCGTCATCGATCGCGGCGACGGTCGCGAAGTACTCTCCTGAGGCCAGCCCGTGCATCTCGAAAGAGGTTGCCGTCTTGGGCACGACCACCGACGTCATCACGAAGCCACCCTGCGCCATTCGTCCAACCTCGACGCGGTAGGTCTGCGCCTTTTCGACCTTGCCCCACGAGCCTTCCACCGAGCCCGTGGCGCCCGCGGGAATGACGAACGCGGTTGCATTGTCGGCAGCCCACATCGGCGTGGGCGGCAGCGGCCTCGGCGGGGTGGGGGCCTTGCCCTTCTTGACCTTGGAACCCTGAAGGGCAGGTACTTTCACCCGCTTGCCCGACTTCGACTTCACCGAGGCCTCACCGCCGCCGTGGTTGGCAACGCGTGCGGTGCCCTCGTCGTCGACGGTGATCAGGGCGGAGCCGCCGGTCAGGTCCGCCGAGGCGGACGGTGTTTCGACGGAGAGACCCTTTCCTCCCGAGAGTTCGCCGAGGCGGCTGCGTAGGGCGCCGCGGTCGAGCTTGGCGGTGGTGCTGGTCCGGCGTGCCGAGCCCTCGCTCCCACCATAAATGATGACGAGGGTGTTCTCGCGCATGTAGATGCGCGACTCGTCGCGGAACGTGACCTCGGCGAAGGCGCGCTCGAGCGTGGACACGCGCCAGCCTCGGAACAGCTCGAAGCCCTGATTGGCCGCCTTCCAGCTGGTGTCCTTGGGCGCGCGGGCCTCGACCTTGCGCTCGGTCGCGGTGACTTGCGCATCGGGTTTCTTCACTTCGCGCGGAAGCCTGAGAATGGTGCCCGGTTTGAGCTTGTGGGGCGTGGGACCCATACCCGGGTTGTGCTCGTGAATCTTGTCGTACGCCTTGCGGCTGCCGAACATGCGTTTGGCAATGCTCGCGCAGCTGTCCCCCTTCTTGACCGTGTAGTCGTACAGCTCGATGTCGGAGTCGGCCGTCGGAGCGGCGAGAAGGGCGGCGACGGGGACGAGGGTCGAGAGCATGGGTCAGGTCTTTCGGCGCTTGCGCTTCCGGCGGCTGTGGGCACGTCGGACTTTGCGGGTGAGTTCTTCAATGCGCACCGGGGTGGGCACGACGTCGGCAACGCCTGCGCGAAGGAGTTGCGAGATTCGTTCCACTTCGCTGGTGTCTGCAATGACGACCACGGCAAGCCCTTGCTTCACCGTGGCGTCGATTGCAGCGTCATCTCCCGTCGCGACGATGGCCACGCTGACCTGGGGCGTTTCGCCACCCTGGGGCTCGATGGGAATCGCGCGGACGCCGTTGCTCGCGAGCGCAACGACGATCTCGTGGGTGAGGTCGCCGATGAATCCGGCGTTCACGATCTCCACGTTGTTCGGGAGTTCGGCACCCTCGGCGACGGCGGCCATCGCAACCGGCACCGAGATCATGCGATCCGTTCTCGCGCCGAGCATCTTGTCGCCGCGGCTGCGATGACGAGCGCCTGCGAGCGTACCCGCGACCAGGTCGAGGCCATCGCGGACCTCTTCGATCGTCGGTCGCTCGTGCGGCTGCTTTGCGAGCATGCTCAACACGAGCGCGTCGAGGTCGCTGGGAATGCCGGCGTCGGGAGCCCGTTCACGCAGCGGAACCGGGGCGACGTAGAGGTGTTGCGTGAGCACGTTCATCCAGCTGCCCAGAAACGGCGGCCAGCCGGTGGTCATCTCGTAGAGCATGCAGCCGAGCGAGTACACGTCGCCGGGGGGTCCGACCTGCTTGCCTTGCGCCTGCTCGGGGGAGAGATACGCCGGGGTCCCGACCACGAGACCCTCCTTGGTGAGTCGACCCATGTCGGCTTCGCCCTCGACGAACGCCAGTCCAAAGTCGAGGACGCGTACCGACTCGCGGTCCTCAGCCTGCTCGAGGAACACGTTCTCGGGCTTGAGGTCGCGGTGCACGAGCGGCACGGCGTGGGCGGCGGCGAGGACGTCGACGAGCGGCGTGACGATTTCCAGCGTTCTCTCGAGCAGCATCGGAACGCCGTCTTCCATGGTGTCGCGCAGGACGAACCCGTGCAGCAGCTCCATCGCGATGTACACGACGTGGTCGGCTGCGCCGACGTCGTAGATCTGCACGGCGACGGGGTGTTGAAGCGTGGCGGCCACCCGGGCTTCACGCTGAAAACGCCTGCGGCCGAGGTCGCTCGACGCCAGTGCACGCGAGAGGATCTTGAGGGCCACGGGGCGACCGAGGTTCAGCTGCGTGGCTCGATACACCGCACCCATGCCGCCTTGGCCGATCATCTCGACCAGCTCGTACTTGCCGTCGACGACCAGCCCCGCAGGGAGCACGTCGTCTTCGGGGGCCTCGAACACCTCCACGCCTGCAACCTCGGTCGACGGCGCGGCCTTTGTTTCGACGGGGACGCCTGGAGGCGCGTGCGCGGCGACGGGGGGCACGTGCGGGGCAGGCTTCGCGCGCTGTGTCTGCGGCGCGGGACGAGGCTGCTGCGTTTGCGGCGCCGTGCCTGCGGCGGGGGCCGGCGCGCCGGCAGCGATGATCGTCTGCCCTTTCAGAGGCTGACTTCGTACAGCTGCGTCGGCGTGTCCCGACCCGCCAGCTGGCGCTCGCCCATCGGCGTGTAGGTGAAGCCCTCGCCCGCCAGCTCCATCGTCGTCTGGGTGATCAGGATCTGCTGTGGTCGCGCGATGGCTTCCAGGCGGGCGGCCACGTTCACCGCGTCCCCGATCGCTGTGTACTCCATCCGCGTCTTCGACCCGATGTTCCCCACGACGGCTTCGCCCGAGTTGATTCCCACCGCGACTTGGATCGTCACGCCGTACTTCTTCTTCCAGTTCGCGTTTCCGATCTCCAGCCATGAAATGATCTCCTCGGCCGCCTCGAGGGCCTTGGCCGCGTGGTCTGGCTCGCTGCGAGGCGCACCCCACATGGCCATGACGCAGTCTCCGACAAACTTGTCGACGGTGCCATCGTGCCGAAACACGATCTCCGTCATGATGGTGAACAGCTCGTTGAGGATTTGAACGGTTTCTTCGGGCGCGAGCTGGCGCGTGAGCGGGGTGAACGACACGACGTCGGCAAACAACACCGTGATTTCGCGGCGCTGCCCCCCGAGCCCCATGTCCTGCTCGCGTTTGACCACTTTGTCGACCAGCTCCGAGGGCAGGTAGCGGCCCAAATCGGCGCGGATGGCTTCCTCTTCACGGATGCGCGTTTCGGAGGCCTGCAGGTCCGTCGCCGCCCGCGTCATGGCGCGACCCAGAAGAGCCAGCTCATCGGACGTCTTGATCTCGACCGTCTCGTGGAAGTTTCGCTTGGCGAGGGAGTCCGCGAAGTTGCTCAGCTCCTCGAGAGGGCTCGTCACCTGTCGCGACAAGAGGATGCTGGCAATGAGCGCGACGACCAGGGCCGCGACGACGGCTCCGGTGACGATGCGCTGGACCCGGCGAACGGGGGCATACGCGACGTCTCGTGGGACCTGGGCGACCAAAGCCCAGCCGCGGGAGCGCAGGCTGACCAGGGTGCCGACGCGGGGCTCGCCGTCCCGGCCCACGTACTCGCCGGACTGCGAAAACTGCCGACCCATGGCGCCTCGTTCGACGCCCTCGAGCGCCCCTTCGCCGGCAGCGCTCGCGAGCGTGTCCGCGAGCTCTCGGTTGGGGTGGGCGATGTATCGCAGTGTTTCGTCGACGACGAACAGTGCGTCGGGCAGCTGCGTGAAGTGGGCGTCCGCCTGCGCTTCGACGCGCTGTTGAATCTCGGCGGTGGATACGAGGCTCGCCGCGTAGCCGGTGATGCCGGTCTTCGCACGCAGTGGCACCACCAGGGGCAGTCGCGGTCCGTCGAACCCCAGTTCGGCCGAGCCCGTGGCGACGCCCTCTTCGCCGGCCGTCGTCTGCAGCTGCGTCGCGAGCGTAGGAGTTGCTTCGAATCCGTCGAGGCGGCCTTCCACGATCGGGGTGATGAGTGCCCCCTTCGCGTCGTAGATGACCGCGTTGTCGAGGACCTCGTTGCTTTCGACCAGAACGGTGGCCAGGGTGATGCGCGCGTCTTCGTCGAGCGTCTCGTCGGTGAGCGCGCGACCGATGGCATCGAGTCCATCCTGCGCTCCGGCAAGCTCATGCTCGATCGCCTCGGCGACGACTTCGAGCACCGCGATCTGCAGCTCGCGGTAGGACGTCTCCACGGTCGAGCGGGTCAGCTCGACGGCGGCGTAGCCGACCGCGACGATGTGAATGATCAGCAGGACCGCCGCGAACACGGCGAGCTTGACTCGGAGCGGAAAGCGGACGGAGCCCGTACTCACGCCGACCCCGCGCAGGCGCGTTCGAGCTC
>CAYSPB010000129.1:0-7932 GCA_964432695.1 uncultured Nannocystaceae bacterium
AGCCCGCCGAGTCGCCAAGATCGTCAAAGACCTGCGCAACTTCTCGCACCCAGGCGTGACCGAGGCGCGCGTGAGCGTCGACGTGCACGCGGCCCTCGACGCGGCCGTGCGCATCACCGAGGGGGAAGCCCGTGGCCGCACGCGGATCCGCTGCGAGTACGACAAGGCGCCCCCGGTTGCCGCCAACGAGGCGCAGCTGGGGCAGGTGTTCTTGAACCTGCTCGGCAACGCGGTCCAGGCGATCGAACCCGGGTCCCCGCAAGACAACGAGATCGTCATCCGAACACGCTCCATCCGCGATGAAGTGCTCATCGAGATCTGCGACAGCGGGCCGGGCATCGCCCCCGAGGACGTGGGCCGGCTCTTCGAGCCGTTCGTCACCACCAAGCAGGCGGGCGAGGGCACGGGGCTCGGGCTGTACGTGTGCCGCAGCATCGTCGAGTCACTCGGCGGGAGCATCTCGTTGAGCCCGATCGTCGGCGGAGGCACGCGGGCCGCCGTTCGGCTGCCTCGCTCGGTCCCCACCTTCGAAAGCGGCGAGCACTCCATTCAAGTGCACGAGCCGACGCCCACCGAAGACCGTCAGCTCAAGGTCCTGATCGTCGACGACGAGGAGCTGCTCGCATCGGCGCTGGCCCGCTCACTTCGCGGACACGAGGTTCACACCGCCAACTGCGGCGCCGATGGGGTTGAACTCGCCGAGCGCGGACACTTCGATCTGATTCTCTGCGACCTGATCATGCCTGAGATGACCGGCATGCAGGTCTTCGAGCGATTGCGAGGTCTCGACCCCGAGGTGCATCGCCGCTTCGTCTTCATGACCGGCGCAACCGTGACCCGCGAAGCCGAGACCTTCGCATCCAAGGTCAACGCTCCGGTTCTGGAGAAGCCCTTCTCCCGAGCCGAGCTCCTCAACGTGCTCGAACGCTATCTCTAGCGACCTCGCCCCAAGCTCGGTGAAGCCGTCACTCCGGCTGCGCGCGCTGCTGCTTGCGATGTTCGAAGGTGGCCCGGTTGAGAATCTCGTACGCACCGAGCACCCCGATGGTCTTGCCGTCGCGCACGAGCGGAACCTTCGACGTGTCGAGGTACGAATACCCGTGGGTGTTGTTCTGCTGGTTCTCGAGAAGCCCCAGCTTGGACGCACCGCTCTGTAGGACCTCGGTATCGTCGTGCCGGAACTTCGAGGCCTGCTCGGGCCAGGGCAGATCATAGTCGGTGAGCCCCACGATCGCCGTGGGGGAGGCCAGTCCAGCATCTTGCGCGAACGGCTGATTGCAGCCAGCGTAGACGAGCTCTTCGGTCAGCTTCCAGAAGATCCGGAGCCCGAAGCGAGCACCTGCCCACTCCATTTGACGTGCGTAGTCGTGTTCGGACCGCACCTCCTGCAGGAGCGCGGCGTAGGTCGGCCACACGGCGTGCAGTAGCTCGGTCCATGCTCGGTGGGCTTCGCGGAGCTCGGTGTCCATGGTCGACGATCGCGTCCTTGCCACCGCATTGTAGAGCGTTCAGCGGAGCCTATGGACGAAAGCTCAATTACAAATTCTAGTGAACATCGCAATCAGCCGCCTCGAAGCCACCCCGCTGGATTGATCCCGGCGAGGCTGGCGTCGGCGGATGGCTCAGCGGCCGAGCTGAAACCGCAGACGAACGCGACCGGCCGCCCGCGGCCAGCGAGGGCTGCGGCGTTCACGCGTTTTCACGGACGGTGTTCCCGCCCAGTGTGGCGGGCTCCGCCGGCTGAGATCCGTCAAAACCAACTCAAACAAAGCTATCATCTTCACATGCTGCCGTGCCCGTCTTGTGCCCGTCACGTTCAACCCGCGGAGCGGGCATGCCCGTTCTGCGGAGCCAAGCTGCGCTCCACGACCCCCGCGTTTCTCGCGCGACCGGTGATCGTCATCGCGGTGGGGGCCGTGCTCGCAGCGTGCGGACCGGCATCGACGGGCATGGGCGACACGATCGAGGGCACCACGGCCAGCGACGACGGCACGAGTACGACGGCACCCGGCACGACCGACGACCCCGGCCAGACGACCGCACCACCCACCAGTTCGACCACCGGCATGCAGGAGACCGGCTCGACCACGATGGGCGGCGGCAGCACGACCTGGGACGACGACACCAACGACACGTGCGGCGGTTTCTACGGCGGATGCCCAACCGACGCCCCCGCGGTGGCGTACGAATGTGACGTGTGGGAGCAGGACTGCGACCGCGACGAGAAGTGCATGCCATGGGCCAACGACGGCGGCGAGTTCTTCAACGCAACCCGCTGCGTACCTGTGGCCCAAGCCACGGTTGAGGCCGGCGCGCCGTGTACAGTCGAAGGCTCCGCAGTCACGGGCATCGACGACTGCGGGGCCAACGCGATGTGCTTCGGCGTCGACCCCGAGTCGCTCGTGGGGACCTGCGTCGCACTGTGTACCGGGTCGCCCGAATCCGCAACCTGCACAGAAGGGACATGCGTGACGCACTACGGCGAGGTCCCTCTTTGCGTGGACGACTGCGATCCAGCCCAGGACGACTGCGCAGAAGGACAAGCGTGTCTCGCGACCGAGGCGGGACCCGCATGCGTGTGGGACGGACCGCTTCCCATCGGCGAAGCCTGCATTCCGTACGGAGGATGCGAGAGCGGGGCGGTTTGCGTGGATCAGACGCAGGCGCCCGACTGTGGCTGGGACTTCTGCTGCGCCGCGCAGTGTGATCCCGCCGCCGACGCCTGCGAGGATGGCCTCGTCTGCACGCCGCTGCCAGGTCAACCCACGCTCGGGTCCTGCGCCCCGGCATGAAGCTCGACGACGCCAAGCGGCGACTCCGAGTGCTGCAGGACCTGCCCGTCCCCGACAGCCGAGCCCTGCGCGACACGGTGCAGGGGCAGGTCCCGACGCCACGCTACGCGATCTGGGAAATCACCCTCGCGTGCGACCAGCGATGCATTCACTGTGGCTCACGCGCCGGCAAGGCTCGCAAGGACGAGCTGAGCACGCAAGAGTGCCTCGACGTCGTGCATCAGCTTGCGGACCTCGGGGTCGGAGAGGTGACGCTCGTTGGCGGTGAGGCCTATCTGCGCAACGACTTCATCCTCATCGTCAACGAGATCCGAGCGCGCGGCATGTCGGTCACGCTGACCACCGGCGGCCTGAACCTGAACGCTGCCCGGGTGGAGGCGCTCGCCCAAGCCGGCCTGCGTTCTGCCTCGATCTCAATCGATGGACTTCAGGCCGCCCACGACGGACTTCGGGGCGTGTCCGGGAGCTACACCCGAGCCTTCGACGCCCTGCGCCGGCTGGCGACCGCGGGCATTCCGGTCGCCGTCAACACGCAGATCAACCGGCGCACGATGGCCGACCTACCCCGCCTGCTCGAGCGCATCGCCGACGCGGGCGCGTTCGGCTGGCAGCTGCAGATCACCTCGCCGTTCGGCAACGCCGCCGACCATCCGGAGATTCTGCTGCAGCCGTACATGATGCTCGAGGTGTTCGACACGCTGCGCGGCGTGCTCGCCCGGGCGAACGCGCTGGGCATCAAGATCTGGCCGGGCAACAACCTCGGTTACTTCGGCCCGCTGGAGGGCACGCTTCGCAGCGCGCAGAAGCGTCACTACAAAGGCTGCGTTGCGGGCAGGTTCCAGATTGGGCTCGAAGCGCACGGAGATGTGAAGGGCTGTCCGAGTCTGGGCGGGCCGGAGAACGTCGGCGGCAACGTGCGCGAGCACAGCCTCGCCGACCTGTGGACCCGCGCCCGCGAGCTCGCATACATCCGGGAGCGCACCACCGACGCGCTGTGGGGCTACTGCGCGACCTGCTACTACGCCGACACGTGCCGCGGTGGCTGCACGGCCACGGCCGAACCGCTGATGGGGCGCCCGGGCAACAACCCCTTCTGTCACCACCGCGCACTCGAGATCGACCGCGTCGGCCAGCGCGAACGCATCGAGCCGGTCGCCGCCGCGCCCGGTCGTCCGTTCGACCACGGCCTGTATCGCATCGTTCGGGAATGGAAGGACCCCGCCCGACGCGCCGAAGGACCGATACACGTCGACGAGCCGCGCGTGTCGAGGCTGGAGCATTGGTTTGGCGACGGCGAGCCCGTCGCCACGTGATCCAACGCGGATCCCGTTCGGACCGCCGACCTGCACATCCTGCAAAAGGGTGTTATGGGCACCCTTCGCCGGGCGACCGGTGGAGCAGCTGATGTCCGATTCCGACGCCACCGACGTCCCCGCCACCGAGGCGGCCCCGCAGGCCCACGACGCGCCGGCGGACCCCTTCGAGGGCGTTCCGGCGCCCGTCCGCACGGCGCTCGAGCGGCGCGGGTTCACCAGCCTGACCGCCGTCCAGCAGGCCGTGCTCGCGCAAGACGGCGTTGGGCGCGACTTGCGGATCAGCTCTCAGACCGGGTCGGGCAAGACGGTCGCACTGGGCCTCGCGCTCGGCC
This sequence comes from uncultured Nannocystaceae bacterium, assembly GCA_964432695.1. Classification (GTDB taxonomy): domain Bacteria; phylum Myxococcota_A; class Polyangia; order Nannocystales; family Nannocystaceae; genus CAJXVA01. The sequence goes on from CAYSPB010000129.1 coordinate 4,441, forward strand.
AGGCGTTCCTCGACCCCAGTCACGGTCCGCTGCCCCGCAAGCTCGAGGGGCCTCGCGCGCTGGTCATCGCGCCCACGCGCGAGCTCGCCACGCAGGTCCGTGATGAGCTGTCTTGGCTGCTTGCCGAGGTCCAAGGCGTCCGGGTCGAGTGCGTCGTCGGGGGCACCGACATGCGCGGCGACCTGCGAATGCTCCGCAACCCGCCGGCCATTCTCGTCGGAACCCCCGGCCGCATGCTCGACCACATCCGGTCCGAGTCCCTCTCGTGCGAAGGCGTGCACACCGTCGCCCTCGACGAAGCGGACCGCATGCTCGACATGGGTTTCCGCGAGGAGCTGGAGGCCATCATCGACGCGCTGCCGCCCGAGCGCCGCAGCCACCTCGTCTCGGCGACATTCGCCGGACAGGTCCTCAAGATCGCCGACCGCTTCCAGAAGGACGCCGCGCACGTCGAAGGGACGCAGCTCGGCCGCGCCAACGAAGACATCGAGCACGTCGTTCAGCTCGTCGACTACGATCAGCGCTACCAGGCCCTCGTCAACGCCCTGCTGCTGACCCTGGGCGAGCAAGTGCTCGTGTTCGTGAACAAGCGGATCGGCGCCAGCGAGCTCGCCGAGAAGCTGAGCGAAGACGGCTTTGCAGCCCTGCCCTTCAGCGGCGACCTCAGCCAGGCTCAGCGCACGCGTACGCTCAGCGCGTTCCGCAACGGCACCATTCAAGTGCTCGTCAGCACCGACGTCGCGGCGCGCGGCATCGACGTGCCCGACATCGCGATGGTCGTCCACATGACGCCGCCGCAGGACCCCGACGACTATACCCACCGCGCCGGTCGAACCGGTCGAGCCGGTCGCACCGGCCGCAGCCTGCTGCTCGTGCCCCCGCGTGCGCAGCACTTCGTCCGTCGACTGCTGGGCGCCGCCAAGGTCGAGCCTTCGTGGCAGTCGGTCCCCTCGCCCACCAAGATCCGTAAGACGATCACCAAAAACGTGCGCCGCGACCTGCACGCCCGAATGGACGCGGACGCCAAACCCGACGAAAAGACGATGGTCTACGCCGCGTCGATTCTCGAGAAGCGCGACCCGACCCTGCTGGTCGCCACGCTGCTGCAAATGGCCGAGCCCCGCCTGCCGCGCGAGCCGATGGTCGCCCGCACGCTCGAGCCCGAACCCCCCCGCGAAGACGACCGGCGGGGCACCGGGCGCCGCTGGGATCGCGGGGGTCGACGCCCCGGCGGACGCCCGCACAAGCGCAAGTTCTCCAAGGGTCGCCGCCGGCCCTGAGGGGTCCCGCGTCGATACGGCACACCCGACTCGCGCGGCGCCCCTCCCCCGAGGCGCTGCATCACACCTTCTTGGGCGTGGCCGTGGGCAGCAGCGGAATGCGCTCCGCGGGCGTACCCTTACCGTAGATCCACCGATACGCCCACCAGCGCCCCACGACCGACTGCGTGTACTTGCGCGTTTCGTCGTACGGGATGGCTTCGACGAACAGGTCCAGGTCCCAGCTGCCGCGCTTCGCAAGCCACTTGTCGACCGCGCCTGCACCGGCGTTATAGCTGGGTACTGCGAGCGCTACCGCCCCGGGGCCCCCGCCGTAGCGCGCGACGAGGCCGCCGAGATACTGCATGCCGAGGTTGAGGTTCGTGGCGGGGTCGTAGAGGCTGCCGTCGGTCAATATGACGCCCGCCTTCTTGGCTTGGCCCTTCGCCGTGCTGGGCATCAGCTGAATGAGCCCGCGCGCGCCGGCCCACGACGTGGCACCGGGGTTGAAGCGACTCTCGGTCTGCATGACCGCGTAGGCGAGCAGGTCGGGCACATCGTGGGTCTGCTCGTAGCCCTCGATCAGCTCGGTGAAGGGCAGCGGATGCGCGAGCTTCCAGCGCGGCAGGTTGGCCTCGCCCGGGGGCGTTCGGCGCCATGCGCCGCCGAGGTTCGCCAGCGTGCGCTGTCCTTCGGCATACAGGCCGGCCTGGTTGAGCACCGCGATGGCAGGCCAACCGCTCACCCCCGCGTTGCCGAGTTCGTCCCGCGCATCTTCACCGAGCCCCAGGCGTGCCAGCAGCACCGCACGTTCGGCCGCGCCGCCGACGGCGGGCGCCTCGGCCTTCGGCGTTTCACGCTGCAGCATCGCCAGGCCGCGCTCGAACGACTCCGGCCCCTGCTCATGCAGACGCGACATCGCCTGCGCCGCCGACCAGCCCAGCGGGTCCGCCTCGACGGCATCGACCCACGAGGACGTCGCGGCGTCGGCCTTGCGTAGCTGCGCGAGCGCCTTGCCGCGGAAGTAATGCAGCTTGGCCTCCGCAGCGGGGTGCGCAATGCGTCCCTCGAGCGCGTCGTCGCACAGTCGCAGCGCCTCCGCGGCATTGCCGTCGGCAAACGCCAGCAAGAGCAGACGGCGACGCGCCTCGTCCTGCATGTCGCCCTTGACCGCGAGTCCAGCGGCAAACGCTGCGCGAGCCTTCTCGTCATCACCGTGCTCCGACCAGGACTCGCCGGCGAGCACCCAGGCATCGTCGGCGTAGCTGTTCTTCGCGTGCTCTTTGGCGAGCAGCGAGAACGTCTCGGCAGCCTTGGCGTACTTGCCCTCGGCATACAGGCCTCGCGCCCCCTGGTAGCGCGACTTGACCTCGTACGTGGTCATGCCCGCCGCGCCTTTGCAGGCCGTTGCCGCCTTCTCGAACACCGGACGGGCGTCGGCCCGCTTGCGCCTCTTGAAGATGGCCGACCCCTTGACGTAGAGCGCACGGCAGCGCGTCTTGGCGTCGACGCCCCTACGCAGCAGGCCGTCGGCGGCTTTCGTGGCGGCGGTATATCGGCGGCTGCCGAGTTGGGCATCCATCTTGGCCAACGCAAGGTCCCGGTCGAACGCGGTCCGGGCCTTCGCCGTGCGCGAGATGCCGGCTTGCTTTCGCAGCGCCGGCAGCACCCGTTCGGCCTCCTCGCCGTAGTCCGACAGCGGCGTCTGCAGCAGCACGCGCTCGTACAGCGTCACCGCCCGAGCCTTCGCCTTCGCATCGTCCTCGTGCGAGAGCATGCGCGCGAGCTTGACCGTGACGCCGAGCCGGCGTGCCCCCTTCGGATAGTCCGCCAGATAGGCGTCGTAGGCGGCGCGCGCGTCATGCCTCGCCTTGGTGCGCAGCAGCGCATCGGCCTCCAGCACCACGAAGTCCTCGGCGAGACCAGCGCTGGCGCGGTCCGCCTTCGAGACCTCGCGAACGAGCGCGAGCGCGGCCTCGGGCTGCCCCGCATCGAGCCGAGCCTGCGCTTCGAGGCGCGTCAGCCGAACCCGCACCGGCGCCAGCGCGGGTGCCTTGGCAGCCTCGGCGAACCGATCTGCGGCTGCCGCGTAGCGCTCGGCCTTCACGTCTTCGAGCCCGCGAAGCCACTGGGCGCCGCCCCGCGCATCGGCGGAAAGGTCCTCGGCGAGCAGCGCATCGAGCAGCCGCGTCGCCTCGGCGTGATCGCGACGCTCCCGCGCCAGAATCGCCTG
>CAYSPB010000129.1:7946-16786 GCA_964432695.1 uncultured Nannocystaceae bacterium
TCTCGAACCACAGCGAACGGTCGGTGGCCGGTGGCGCATCACCGGCCGCCGCCACTGCCTCCGGCTCGCCCGCCGCTGCCCCGGCTTCGGTGGCCTCGTCGCCGGCCGCCGAAATGGTGGCCGAGGGACCGTCGGTCTTGCAGCCGCCCACGACGACCGCGAGCAGCAGGAAGGAGGTCGCGATCGTCGGGTTCAGGGCGCTCATACCAGGCGGGTCGGCTCGCTCTCTGGATCGTAGATTTCGACGCGGTTGCGGCCGTTTCGCTTCGCGACGTACAGCGCGGCGTCGGCAGCCTCGATCAACGCATCCGCGGTGGGCTCGACCAGCATGCCCAGGTCGGCCACCCCGAGGCTGACCGTGACTGGGAGCACTTGTTCGTCGACCGGGAACGGCTTGCGATTGACCGTCTCCATGATTCGATACGCGGCTCGCGCGGCACGAAGCGCATCGACATCGCGGCAGATGAGGGCGAACTCCTCGCCACCGTAGCGGGCGAAGATGTCTTCGCTTCGGGTCGTTCCGGAGACCCGATCGGCCAGCGACTTGAGCACCTGATCACCTGCTGGGTGCCCGAGCGTATCGTTCACGCTCTTGAAGTGATCGATATCGAACAAAACGAGTGAAAGCGGCTTGCCGTGACGAAGGGCAAACGCCACGTCACTTTCCAACCGGTTGTTGAAGTATCCGCGATTGAACACGCCCGTGAGCCGATCACGGAGCGCCGACTCATAGAGGTTTCGCTGAAAGTCCTCGTCGAAGTCGTCGTGGTAGGTGAACTTGAGGACGCTCTGCGCTCCGATTTGGATCTTGTCGCCCTCTTGGAGTTCGTACCGGTCCACCTTCTTGCCGTTCGCGTAGGTTCCGTTGGTGGAGCCCGCGTCGAGCAGGTAGTAGCCACCGTCTTCCTCTTCTACGGCCGCGTGGGTCCGGGAGATTCCCTCGTCGTTGATCCGCACGTCGGTTTGCAGGCCTCGCCCGATGGTCGTCCGCGCCGTTTCCTTCAGCGGAAACATCTCGCCCATTCGATCACCCGACAACACCACCACGAACGCCCGTTTCTTGCCGCCCCGCGCCCGGTCCAGGGCGTCGGGTTCGAGTCGTATCGTGGTCTTCGACATGCTGTGTGCCATCGTAGTAGCGACGGCGGACTTCTGGCAACAACGCGGCGAGCAAGCGTATAGTCGCCTCGCGCCTCCGCCCCGCAGGCCCCTGCTGATGTCCTACGCATCCCAGCTCATGTCCGTTTCCCTGGCGCTCACGCTCGTCGGCAGCCCTACGGCCGCCCTCGCGATGGAGGAGCCTGATGCCGACGCCCCCGCGGCCGAACCCGAAGCCGCCTCCGAGGGCGGTGACGAGATGCGGCAAGATCCACAGCTGACGCGGGCGATGGAGTCCTACGAGCTGGGCACCCAGGCGTACAACGCAGCCCGCTACGAGGATGCGCTCGGCCACTTCCAAGAAGCCGCCACCCTCTACGCCTCTCCGGACTTCCAGTACAACATCGGCCTCTGCTACGAGCGCCTCGGCAAACCCGAGGAAGCGATCCGGGCGTACAAGACCTACCTGCGGGCCAAGCCGAACGCCCCCGACCGAGCCAACGTCGAAGACCGCATCTTCACGCTCGAGAAGCAGCTCGAAAAAGACGAGGGCGGGGACGCACCCGCACCGCAGCCTCAACCCCAGCCGCCCGCACAGACCCAACCGGAGTCGACCGACACGGGGCGAGGGCTCATCATCGGCGGCGCTGCGCTCACCGGGCTGGGTGCCGCCATCGCACTCGGCGGCGGCCTCGGATTTGGTCTCGCCGCCAGCTCGCGTAGCGACGACGTCGACGCGATTCAAAGCGGCGGCAACCCCAACGACAGCACGTTCGCCGACGCCGAGGCTCTCGATGATGAAGGACGGCGGTTCGAAACCTTCCAGATCGTGTCGGCCGCAGCTGGCGCCGCCGTGGCCATCGGAGGTGTCGCCATGCTCGCGATTGGCCTCAAGCGCCGGAAGAAGGCCATGAGCGGCTCGCAAGCGGTCCTCGTGCCAACGTTCACGGGACGCTCCGCTGGTCTCTCCCTGCAAGGACGCTTCTAGATGTCTCGTACGCCCTGGCTCCTTCTTCTCCCCCTCATGTCCGCCTGCTACTCGGCCGAGCTGGACCCTGCCATCGAGGGTGTCTTCGCCTGCGAGATCACCGATGCGGAGAACCCCGACCTCGACTGCCCCGGTAGCCTCGTATGTGACGGGCGGGTTTGCGTCTCCGAGGTGCCCACAATCACCATCGTGTCGCCCGAGGACGTCGACTTCGGTCAATCGTTCACCGACCCGGCCAACGTCAGCATTCGCTTCAGCGGCACGGGTCTCACACTAGGCACCGACGCCGACAACCCGACCGAGGGCTTCGTCCGCCTCACGATGGACGACCAGTCCGTCGACATCAGTTCGGGCACGCTCACCGGCGGCATTACGGTCACGCAGCTCGAAGTGTCCTCGGACCCGGGCGGACACCGGATCTCCGCGCAGGCCTTTCGCGCCGACGGCACGCCGTTCACCAACGCGAGCGCGCTCGATACTCGGCTGTTCTGGATCGACGACGGCAACCCGCACGTCGCGATTACCCGGCCCTGGCCGGGACAGGAGTTCAACCTCGAGACGCCGCTGGTCGACTTCGAGATCGCGGTGCTCAACTTCGAGCTGAGCGTCTCGGATACCGAGCCCGAGCCCGGCTTCGGGCACGCGCACGTCTACTACGACTCGGAGTTCCCCTTCCCCGCGTGCGCTGGCGATGCCGACTGCGACAACGCCTACATTGCCGTCGTCGCCCCGAGCCCCGGCGAAGGCGACCTGCGCATCACGGATACCGCAGCCGCACTACCGCTATCCCCCGAGGCGACCGCAACCATCACGGCGGTGCTGCGAGAAAACGACCACGCGCCGTTTTCGAAGGCTGCCGAAGGCGAGGATCTGCAGCTCGTGCTCGACGAGATCACGATCAACCGCGTCGCGATGGACGAGGAATAGTCCTCGGCCGCAAACTGCCAACGCCGCCCCGGGACCAAAGCCCGAGAGGCAGCGTCGTTGCGTCTGCACCCGGGCTCAGGCGCCGGCGGCTTTGTGGGCACGCTCGCCAACCCAGCGCGCGATGGCGCGGAGCGGCTCGGCGTTCTCCGCAAACGGCTCGACCGCGTCGATGCACTGGGCCACCAACGCGTCGGTGCGGGCCAGCGCCTTCTCGCGCAACGCGGGCTGGTCGTCGTCCAGCACGTCATCGGCATGCTGGAAGGCAATGCCGAACAGCAGGCCGTACTTCTCGAGGCGGGCAACGGTGTCGTCGTCCTTGCCCGCGAGCAGGCCGGCCATCGCCGCACTCGCAGCGTAGAGGCCCCCGGTCTTGAGCGCGTGGACTCGCTCGAGCAGCTCGAGGTCATGAATGTCTTGCCCCGCCACGAGGTCGAGCGCTTGCCCACCTACCATGCCGTCGATGCCGGCGTGCAGGGCGAGCTTGGCAACCGCATCACCGACACGGCCGCCCGCAGGGTGACCTCCGACGCCGCCGGCGAGCACGCCGAACGCGAGCGTCAACAGAGCGTCGCCGACCAGGATGGCCTTGTCTTCCCCGAAAGCGACGTGAACCGTCGGCTGTCCGCGGCGCTCCGCGTCGTCGTCCATGGCGGGCAGGTCGTCGTGCACCAGCGAGTAGGCGTGGACCAACTCGATCGCGCACGCGGCGGGCAGCGCGGTCTCGGCCGTCGCGCCAACCGCTTCGGCCGCCGCGATCGCCATCAGCGGCCGCATCCGCTTGCCGCCGAGCAGCACCGCGTAGCGCATCGCTTCGCGAAGCTTGCCGGGGTCGTCGCCGGTGGGCTCGGGCAGCAGCGCGCCGAGGGTGGCGTCGACACGCTCCCGACGAGGGGCGAGGTAGGACTCGAGATCGAACGTGCTCATTGCGTTTCCTCTTCGTGAGCCTCGAAGGGCTCCGTACCGTCGGCGTCGGCAAGCAGCGCTTCGATGCGCTCTTCGACCTGCTCCAACACCTTCTCGCCCTGGCGCGCCAGACGGACGCCGTCTTCGAACTTCTGAAGGGCTTCCTCGAGTGGAAGATCCCCAGATTCGAGCTCGGCGACCACCGCCTCGAGACCGTCGAGCGTGTCGTCGATGCTCGCGGGAGCCTCGGACGCTGCATCCGCCTTCGAGGCCTTTTTCTTCGTCGCTCGCGCCATGGGCGGCGCGGAGTATAGGAGCGCGTTCGACCGGGCCGCAACGCGGTGCCAGCTCACGGACGGCGGACGGCGCGGTGGACGCTTGCGGCGGTGCTGGATGCAGGATAGCTTGCCGAGCAATGTCGGACGCCGCAGAGCGCGAGGTGGATGTGGAGGTGCTGATGGACCAGTTCCGTGCCTACCTCACCAAGCAGGGCCTCAAGTCCACGCGGCAACGCGACGTGATCGCGGAGCGGTTCTTCGCAACCGACGGGCACACCAGCATCGAGGAGCTACTCGCGCTGGCCCGTGAAGACGCACCGAAGGTCGGCTACGCCACCGTCTACCGCACGCTCAAGCTGCTCACCGAGTGTGGGCTCGCCGCCGAGCGCCGCTTCGGCGAGGGCCAAACCACGTACGAGACCGCCGGAGACACCGAGCACCACGACCACCTGATCTGCACGGAGTGCGGACATGTACTCGAGTTCCACAACGAGGTGATCGAGAAGGAACAGGAGCGGGTCGCGCGGAGCTTTGGTTTCAACGTGATTCGTCACCGCCACGAGCTCTACGGACTGTGCCCCCGCGCACGCGGCATCAAGGGTGGATCCTGCCCAGGGCAAGAAGCCGAGGCCGCGAAGGCCGCCAAGAAGTAGGTCGCCGTGAATGCGATCGGGTTGCTGCAAGAGGTCGTCCCGCCCATCGCGGTGGCAGCCTCGGCCGCCTGGTTGATTTGGCGATGGCGCCGCCCCGCCCGCAACTCCGCATGCGCCGGGTGTGAGGCCGCCGCGCCGCCATCGACGCCCGTTCGCCGCCGCCTGCCGGTGCTCCGCTCGTGACGGAGCCCGCCGCGGTACGACGACGCTCCCTTCGATGGGAGCTGGTGGCCACGCTCGCCGTCGTCTTGATGATGGCGGTCGTCTCGCTCTCGCTCGCGAGCGAAGTGCTCGGCCGTCGTCGTCACGACGAAGAACAGCAGCGGCAGCTCGCCGAGCACGTGCGCGGGCTGGCGGCCCTCATCACGCCGCAGCTGGGCAGCGGCGCGCTCGCGGCAGCCGGGCGCGGTCAGCTCGAGCCCGTGCTTCGATCCAACCTCGGCACGCTCGGCATCGAGGCGATCGAAGTCCATCGCCAAACCGGGCGCCCCGACGAAGCACCGCGCATCGCCGTCGGACTCGCGCCTCCCCTGCCAGCCCCGCACGCGGACGCGGAGTCGGTGACCGAGTCGCGGGGCCTCGTCGTCGTCGACCGTCCGCTGCGGACCTTCGGTGGTGCCAACACCGGCGCAGACCTCGTCCTTCGCGTCGTCGCCCGACCCGTGCCATGGACGCGGTCCCAGGACTGGACGGAGATCGTCGTGCTTGCCGTCGGGGTCGGCGCAGTGATGCTCGTGCTCGGCATTGGCCTCATCGAGATGCAGGTCCTGCGGCCGCTGGGGCACGTCCGAGATGCCGTCGGGCAGGTCGCCGAAGGCAACCTCGACGCCCGCGTTCCCGAAGATGGCCCCGCTGAGCTGCAGTCACTCGCAGGGTCGTTCAACCAGATGACGGGGGCCCTGCGCGCACGCATCGAGCAGATAGAGCAGCAGCGGGCGCGACTGGTTCGCGCCGAGCAGCTCGCGTCCGTCGGCCAGATCTCCGCCGGCATCGCGCACGAGGTCGGCAATCCACTCGCAGCCGTCCTCGGATACGTCGAGCTACTGCTCGACCCGCGCTCCAAACCCGCCCTCGACGAGACGCAGCGGGACATGCTCGAGCGCAGCAGGACGCAAATCGAGCGTATCCGGAGCATCGTGACCCAGCTGCTGGACTACGCCCGCCCGAACCAGCAGCAGCCGCAGCGCGTCGCTGCGATGCATGCGGCCCAGCAGCTGTGCGCGCTCCTCAAGCACGACCCCCGCTGCACCGACGTCGAGCTCGCCGTCGAGGGCGACGTCGAGGCCACGCTGTATGCCGACCCAGGCCTGCTCGATCAGGTCCTGCGCAATCTCGTGGTCAACGGTGCGCGCGCCACTGGCGACGTAGACGGCTCGCGGCAGGTCACGATCTTCGTGACGGCCGCCGGCGAGCGCACCCACCTCGACGTGCAGGACTCCGGCCCGGGTGTCCCCGACGACGCGCGGGCTCGCCTCTTCGAGCCCTTTTTCACCACCGCGAAAGCGGGCGAGGGCACCGGGCTGGGCCTGCCGATCTGTCAGGGCCTCGTCGAGTCGATGAACGGCAGCCTCTCGCTGCGGCCCGAGGGCGCACGTGCGCCCCTGCACGGGGCAGAGTTCCCCGGCGCGGTGTTTCGTGTCACCCTGCCCGCGGGTCAAGAAGCCTCGAAACCGGGGTGATTACGGCTCGTTCACACTCGCTGGGCCTCGGCGTCGAATGTCCGCGCCTCCAGCCTCGTCGAACCCGCGCCCCTCTGATAGGGCCTTCCCGCACGACTCCGCCATGTCCGTCCGCAAACGAATCGGTTCCGCCATCTCTCTCGCCCTCATCGCCTCGATGGGCCTCGCCGGCTGTGCGTACAAGTCGTCGTACCGCCAGACCAACTTCGACGTGCAGACCCAAGCGGTTCCCTCCGCCGAGGTGAAGGTCGTCAAGAGCAAGGACGACCTCGTCAGCGCTTACACCGAGCTGGGCATCTACCGTGGGCGTGCCCCCACCGTGAAGGAGGCGATGGACGTCGCCAAGAATCAGTGCGGCCGCGAAGGCGCCGAGCTGTACGTCCTCAACGTCGAGCCCTACGAGTCGGGCGGAACCTGGAACGTCGACGGCGTGTGTGCCGTCTTCGCCGCCGCCCCAGCCGACGGCGCCCAGTAGATCGCGCGACGACGAAAAACGCCGAGCACCTTTCGAGGCGCTCGGCGTTTCGCGTTGGTTGACCAAACCGGACGCCCTCAGGTCGAGTTGCGCTCGTCCTCGCGCCGGGCGTGCTCCATCAGCAGGTACGACAGCGCCGTGATTGCCCCGTCGTTCGCAGGACCGGGTTGCGGTTCCCCTTCGGTGCCACCGGCGGCTTGGAAGTCGAACTCACCGCGGGCCCAACCCAACAGCTCGAACACGCGGTCGTGAGGGTGCGCGTTGCTTCCGAGCTGCTCGACGCGGGCGAGCGCGCCGTTGCGCAGGTGCAGCGTCGCGGCGTCGGCCCCGTGGCGAAGGTGCAACGCGCCGCTGCGTCGCTCGGACTCGAGGAAGGCCAGCAAGCTGCCCAAGCGCACGTGCTCGAGCTCACCGCGAAGGCCCTGCGCGTCGGGAATTGCCGGCAACTGTCGCCGACGCGTGACCGCGCCGAGCAGGCGTGCCGCGATCTCGTCGGGCGCCATGTCCTTGGGCAGGAAGTCGTCCGCGCCCATGCGATAGCCGCGCAGACGCGAGAGTTCGTCGGAGAGCCGCGTCAGAAACACCACGGGAACACCACGCAGGCGCTTGCGCTGGCGCACCGACCGAAGCAGCGACCACCCATCCATCTGGGGCATCTCGACGTCGGTCAGGATGACGTCGGGCACCTTCTTCAACGCGGCGGACAGACCGAGCAGTCCGTTCTCGGCCACGCGCACTCGCATCCCGCGAGCGCGCAGGACGTCGCCAAGTTCGATGCGGTGGCTGACCGAGTCGTCCACCACCAGGACTTGCAATGGAGCGCCTTCGGGGCCCAGCGCATACGGGCTGGTCGTCGCGGCGTCGTCGGTATAGCCGACGACACCGTCCACGCAGCTCTCCAGCGCCTCACGCTGCGCAGGGGTCAAGGCTTCGAGTCCGACGCTCGTACCATCCGGGCGGCCCGGATCCGATTCGACCGCGCCCCGTAGATAGAGCACCGCATCATCGGGCAGACACACCTTCAAACGTACGAGTGTTCCCGGTCGGAGCGGCGGCTCGACGGGAAGCCGAATCCGGCCGTGCCGCAATGAATCGGTGTACTCGACCAAGAAGTCGTCTCGGGATTCGAACCGAACACCAAAGGTCGGGGTGGACCCTGCCTGGGTCGCATCGTGCTGTTCCGCTTCCGCCACGCGCCTCGTAATGCATCGTACGTTTCTTCTGCCCGGTGGTTCAAATCCCAAACCGGATAGAACGCACGACTATCAGCGCGAAACCGCACAGATCTCGCGGCGTGAGCGCGAACCCGTCCGCCCCGTGCGAGGGCCAGGCCGTTCCTCTACACTCTCGCGCAGTGAAGCCGGCCGAACCCGCCGCCCGCCGTCGCAAGGCCGCGCGGAACCGAGTGCGCCCGGAACCGACAAGCACGGTGAAGTCGGTGCTGTTCGCTTTGCTCTGGGTCGTGCTCGGACTGGGCTCGCTCGCCAGCGCGGTCGTCGCGTTGTGGGTGGTGCTCTCGTTGTCGCGCGCGGCGTCGGATGGCGGCGGCAGTCCCCTGGGACATTGGGTCATCGCGATCACCCTGACGCTGGTGCTGCCCTTCGCCCTCGCGGCGTGGAAGCACCAGCACCGCCCGCGGCAAATCAGCCTCACGATGGCGTGGCTGCCGATGGCTTGGAACACGCTTGGCCTGCTCATCGCATCGCAGCTCGTCCCCGACATCGTCGGTGCCGCGCTCCGAGGCCAGGGTGCCTGGGTCGCATCGGACAGCCTTGGGGACTCGCACTCCGCCACACGCGTGATGTCGGCGCTCGGTCACCACGCTGCCGATGCCGTCGA
>CAYSPB010000130.1:0-16649 GCA_964432695.1 uncultured Nannocystaceae bacterium
GCAGTTCCCGGTACCCGGCTACATCGTGGCGCCGCTGGCCATCACCGCGACCGCGCGACCGTGCGGCTGAGAGGTCAGGGCATCGACATCGAGCTGCACGGCGCAAGCACCGACGTCGTGTATCCGGCCACACCGTGCTCGACCACATCGAGCACGGTGCCGCGGTCTTGCGAGAGGCGCAGCGCGTCGAGCGTTCGCACGCGCTGTGCGTCGACGACCACCAACACCGAGCCGTCGAAGACCGACAGCGCCGTCACTTCGCCATCGGCGTCGAGGAACTGCATCGCTTCGAGCACGGGTTCGTCCTGCGCGAACGAGACCACGCCAATGCCGTCCGAACTCCCGACGAGCGCAAGCCGTCCGAACTCACCGACTTCGGTGACCTGCACCGAACTCGAGTCCGCAAAGAACGTCTCGCCCGGAACGTCTGCGAGCTCGACGAAGCTCGTCGAAGGAATGCCCGCGTTCGTTTCGAACCGGACGAAGTTCCCAACGCCGGCCGGGCCGCCCGTCTGGCCGCCCGTCAGGACGAGTTGGCTCAGCGGCGGCTCGTAGTCGAGGCCACCGAGCCTGGCTTGAATCCCGAGCACCACGTTGTCCGCGCCCGTCGCGGGCTGAGACAGCATGCCGCTTCCCGCATCGACGGACACGGCGGTGAGCGTCGAGCTGTTGGCGTCGACGTCGAAGATCGCGTAGGCGGTTCGCGTGTCGGGACCCCATGCCGTTCGAACCCGCCGGGGCGGAAGCGGTCCGGGAAGAGCTGCAAGCTCGAGCGGAGTGCCGATCGCGTCGAGACGGCCGGCACCGTCACGTGCGTAGGATTGAACCGCGACCGAGTTGTTGAGGCCGTCCGTGGCGACGGAGAACACCGCGAGGTGGTCGGCACCGGGGCGGGCGCACTCGAGCGCCCGCGGCGTACGGTCCAGCAGCGAGGTGACGGCGAGCGGAATCAGCATGCCGTCGTCGAGCCCGTAGCTGTGCACTGCGCCCTCGGTGACGGCAGCCGCGTAGATCGTGCCGCCACACTCGACCAGCATGTCCTGGCCAGCCGTGTCGTCGTCGATGGCGTGCGCACCGGTGGCCATGGCCATGGGCTCGCTCTGCACCACGCCGCCGGGTAGGACGCGGGTCACCTGCACCTCGAGCGTCTCCACCGTGCCGCCATAGCTGACGATGCAAACAGACGGCTGCGGGACGCAGACGCCATCGAGGCACTGTGAGAGGGGCTCGCAGTTCCCTCCGTCACAGGCGCAGCCGAGCGTTCCCGCCGGGCAGGTGCCGGTGGTGTCCGCGATGCCCGTACCGCTGGTACCCGTCGTTCCCGTCGAACCGGTGGACCCCGTCGTGTCGTCGGCTTCCCCGCTCGAGGATGAATCCTCGGCCGCCTCGGTGGTCTCGACCTCTCGCTCGGTCGTGCCGGCTTGCGACGTGCTGCCCTCGGTCCGCACCGACGGCGGATCGGAAAAGCATCCGCCGATGCAGACACACCCAACGGCAAACCATGCGCGCACGCGGCGATGGTACCGGTGCGAACGCGGCAGGGGCTACCAGCGACCCGCGACGTTCTGGATGAAAGAGTACGGATAGCCCCAGTCCGGTGCCGACGCTTCGTCGAGCCTCCGCATTAGCGCATCTGGAATGTCGACCTCTGCGGCGGCGAGGTTCTTCTCCAGCTGCCCGGCGCTGCGGGCCCCGAAGATTACCGACGTGACCGCGGGCCGCTTCATCGCCCAGGCCAGCGCAACCGCGGCGGCGGGCTTGTCGAGTTCCTTTGCGACGGCGTCGAGCGTCTCGATGACGGTCCAGGTGTGTTCGTTGTTTCGTCGCCCGAACTGGTCCTTCCATTGCTCCAGTCGAGAGCCCTCGGGTGCTCCCGTGTCGCGCGCGTACTTTCCGGTGAGCAGCCCACCGGCCAGCGGGGACCACGGCAGCACACCGAGCCCATGCTCGAGGCAGGCCGGTACGTGCTCCCGCTCGATAGACCGCTCGAGCAGGCTGTACTGCATCTGAGCCGAGACGAAGCGCTCGAGCTTCTGGTCCTTGCTCGTCCACAGGCTGTCGACGAGTCGATACGCCGCGTAGTTGCTGCACCCGATGTAGAGGACTTTTCCCTGGCGCACGAGGTCGTCGAGTGCGCGCAGCGTCTCGTCTTCGGGCGCGGCGGTGTCCTGCATGTGGATTTGATACAGGTCGATGCGGTCGGTCTTCAGCCGGCGGAGGCTGGCTTCGACCGCGTCTCGGATGTGCAGCCGGGACCCGCCTTTGTGGTTGGGACCGTCGCCCATCTTGAACCGGAACTTCGTGGCGAGCACCACGTCGTCACGGCGACCGTCTCGCTCGAACCAGGCGCCGATGATGCGCTCGGTCAGCCCGTCTTGGCCGTAGACGTCGGCGGTGTCGAAGAAGTTCACGCCCGCATCCAGGGCCGTGTTCATGATGCGGAACGAGGTCTCCTCGTCGCAGCCGACCTTGTGCATGAACGAGTTCGAGTCCGCCTCCCCGAACGTCATCGTGCCAAGGCACAGGGAAGACACTTTGAGGCCGCTGCGGCCGAGGTTGCGATACTCCATCGCGCCGCAGCCTACGGGCTGAACGCCACGATCTGACGCCGGCCAGGAGGCTTCTCGCGCCGGTTCAGCGGGCCGCGTCGCCGGCGTCTCGAGCGATGAGCGCGGCACTGCGCCGGCGCATGCCTTCGGGGACGACCACGACGGCGTTGTCGGTTGCGACCTGCCGACGCAGGTAGGCGAGGCGACCGTCGTCGAGTTCGTCGAGCGTGGCGCGAAGCAGGGGAACCGCCCCCGCAACCGCGGGATTCGTGGTGCGGCTGGCTCGATCGAGGGCCACCCGGAGTGCATCGGGGCGCTGGCGCAGGACGACGACGGCGCGAGCGAGCGCGTAGCGACGGGTGAACCCATCGTCGCCTGCTTCGATCGCCTCGAGCTGCTCGCGGGCCACGACGCTCGCCGAGGGCCACGTCGGGTCGGGCGCGTGCTCGAGCGTGCCCGTGGCGGTGCCCGCACCTCGCTTGGTCGCTCGTTCGATCCGGGCGTGCAGACGCTCGACGTACTCGTCGCCCTCCGCCGCACCCAGCTCCTGCTGCAGGAGGCCCTCGACCGAGGCGACGGACAGGTTGCCCTGCTTGCGAAGCGTCAGGGCTCGGCCGATCGCGAGGTCGACGAGGCCGTGCTCGATCAGTCGGGGCAGCTCGGCGGCAATGGGGGCGAGGCGCGAGGGCGTAAGGGGGCCGGTCTCGCCCTCGAACGCCTTGGTGAGCCGCGCCTTGACGTCGTTGCGCAGCAGGTAGCGTCGGCCCATGACCAGCTCGTACGCCGCGAGCGGCACGTCGCCAGCGCTCGCGTCAGCTTCGAGGGCGAGCACGGCCCGCAGCATCGCGCGCTCGCTCTCGGCGCAGACGCGGTGCAGGCCGCGGACGCGACGTCGCCAGTACGCATCACAGAACGCGCGGCCATGCGCGATGGCTTGAGCGGCAAGCAGGCGGCCAAACGGTCCTGGCGGGCGCGTGGGCTCGATGCCGAGCTGACGCAGCGCGTGCGCATAGACCTTGGCAAGGTAGCCGCGGGCTCGCGTGTGCGCGTCGGGGCCGAGGCCGCTGGTGTACAGCTGAGCGCGCGCAAGCGCGGCTGTGGCGAGCACCTCGTCGCTCAGCGGCGTGACGATGGCGGTCGCAGGGTCGGGGAGGCGGGCGTCGACGACGAGCTCGGGCGGTGCGTCGACGAGTGCGACCAGCTTTGCGAGCGATGCGAGCTCGGGATAGGGCGCGAGCAAGGGGATTCGGCGTCGCGCGGCGTCGGAGGAGTCCGCCGAGAGCAGCACGGTACGAGCCGTGACGGCATCGAGCGCAGCGTCGGGACACAACACCGGCAGCACGGCGGCGGCGTCGAGGTCGTCGGACGCGAGCGCGACCACGGCGTCGCAGTCCTCCGGCAGCGACGGCGGCTCTGGCTGCGGCAGCGACAGTGGCCGTGCGAACGCAGCCGTGGCAACGGTCGTTGGCGCATCCCCGCAGCCCAGCGCGAGCAGCAGCAGGCTACTGCTCGACCAAGCGGCGAATGACTTCGCGGAGGCGGTGCACGCCACCCATGTCGCGCGCCATGAACTCGAGGCCAACACCATCGGGGTGGTCCGTGTTGCGCACGATGGATAACACCTCGAGCGGCCGCTCGCTGCCCGGCGGCATGATCTCGACGATGACCTCTTCGCCCGAGGGCGGACGGCTGTCTTCGGATGTGAGCAACAAGGCACCGCCCTCGGAGATCTCCGAAAGCGCGGCGGAGATGAAGTCGTTGGTGTTCTGTCGACGCCAGCGAATCTCGACCATGACCGGCAGTCGGACGTGCCGACGACGTGCGGTCAGCTTCAGGTCACCGGCACCGACCTTGCGCAGGAACTGCAGCTTGGTCCATTCCGTGCCGGTGCACCGAAGCACGCCACCCGCGCGCACGCGCAGGCGTGGGCGCGCAGGGTGCCATTCCTGTCCGATTGCCCGGACCATCATCTTGCCGGGCAGACTCGGGAAGTAGACCTCGAGCAGCACTTCTTCCCCGGGCTCGAACGCATCGGTCGTGAAGACCTGCAGCGCGCTCTCTTCGCCTGGAGCATCGAGCGCTTCGACGAAGGCCTCGGGGGACGCGTAGTGGCAGCGAATTTTTCGCAATGTCGGCTACAACTCCGAAGGGACTTGTAGCTGGTTGTACCACATCCATCCCAGGCCTCAACGACCAAGATGTCCATCGCCGATTCAAAGCCGACGCGCATCGCATCGAGTTTCGCGCCGGGCGGCCGCACCCGTATGATGCGCGCCACCTGTGAGCGAATCCGCCGCACCGTCGTCCGCCCTCCGCCCGGTGGTCCTCGTTCCCACTTACAACGAGCGCGAGAACATCGATACGATCCTCGCAGCGATCCGCCGTGAGCAGCCGGATTTCGACATCTGCGTCATCGACGACGCGAGCCCGGATGGCACCGGCGAGCTGGCCGATGCTTGGGCTGCGCGGGATGAGCGCATTCACGTCGTTCATCGCGCGGGCAAAGAGGGCCTCGGCCGCGCTTATCTGCACGGCTTTCGCTGGGCCCTCGACCACCCCGCGGGGTTTTCCCATGTGTTCGAGATGGACGCGGATGGAAGTCATCCGCCGCGATTTTTAGGCGATCTCCTCCACGCTACGCTCGACGGCGCAGATGTCGCCCTCGGTTCACGCTACGTGCCCGGCGGCGGGATCACCGGCTGGGGACCCCACCGGCTCGCCCTGTCGTGGGGCGGGAGCCTCTACGCGCGGACGGTGCTCGGCGTGCAGGTTCGGGACCTGACGGGCGGATTCAAGTGCTTCTCCCGTCGCGTCCTCGAGGCGCTGCCAATGGGCGAGATCCTGACCGTCGGATACGGCTTTCAGATCGAGGTCACCTACCGGATCCTCAAGGCAGGCTTTTCCGTGCAGGAGGTCCCGATCACCTTCCCCGACCGCGAACGCGGTGACTCAAAGATGTCGATGCGCATCTTCTGGGAGGGCGTGACCTCGGTATGGAAGCTTCGTATGGGCAAGTAGGCGGCACGATGAGCAGCACCAAGGTCTATCTGTCTTCCAAAGACATGGTCGTGGACCCGGCCGACGCCACGGTCAGCGTGTTCGACCGGGGATTCCTGTACGGCGACAGCGTTTACGAAACCATGCGCACCGCCGGGGGCGGCAAGCCGGTGGAGCTGCAGCGTCATCTGCAGCGGTTGCATCGCAGCGGCGACGGAATCGGCATGGACATTCCGCTGGGGGCCGCGGCCCTCGAAGCCTTGATCGCGCGGACGCACGCGGCGACCGGCAATGATGAAAGCTACGTGCGCATGATGATCACGCGGGGCAGCGGCCCGATCGGGCTCGACACCCGCAGGTCCGCCGACCCCACGATCGTCATCGTCGCGCAGCCGCTGCAGCTGCCCACCGAACAGGCCTATGCAAAAGGCCTCGCAGCGGTGTTGGTACAGGTGGACAAGGCCGGCGGTGGCTTGGTCGACCCCGGCATCAAAACCGGGAACTACCTCAACAACATCATCGCGCTGAGAGAGGCAACCAGCCGCGGGGGGGACGACGCGATCCTGTACACCTCCGCGGGCGAGGTGGCCGAGGGCGCGACGAGCAACGTCTTTGCGGTGATCGACGGGACGCTGTGCACGCCTCACCTGCGCGCCGGGCTGCTCGCGGGCATCACTCGGCAGGTCGTCTGCGAGCTCGCCGCTGACGTCGGGCATCCCGCAACCGAGCAGGTCGTCCACCCCGAAGATCTGCGTCGGGCGTCCGAAGTGTTCCTGACCAGCTCGGTGCGCGGCATCATGCCGGTGACCGCGCTGGACGGCGTGGCCGTTGGGCAGGGCAGCGTCGGCCCCGTCACCGTCGCGCTTCGGGCCCGCTACGATGCGTACATCGACGGCTACGGGTGACGTGCGCCTTGCAACACCCTAAAACCCGAGGGTTTTCTCGTCCTTGCTTCGGAGGAGGGGCCCGGGCTAGGTTCGCGCTCTTCCGATGATCCCGATCGAGATTTGCAAGCACCTGGGTACGGAGCGCGCCGACGCGTTCTACAACGAGCTCTCGGGCAAAGAAGTTCGCGCCGTGCTCAAAGCCGGCGGCTCCCACTCCGGCGTGCCCTCCACCGCGTTCACGCGCGCGCAACGTCTCAAGGCGTGGCGCAAGCGCTTCGACACGGAGTTCGAAAAAGAGAACCAGCAGCTGGCGCTGGCGTTCCTCATCGAGTGGCTCATGCGGCACCACCGCGAGATGCTCGTCGAGTACCTCGACTTCCTGGGGGTCAAGCACCGCCAAGGCGAGACCGATGAGGACTTCTGCGAGACGAACTCGCCCGAGAAGCTGCGCGAAGGCGCGACGATGCTGCTCGGCAAGTACGAGCCGCATCACGTCGCCGTGTACCTGCTGCTCGTCGGTCACCTGCAGGAGACGCACGTGTTCGATCAGACGCCCGAGCTGCTCGAGGCGCTGGGCATGTCGTCGGCCGACGCCAAGGCCTACGCTGAAAAGCACGCCGCCGAGAACCCGATCTCCGAAGGCGCGGCCTGAGCCGCAGGGGGCGCGATGGACCGGCTCGGCATGCTTCGCTCGATGGTCGCCGCCAAGCCGGACGACCCGTTCCCCGCGTATGGCCTTGCCATGGAGCTCACCAAGACCGGTGCACTCGATGAAGCTCGGGCCACCTTCGATGCGCTGACGAAGGCGCATCCGGAGTACGTGCCCGCGTACCTCATGTTCGGCAACCTGCTGGTGCGGATGGGCGACAAGGACGCGGCGGGCGTCACCTACGATGCTGGCATTGCGGCCGCGACCCAGGCGGGGGATGACCACGCCCGGGGCGAGCTCGAGCAGGCCAAGGCCGACATGGCTGGAGACGACGCGTGAGCGACCTTCCGGCGCTCCGGTTCGCTTCGCCGCGCAAGCTGCCGCGCGCGAACAGCCTCGATGGTCGCGTCGTCGTACTCGACATCGCGTTCGCGGCCGAAGGCCTCGGCAAGGGGTTCGAGAAGACCACGGGCAAGTTCATCAAGAACCTCGGGGACCGGCTCGCCAAGTGGGTGGACCACCATGACCATCCGCTGCACGAACGATTTGCCTCCGACGAGCGCTTCGAGCTGTGCACCAAGGCCGAGCATGGCGCCTGCCCTGAGATGATCACGCCCGAGATGGTCGCGCAGACCGGTCCGGTCGACACCGTACTCAGCCACTTCGACCTCGACGGTCTGTACGCCGCGGCGAAGTGGGTGCTCGGCGGCAAGGAGCCGTACGCGGGTGCGGACGACGATGCACGGGCGGTCGACACCCGCATCGGTGAGCCGTCGCCCGAAGCCGAACGCATCGACCACGCATTGCGCGCACACTGGCTCGACGACACGCTGAAACGTCGCGTGGTGCTCTACCTCGTCGGCGGTCTCAAGAAGGGCGTCGAGCGCACGAGCATCGACGAGGCGGCTGCGGACTTTCGGCGCATGGCCGACGCCTCGAAGCGCCTCGCAGAGCAGTATGCCATCGCCGATGGCATCGCGTACGTGGAGCTCGGATCCGATGCTCCCAAGTGCGACAAGACCGAGCTGCTTTTGCTCGGGCAGAAGGTCGCCACGGTTTCGGTCGTCGTCGACGCTGGCAATGCCACGATTGCTGCGCCGTTCGAGAGCGGTCTTGACTTCGTCGAGTTGCTCGAGCTCGGTGGCGGCATGCCGACGCGGGTCAACATCCCCAAGAAGCGTCTCGCCGATGCGTTGGCCACGATCAAGGCCGTGCTCGCCGAGCGCGGCTGATCCGTGCCGAGGCAAACGTCCGCGGCGGGGCACATCGGGACGCTGCGGCTAGAGGCAACCGAGGGGCTGGGCACGGCGTACACTTCCGGCGATGAACCGCCTCCACATCCTGCTCGTCTCCGCGTCGCTGCTGTGCGGATGCAAGGTCTCGTTCGGCTCCGGACCGGACACGAAACCACCGACCCCCGAGGGCAGCGATGCACCCGCCACCAAAGCGCCCTCGACGGACGCCGATGCGCCCGAGGGCGGTGGCACGCCCACGCGGACGAACCCCGACGACGGTCCGAAGCGGACCAACCCCGCCGCAGGCGGAGGTGTGCGCGCGAACCCGGGAACCGATCCGGCCACCTGGGCCGAGGGCCTCGCAGCGCTCGACCCCGAAGCCGATGACGCGTTCACGGCCGTGACCGCGCTGTTCGTGAAGATGCACCCCGTGGGCAAGACGCGGGCCTCGACGCTGAGCATGAACCTGCAGCAGCTCGTCGACTTCGTGTTCAAGTCTTCTGCGGCCCAAGACGACCGGGTCCGTGCGGACGAGTCGCTGCGCGCCGCGGCATGCCAGACTGCCTCGTTCGACTGCGGGACCCCCTCCGAGGCGGCCAAGGCCGAGATCGGGGCGCTCGAGGCTCGTGGGGTTCGCTACTACTACGCAGGCGAAGGCACGATGGCGATCGGGGTCGACCACGCCGCCATCGCCAAAGGCATCGAGGCGGTGCTCGACGAACCGTCCCGGGCCCACCTCGCGGCACAGCACGCGTCGATGCTGTTCTCCTCGGGATACGACGAGGGCGGGTACAACGGCCCACCCGCGCTTGCGGTCGACGCGTTGCTTGCGTGGGAAGCTCTCGCTGCCAGTCCAGGGCCGTACGCCGCGGTCGCGCCCAAGGGCACCGCCGAGGCCCGCGAGTCCTACCTACGCTTGTGCGACCACGGCGAGTACGACAAGCCGCCGTGCCAAGCGAGCAAGGAGCTTCAAGCCTCGTACAGCGGCTTTGCGAAGGCACACCCGGACTCACCGTCGGCCCCGGCCGTGCAGGCGTTCGTCAGCGCGATGCGCCGCCGTCGCTGGAAGGCGACGCGCTCGCAGCTCGACGCCGCGGTGAAGTCCGCGCTGGCGAAGCTGAAGTAGCAGCCGGTGGTCTACGTGGGGGGCGGGATCTCGGGACGCAGGCTTGCGAATCCGACGCGCCCGCGCCCCTCTTGCAGCCGGCGGATCAGCTCGGCCTGTCCCTCGGCGTGGTAGCTGCTGCGCACCAGCGGTCCGCTCTCGACGTGCGCAATGCCGCGGCTCCGCGCGTAGTCGGCAAGCTCCGCGAACTCATCGGGGTGGACGTAGCGGTCGATCTCGAGGTGCTTGCGGCTGGGCTGCAGGTATTGCCCGAGCGTGAGGATGGTGAGCTTCTTTTCGCCGAGCTGGTCGATCACCTCGCGAACCTCGCCCAGGCTTTCGCCGAGCCCGAGCATGAGTCCGGTCTTGGTCAGGGCACCGCGCTGGGCCGCGTGCTCGAGGACCGAAAAGCTGCGGTCGTACTTGGCCTGCACCCGCACCTGCTTGCTCAGTCGCGGCACGGTTTCGAGGTTGTGGGCGAAGACGTCCGGGCCCGCATCGAGCACGACGTCGGTGTCGGCGAGGCTGCCCTTGAAGTCCGGCACGAGGACCTCGATGGTCATCCATGGCGCGACGTCGTGGCAGGCCTGCAGCGTTTGCGCCCAGATGCTGGCCCCCCCGTCCTTGAGGTCGTCGCGGTCGACCGACGTGATGACCGTATGGCGGAGTGCGAGCTCACCGAGGATCGTGGCGACGCGGGTGGGTTCGCCTTCGTCGACGGGCAGAGGGCGCCCGGTCTTGACGTCACAGAATCGGCACGATCGGGTGCAGATGTCTCCGAGGATCATGATGGTGAGTGCGCGGTTGTTCCAGCACTCGCCGATGTTCGGACAGCTTGCGCTCTGGCAGACCGTGTGGAGCTGAAGCTCTTTGACCCGCTTGCGGAGGTCTGTGTACCCCTCGCCGCCCGGCATGGGCACGCGCAGCCACTTGGGGTGGCGTTTGCGGGGGCGAGCCTCGGGAGCGGGCGACACGACGGGCAGGTGCGTGGCCATGGTCCAAGCCCTAACACGCCGCGACGCGGCTGGCTCGTGCGCTCACGCCGACCCCGTGCGCACCGCTGTGCGCACCCGAGAGGCCCACGTCGCGGAAGGTCATCGTCGAGCCGGCTTCGCTGTAGTTCGCCGAGCCACAGCCCGATTGGACGGTGGCGGTCGTCGTGTACCGGACGAGTCTTGCGGACGCCCTCGAAGAAGTCACCGCCGTTCCACGGCGCGGTGCCGATGGTGATCGAGCGCGGGTCGGAGGCGACCGGGAAGTCGAAGACCTCGTCGATGTAGCAGGCTGCGCCGTCGAAGCCGCAGGCAGACGAGCACGCCAGGGTACCGCCGGTACCGCCGAGCGTGGTGCACGTTGCGCCCGCGAGGTCGGCTGCGTCGCAGTCCTCGTCGCCGTCGGCCGTCGCGCTCCGGCCGAGATGCCGCCCGCGCCACTGGTCGCGCTGGCCGTGCCCAAGCCGGCGCTGCCGAAGCCGTTGACGCTGGACTCACCGTTGGCGCATCCCCCAAGGAGCGCGAGCACGCCTCCCCATACCCACCATCGCACCCAGCGATCGTGCCGCTCCGCCGGGCCTGAGGGCAAGCGTCGAAACCCGCTGCGCTCGGGGAAGTCCCTGTGCCCTCGCCGCTAGAGGGAAAGGGTCGCGCGCGGATCGACCCCGCCCTGGAGCTCGGTGAGCAGTTCGAGCAGGCGGTCGTCGCCCTTGTCGGGCATGCGAACGTCGAGGGTCACGAGCAGGTCACCGGCAGGCTTGTTGCCGGCAGGGCGCACGCCACGGCCGCGCAGGCGCATCGTTTGTCCGCTCTGGGAACCTGGCGGAAGCTTGACCGTCACGACGCCCCACGGCGTGGGCACGTCGATCGGGCCGCCGCGGTAGGCCTCGAGCGCGGTCACGGGCAGCCGCAGGCGCAGGTTGCTGCCGTCACGCTCGAGCAGTTTGTGCGTGCCGACCTTCACCGTGAGGATGATGTCTCCGGGCGGGTTGCCAGCCCCGCCTTTCCCCCGGACGCGCAGCTTGCCGCCGTTGGGCATGCCGGCGGGAACCTTGACGTCGATGGTGCTCACGCCGCCCTCTTGCGCCTCGATGCGAAGCGGAACCGTAGTCCCCCGCAGCGCGTCGTTGAAGCCGACGGAGATGTCGCCCTGAATGTCGGCGCCGCGGCGCGGTCGGGGCGCCTGCGAGCGGACCCGACCGCCGCCGAAAAGGCGACCGAGCAGATCGTCGAAGCTGGTGGCTTTGGCATCGCCGACGTCGTCGAACAGCGAGTCATCGACCGTAAAGCCGCCACCGCCCATCCCTCGACCGAAGCCCGCGTTCTGATGCGCCTTGTAGGCCCGCGCTCGGTTGGCGTCGAAGCCCTGCGTCAGGCTCATGTCTCCGAACTCGTCGTAGAGCGAGCGCCGATCCTTGTCCGAAAGTACGTCGTAGGCGCTCGAGACCGCTTTGAAGCGCTCTTCGGCGGCTGCGTCCCCAGGATTCTTGTCCGGGTGGTACTTCCGCGTGAGGCCGCGGTACGCCTTCTTGATCTCGCTTTCGGAGGCGGTTCGTCCGACGCCCAGCGTCTCGTAAAGGTCCTTCACGTCTTGGTGCATGGTAAACCGGCGCACCCGACGCGCAAGGGGGGTCGTGCACGGGAACGTCGCTGCGCCGGCGCGCGCGGCGTCGCGCTTGCCGGGGTTCGGATGCGCTTAGGACGGGCCGCGTTGTGGCGTCCGCGCAGGGGATGTGGCATTCCCTGCGGCCATGAGCACCGACGGACGCATCGAGCCGCCTGCAGTCACCGCAGCCGCCCTGTCCGAGCACCCCTACGCCGACTTCCTGACGAGCGTGCAGAAGCCCGGCCGGTATCTCGGGGGAGAGGAGCAGGCGGTGCTCAAGGACCACGCGGGCAAGGCGTGCACGTTCGTCCTCGCGTTCCCCGACATCTACGAGGTCGGCATGAGCCACCTCGGCACGCGCATCTTGTACGACCTCATCAACAAGGAGGAAGACCTGGTGTGCGAGCGGGCCTTTTCCCCCTGGGTCGACATGGAAGCCGAGCTCCGCAAGCGCGGCTTGCCGCTGATCTCGCTGGAGACCCAGACGCCGCTGTCGTCCTTCGACGTCGTGGGCGTGAGCCTGCAGTACGAGCTCTGCTACACGAACGTGCTGCTCAACCTCGAACTCGGCGGCGTGCCGTATCGCAGTGATGCCCGTGGCGACGCCGACCCGATCGTGCTCGGCGGTGGGCCCACCGCCACGCACCCCGAGCCGTTGGCCGACTTCGTCGATGCATTCTTGGTCGGGGAGGCCGAAGAGGTCCTGCCCGGGCTGCTCCGGATGATCGGGCAGATGCGCCGCGCCGGAGCGCCGCGCTCGGAGGTCCTCGCCGCCGTCGCCCGCACGCCGGGCATGTACGTGCCCGCGATGTATGCGGTGGGCCCGGACCCCAAGACCGGCGTGCACGTCGTCACCGGGCTCTCCGACGCCGGTCAGGCCGCCGGCGTCGAACTCTCGATCCAGCGCGTCTTCGTGCGGGACCTCGACCAGTTCCCGTTCCCCGAGCGCTTCCCGGTGCCGTACGCGGAGGCGATCTTCGATCGTGCCTCCGTCGAGGTCACGCGCGGCTGCACCGAGGGGTGCCGGTTCTGTCAGGCCGGAATCATCTATCGCCCCGTTCGCGAGCGCAGCCCCGAAGCGGTCAAGAAGGCCGTGCTCGGGGGCATCGACGCCGGGGGATTCGAAGAAACCAGCCTCACC
The DNA here is from genome assembly GCA_964432695.1 of uncultured Nannocystaceae bacterium. GTDB lineage: Bacteria > Myxococcota_A > Polyangia > Nannocystales > Nannocystaceae > CAJXVA01. The sequence goes on from CAYSPB010000130.1 coordinate 13,162, forward strand.
GCGCTGTCGACTGCCGACATTTCCTGCATCAACCCGCTGATCAAAGACCTTGTGCCCGAGCTCGCGGAGCGCAAGGTCAAGCTCGGCATCGCGAGCTTGCGGGCGTATGGCCTCGAGGGAGCGCTTCTCGACGAGATCAAGCGCGTCGGCATCAGCGGGCTCACGTTCGCACCCGAGGCGGGCACCCAGCGGATGCGGGACGTGATCAACAAGAACGTGTCCGAGCAGGACATCCTCGACTCGGCTCGTCGCATCTTCGAGCGTGGCTACGACCGGATGAAAATGTACTTCATCATGGGGTTGCCCACCGAGACCGACGAAGACGTCGTCGGCATCATCGAGACCGGACGTCGGGTCAAGAACGTCGCGCGCGAGCTGGGACTCAAGCGCCCGCCGCAGATCACCGTCAGCGTATCCCAGCACGTGCCCAAGCCGCACACGCCGTTCCAATGGGCCGCGATGGATTCGATGGAAGACCTGCGCACGAAGGTCAACATGCTGCGAGACCTCGCGCGCTCGGCCAAGCTGGGTCTCAAGACGCACACGGTCGAAGACTCGTGGCTCGAGTGCTTGTTCGCGCGTGGAGACCGACGGATGGGCGTGGCGCTGCAGCATGCCTACGAGCACGGGGCGCGCTTCGATGGCTGGCAGGAGGTCTTCAGCTTCGACCGCTGGCTCGACGCGCTGGAGTACGCCGAAATCGACCCGACCCAGTTCACGCAGACCATCCCCGTCGATGCTCGACTGCCCTGGGACCACATCGACATTGGTCTCGAGCCTGGCTTCCTCGCCGGGGAGTATCAAAAGGCACTGCGCAGCCGGTTGAGCCCGCCGTGTGGCAAGGCCGCGGGCGACAAGATCCACCACACCAAGCTGGCGGATGCCGAGGCCGACCACCGCAAGCTCGTCTGCTACGACTGCGGCATCGCGTGCGATATGAGCAACATGCGAGACGAGCGGATCGTCGCGCTGCGAACGTTGCGTTCGGCCAAGGACAAGCGCGACTCCGAAGCGCTCGACATCCCGGCGCCGGGCAGCCTGGGGAACCAACCCGACCTCGTGCCTGCGGAGGCGCTCGTGGGCCGCATGGCGCCGAGCAACCTCGAGGAGGGCAATGCGTGGAAGGCCAACGCCGAGGCCGCGCACTCCCGTCTGCGGCTGGTGTTCGGCAAGCACGGGCCGCTGCGGTTCCTCAGCCACCGCGACCTGCTTCGCATCCTGCCGCGCATGTTCCGGCGCGCGAGCGTGGAGCTGGCATTCTCGCGCGGGTACAACCCCATTCCGCGCATGACCTTCGGGCCGGCGCTGGCGTTGGGCATGGCGGCGGACGAGGAGGTCGTCGATATCGACATCCTGCTCGAACGCTCGCGAGAAGACCTCGCGGGGATGCTCAGCGACGAGGAGCGGACACAGATGGGCGTGGCCGTCGTCGAGCGTATCCGGGAAGCGGCCCCTCCGGGACTGACGATCATCGACGGCCGGCTGCTCGAGCCCGGCGCGGTGAAGCTGCCCAAACTCATCGAAGCGGCGGACTACGCCGTGCAGCTCGATGAAGACCAGCTCGACGTTGCAGCCGATACCGTCGCCCAGCGCCTCGCCGAGGGGGAGCTCGTCGTCATGCGGGCCGTCCACAAAAAGAAGCGCGGCGGCAAGCGAAAGCCTCGCCGCAAGACCGATGCTCTCGAGGAAAAGCGGATCGACGTTCGCGAGTACCTCATGGGGGCGCGGGTCGAAGATGGCGCGCTTCGGTTCCGCCTGCGGGTCGGCAACCAGGGCGGCGTGCGGCCTCGAGAGGTCGTCGAGGCGCTGTTGCAGACCACGGTTGCCGACCACCGCATGCGACGGACGCGACTGCTGACCAAGCGCGGCGATGAGTTCGTCGGCTTTGCGCGGGCCTGATACGGTCGCGGTTCGTGTTGCGGTTCGCTCTGCTCGCTGCGCTCTTGCTCTCTGCCGCACCGGCCTCCACGGAGCTGCCGGCCGGGGTGCAGGCGAGGGCGCGTCGCGAGGGGGCGCGCTTTCGTGCGGGCCGTCGCTGCCATCCCGAGGCGTTCGCGGCGGTTGGCGAAATGCGGGCGGAGTACGGGGCCGCCGGCGATGTCGGCAAGGCGGCCGCGCTGGCGTATCGGGGCTGTGACGACACGCTCGCGTACGCCGAGCTGTTCGAAGTGCTGTTCGCCGAGCGTGGACAGGCAGGCGACGGCATGAAGCTTGCGGCGGCCTGGCTGCGCGCCTCGAGGCCAGCGAAGGCCGAGGCCGTGCTGCGGTCGCTGGCCGAGGCGGAGCCGGCGGGGCGCTCGGGATGGCTGCTGGGCTATGCGCTCTTCGAGCAAGGACGCTGGGAGGAGGCGCGTCCATGGCTGGTGGGCGCGCGCGAGACGGTCGCCGAGGCTGTGCGATCCGATGCGCCGATCATGCTCGCGCTCACCGATCCCGATGACGCGGCAGCGATCGAAACGCTGCAGGCAGCTCGCGCTGTGCGTCCCGAAGACCCGTCATTGCCGGCGATGTTGGCCTACGTTCAGCGCCGTGCGGGCGCGATCGGAGATGCTGCGTCGACGAGCGCGGCAGCCAAGGCCTTGGCTCGGTCTCGCGATGCGCAGCGGCGCGTCTCCCTTCAGACAGCGGCACTTCGTGCTTCGCTCGACGATGCCATCGTTCACGGTGGGCCGGTCGAGGTCTTGGTCGAGCGGTTGCGACCTCGGCTGAAGCCCGAACAGGTCGAGGCGTGGGTCGAACGAACGAGTGCTGCACTCGAGGCGGCGGGGCGGTCCGGTGATGCCGCGCGCGTCCGAAGCGGCCGACGTCGGTGAAGGTCCGTCGACGTCGGACGTAGGCCTTCACCGGCGGTGTACGCAACGTTCCGGGTGATCTCGACGTAGTGCAAGACGCTCCGACAACGCGGCTTGCATACCTCAGCAAAGTAACAAAACGGCCTCAAGCGCCCCCAAGAACCGTAGGGTGCACATTTACAGCGCTGTCACAGACCGGTAGTTCAAAGCGATAGGCACCACGCGAGCCTATCCAACGACCGAGGAACCAACATGCGTATCAATGTTCTTGACCACAAGCTCAGCGCGTTCGCGCTCGCTGCGCTCCTTCCCCTTGCCCTGACCGCGTGTGGCGATGACGTCTCCGGCGCCACGACCACCGACGATGACGACGAGACCGAAAGTACGACGACCGGCGACCCGACGACGGGCAGCCCCTCCACGACGGTGACCACCACCGTGACGCCCACCACCGGCGGCGAGTCGAGCAGCTCGACCACCGACCCCGGCGATACCGACCCCGTCGATACCGAGACCACCGTTGCGGACAGCAGCAGTTCGACCGACCCCACCGACTCGAGCAGCAGCTCGACCGACCCCACCGACGCGAGCTCTTCTTCCTCCTCCGGCGGCAGCGCCGAGTGTGGCAACGGCGTCGTCGAAGACGGCGAAGAGTGTGATGGCGATGACCTTGGCGACGCGGCGTGCCCGCTGGTC
>CAYSPB010000131.1:0-16627 GCA_964432695.1 uncultured Nannocystaceae bacterium
TGTTACGGCGGTGTCATCCGCAGTCGCCGGTTCGGGGAGCGGCGGCTCGGACTCGGGCTCGGGCTCGGGCTCGGGCATCGGGTTCGCCGGCGGCTCCATGAACGGATCGGGCGCAGGCTCCCGGTTCTCCCGGGACCGCCCCCCGCCGCCGAACGCGAGCACGAGCCCGAGTCGGGGCCCCCACCGGAACGAACAGTAGTCGAGCACGGGGATCGGCGTCTGGTCCACGAAGTCGCCGCCGGGTTGATACTCGAACGACGCATTGCACTGATCGGTGGGAAAGAGGCCAGAAAAGCCGACGCCCAGATCGAGCCAGAGCGGGCCGCCCACGCCGATGTACGCGCCGGGCCCCGCCGTCCAGTGCCCGAACACGCCGCTGTCGTTGTTGAAGAAGACCGGTCCGACGCCGCCGAACACATACGGAGAAAAGCGAGGTCGACGAAGAAACACCCACTGCGCCACCGGGGTGAGTCGGAAGACGTTGGTCGGGATCTGGTTCTCGAGGTCTGGGAGATCGCCCTTGAGTGACCCCGAGTAGAGCAAGATCTGATCGTCGAGGTTCAGCCCGACCGAGAACCCATTTGCAATGTAGTAGCTGGCCCCGAGCCCAAAGCTGAGCGAGATGAGGTCTTGGCTGTAGCCAAACCCGAAGCCAAAGCTCGGCACCACGGTCCCCTTCGCCCACGGCCGGCCGCGCTCGTCGTCCGCGGCCTCGGCGGGTGAAGACCACGCCATTCCAGCCGCGAGCACCCCTGCGCCCACGGCCAAGCTCCATCGTCGCGGTCGACCCAGCACCGCTGCATCGTACGTTGCCGGTCGGCCCTTGTGCGACCGAACCCCTGACGTTTGCGTCACACCGGCCGTCGCGGAAGGCCGCGGATGCGGCGGATTGCAACGGGAATGGCGTCCCGAACTGCCCCAACTCGGCACGGATGCGCGCCGGCACGAATCCCGCACGACACCATCACATGGCGCCGGCCCGATCCACGAATCGACGCGCAGCCGGCCACCAACCGATGCGGGACGCGTTCCGCGGATGAAGACGATGACCATGGATTTGTTTCGAAGCACTTTGATGGGATTGGCGCTCGGCGCCTCGATGCTATTCGCCACCGACGCCAAGGCAGGAATCGACGAGTGTGGCGGAGCGCACATCGAACGCGGTGCGGCATGCGACCTTCGCTACGAAGCCTCCTGCGAGGGCAGTTGCGATCTCGACGCTGCGATCACCGCGTGTGCCGCCGACCTGCAGGCCGCGTGCTCAGGTCAGTGCGACGTGTCGGCCGACATCGAGTGCACGAGCGACTGCCGCCCCGGATGTGAGGCTGAGTGCACCGCCAACCCCGGCGCGTTCGACTGCTCCGCGTCATGCCAGCTCGACTGCGAGGGAAGCTGTTCCGCGTCCTGCGAAGGCGCCGACGACCAGGCCGAATGCCGTGCCTCATGTGAGGCGAATTGCTCGGCAGAGTGCGACGCGAGCTGCGACGTGCAGGCCCCCGATGCCGACTGTGTTGCGCAGTGCGAAGGCTGCTGCGGTGGCTCGTGCACCGCAGACGTGAACCTCGACTGCCAAATCGAGTGCCAGGCCGAAGGCTACGCGGGGTGCCAACAGAGCTTTGCCGAAGAGTGCATGGGCTCGTGCACGGCCAACGGCAGCCTGTTCTGCGACGGCCAGTACATCGACTATGGAGGCGACCTCGACGCCTGCCTGGACGCGCTCGAGGAGCGTGGCATCCGCGTCGATACGACCGTGGATCTCGACGGCGTGTTCGACGGTGAGCTGGGTTGCTCGGCCCCCGCCGGGTCGGGCGGTGGCTGGGGTGCGCTGGGTATCCTGCTCGGCCTCGGCTTCCTCGCGACCCGGCGCAGCCGCCGAGCGTAGAGGTACCATCGCGGGCATGGAGTCCATGCTCGACGCGTCCGCGATGGAGCTGAGCCGAATGATCCGTGCGCGCACGATCTCGATTCCCGAGGTCGTGCGCACGCACGTGGAGCACATCGAGTCGGTCAACCCGAAGCTCAATGCTGTCATTGCGACTCGCTACGAAGCCGCGATGCGCGAAGCCGAGGACGCGCAGGCGCTGCTCATGCGGACCGACGATCCGACCACGCTGCCACCGCTGCTGGGCCTGCCGTACACCGCGAAGGAGTACATCGAAGCCCAGGGCATGCCGCTGTCGGCAGGGATCTGGTCCCGCCGCAACGTTCGCGGAGAACGAGACGCCACGATCGTTCGCCGCCTTCGCGAAGCCGGCGCGATCTTGGTCGGCATCACGAACGTGCCCGAGGGAGGACTCTGGCTGGAGACTTACAACACGATTCATGGGCGAACCGTGAACCCGTGGAACGCTCGCCGAACCGCAGGTGGCAGCAGTGGAGGCGAAGGCGCCATCGTCTCCGCCGGCGGCGTCGCGTTCGGCCTCGGTGCGGACGTCGGTGGCTCCATTCGCATCCCCGCGGCGTTCTGCGGGACCGTCGGGCACAAGCCCACCGGGCGACTCGTACCGAACACGGGCTTCTGGCCACCCGCGGCCGGCAAGCCGCTGAGCAAGTACCTGGTCTGCGGGCCCCTATGCCGACGCGTCGAGGACGTGATGCCGGTGATGCGTGCCCTGGCCGGACCCGATGGCATCGACACCGTGGTGCGGGACGACCTCTCGCTCGAGGACGGACCCCGCGGCCTGCAGGGCGTGACCGTGCACCCGGTCACCGCGTTGGGCCGCATCTTCATTCATGGGGTCAACAGGGATGCGGTCCGTCGCTGTGCCGAAGCGCTGGGAGATCAGGGCGCACGCGTCGACCCGGTCGACCTGCCGCGGCTCAAGAAGGCCTTTCCCATCTGGGCTGCGATGATGGCGACCGGCGGAGGCCCGGACTATTCGGAGATCCTCGGCAACGGAGCGCCGCTGTCCACGGGCCGTGAGCTCGCCCGTGTCCTTACGGGGCGCTCCAAGCATACGTTCCCGGCGGTGGTCATCGCGGGTGCGGAGCATCTCGCGAACAAGCTACCCGGACAGCTCGATGCGGCAGTGGCGGACGGCGAGCGGCTGCAGGCGGAGATCGAAGACCTGCTCGGGCCGCGTGGCGTGCTCCTCGTCCCGCCGTACTCCCGCCCAGCGCCGCGTCACGGCTCGCCCATGCTGACGCCGTTCGACTTCGTCTGCACCGGCATCTTCAACGTGCTCGAGCTGCCCTCGACGGTCGTGCCCGTCGGCTTCGATGCCGATGGTCTGCCGCTCTCGGTCCAAGTCGTCGGACGCCGGGGCGCCGACGGGCTGACGACGGCCGTCGCCGCGGCCCTGGAGGATGCCTTCGGAGGCTGGCGTCGAGCTCCGCTATGACCCCCTTTTTTCGGCGGCGCGCTTGAGTCATCCTGGAGTCTCCGTGAACGAAAAGCAGCTCGACGCATTCAAGGCGCGCCTGCTCGAACACCAAGCGACGCTGCGCGCCGAGGGCGACGTGGCGCTGGTGCCCGAGAACTCTGCCAGCGATACGGCCCGCCGGGTCGATGAAGACGCCGCCCCCTTGGCGGAGATGAACCAGGTGATCGCGTCTCGCCGCAACCGCGAGCGGACCGAGCGACTCGAGGCCATCGCCGAAGCCCTCGACAAGATCGCCGAAGACCCAGAGGACTTTGGCATGTGCGAAGACTGCAGCGAGCCGATCGGCCGCAAGCGCCTGGAGTTGATGCCCTGGGCGACGTTGTGCATCCGATGCCAAGAGCTGCAGGAAAATCGCGACGCTGGCGGCCGACGCCGCCACTTGACCGACTACAAATGACGGCGTCGCTGCAACGCGGTCGCTCTCGCTCCGTCGACTTCACGCCCCCATGTCCACGCGCGCACTCGTTCTCGCCACGTCCTTGTTCACGCTTCTGGGCTGCGACGCCAAGACCGGCGACGGCGAGGCGACGATTCCCCAGAGCCTGCGCGGTGCGTACGGCAGAACAGACGCCGACGCCTTCTTCCCCACCCTGGGCCTGGAGGTCGACGTCGACACGCTGCGGATCTCCGAGCTCACGCTGAAGATCAAGGCGGGCAAAGTCGTCGGCACCGACACGTTTCAAATCGACGAGGCCGAGCTGCGCTGGGCGAACGCGAGCAAGGAGCCCGAGACCTGCAAGGGCACGATCGCGCGACACGGGACCCGGCTGCTGCTCACCCTCTTCAAGACCGACCGCGAGGCCAAGTGTGACAGCGCGCTCGTTGGCGACTGGGAGGCGTGGGCACCCATCGAGAGCATTCCCGAGTCGCTCGCGGGCTCCTACGGCGGCAAGAACCCCTACGCCCGCGCCGAAGGGCTCAAGCTCGAAGGCCGCACGATCGAAATGACAGGTCGCGGGGGTTCGATCGAGCTCGAGCAGGCGGTGATGTTCGCCTCCAAGCCCAACCACCTCGTCATCCGCAAGGGGCTGGTCGACGGGCAGGCTTGCCAGGGGCACATCGACCTGGTCGAGGACCACCTCGAAGGCTCTCTGAATCCCGCTGAAGGCAGCCAAGGGTTCTGTCCACGCGTGTTCGGGCACCGCTGGTCGGTCGACACGACCCGGGTGCCGAAGAAGCCCATCTCCAACGGCAAGGTCAGCGTGGAAGTGCGGGGCAGCGCCGTACTGCTCAAGACGCTCGACGAGCAGGGACTCACCTGCGAGCAGGCCATCTTACGAACCGCAACCCGCAACGTCGCCGACAGCGGGCGCGACGGCATCCCGGTGATGGGCGGCGAGGTCCTCGTGCTGCACGACGCCAAGCCCAAAGCGGGTGCAGACTCGTGCGCAGATCGACTCGATGGCCTCGCCGCCGCGCAGTGCGAGCAATACCTCGGGCTGCCATGCGACGAATCGATGCTGACCTCGGTCGCCCACGGCGCCGACGAAGTCTCGTGCCCGACCCACGTCATCATCGGGGAAGCCGAAGGCGGGGGCCGCAAAGTGGCGTTCTTGCCACAGTCGCTCGAGAACGCGGTGTGCTGGGAACTTCGCGACCGCTTGAAGTGAGGCTCAAAGCTCGTCGCCACAGTTCGAGCACAGCCATGCGCGCTCGGCCTGCGGATCTTCGCTCAGCCCGATGAGCGCAGTGTCTCCTGCAGACATCTTCGCGGCACACCGGCTGCACGAAGCGTCCTTGCCGAGCCGGACCGGGTTCCACGCGTAGATGTGATCGAGAGAGGGAAGCGCAAGCTCGGCGTCTTCTTCGAGGGCGGGCCCAACGTCGGGATCCGTGAGCCCGAACGCATCCTCCAGGATGTTGCGGACCAGGTTCGACACCGACATCCGCCGCTTGCGCGCCTGCTCCTGCAGCACGTTGTGCAAACGACGATCGACCCGCGTCTGCACCAGTCGGTCTTTGCGCAGGGCCTTTGCCCGCGCCTTCTCGGCTTTCTTTGCCTTCCGTGTTTCCGACGACATCGAACGCACTCAATTGTATTACAAATTTCAACAGCCTGCATCCGTCGAAACCGGACATCTGCGCTTCCCGGGCGCTTCTTTTGCTTGACGCGCCGCAATCTTGTAATACAAACGACTTCAATGCAGGTGCAAAGCGCCACGGACACCGATGTACGGGCCTTCGGACGCGATCTGGAGGCGCTCCGCAGGCGCATCCAGGGCGAAATAGGCGAATCAGATGTACGACAACTGAAGCGTCTTGCGCGGATTTCGCGAGGCTTCGAAGTGCTCGGCCGGGCGCTGCTTCACCTCCCCACGGGCCCCCTGGGGTTCGCAGTCGGCGTGCTGAGTCTGGCCACGCACAAGCAGCTGCACGGCTCGGAGATCGGACACGCGGTCCTACACGGCGCATACGACAAGCTGCCGGGCGCCGAGCGATTCGCAAGCAAGGGCTACTGGTGGGAGTCCCCGATCGACGAGGCCTCGTGGCATCGCGGCCACAACATCGCCCACCACCAGTACACCAACGTGGTCGGCAAGGATCCTGACTGCAAGTACGGCAACATCCGGCTCAACGAAGAGGTTCCCTGGACACCGTCGAACCAGCATCAGGAGCTGCAGCCGCTTCTGGTCTGGCCAACGTTCTCGTTCAACATGGCCGCACACTTCACGGGCCTGATCGACATCTACCTGCGCAAACCAGAGGACTACGACGTACTGCCCGACCGCAGCTGGGCCACCGTCGTCAAGGCGCACAAGCGATGGCTACGCAAGGTCGTGCCCTACTACGGCAAGGAGTTCGTGCTGTTTCCACTGCTCGCGGGGCCCCTATGGTGGCGCGTGGCGCTGGGCAACCTCTGCGCCGAATCGCTGCGCAGCATCTACACGGCCGCAACGATTTTCACCGGGCACGTCGGTGAGCAGACGGCTGCGTATCCCGAGGGCACGCGGGCGACGAGTCGCGGCCACTGGTACGCGATGCAGGCCGAAGCCGCGAACAACTTCGAAGTGCCGCGGTGGCTGTCGGTGCTTTGCGGTGGACTCGACCACCAGATCGAGCATCACCTCTTTCCGAAGTGGCCACCGAATCGCCTGCGGCAAGCCGCGCCCGAGGTCCGTGCGATCTGCGAGCGCCACGGCATTCGGTACGAGACCGGCTCGTGGGGCTCGATGTTGCGCAGAGTCTTCGGTCAGCTTCGACGACTGGGGCGTCGTCCCAAGCCATCGGCGACGGCGTGACTGCACATCGCACCTGCAGCTTCAGGGTGCCCCCGGCGCGAGACCGCGCAACCACGCTTCGAGCGCGTCGAGATCGACGAAAAGCCGGCCCGCCAGCTCAGTGAATCGACTACGGTCGAGGGGTGACCTCGGCATGCGGAAGCGGCTCCTCGAACGCAACGAACCCCAGCGCTGCGGTCGAAGAAGCGCTCACCCAGGCGCTCAAGCAGCTGCAGGGCCACCGGCCCACGCTGGGCCTGGTGTTCTGCTCGCCGAAGCTCGACCTCGACGCGGTCCTCGGCGCAGCGCAGCGCCGCATGCCCGATGCGCAGTTCATCGGGTGCACGACCTCCGGCGAGTTCACCGAACGCGGCCGCACCGACGGCGGCATGGCGATGTTCCTCCTCGCCCATGACGAGGCGCTGATCGATGTTCGCGCCAGTCCGGACATCGCAACCGACGTCGCCGCTGCCGCCGATGCGCTCGCGCAGGGCTACGCCCACGTTGCCGACGAAGCGGTGCATCGCGGCGCGGGTGCGTCGACGACCCTGACGCTGGTCGATGGGCTGTGTGCCGCGGGCGAGCGACTGACCAACGAGCTGCGACGCGCGACGCGTCCGTACCAGCAGGTTGTCGGAGGGGCCGCGGGAGATGACGCCGCCTTTGCGCGCACGCTCGTCGGTCGCCCCGGTGAAGTCCTGGCCGGTGGCGCCGTCGTGGCACACGTCTTCGACCGCGCAAACTGGGGCGTAGGCCTGGGTCACGGCCTTTCCCCCGACACCGAGCGCATGACGGTGACCCGCGCCGAGGGCAACGTCGTCTACGAGATCGACGACCGACCCGCGTTCGACGCGTACGTCGAACACGCCGCGCGCAACGACACCGCGCTGACCCCGGAAAACGCACCGGGCTACATGGTTCACCATGAGGTCGGCGTGTACTTCTTCGACGAGCTTCGCTTTGCCCGCGCACCGCTGGCGGTCGGCGACGACGGATCCCTGACGCTGGCGGGTGACTTGCCCAGGGGTTCGACGATCTGTCTGCTCGATGGCGAGCGCGCTGCCATGCTCGAAGCAGCGCGCCTGGCCGCGCAGGAAGCCAAACGCGGCGTCGGGGATGCAGAGGTTGCGGGCGTGCTCGTCTTCGACTGTGTCTGTCGAGGACAGATCCTCGGCGGGGACTTCGACCGAGAGGTCGAAGCGGTTCGAGACGTGTTTGGCAACGTACCCGTTGCCGGCTTTCTCACCTACGGCGAGATCGCTCGCTACAAGGGCAAGCTTCAGGGCTGGAACAACGCGACCGCCGTCGTGCTGGCGATTCCGAAGACCTGACCCGAGGATGCTGGAAAACGGGCGGATCAGTCGCAGCGAAGCCTGCGCATGACACGGTCGACGGCCGCGCGGTACCGGCCTCGCGGGTACGCGGCCTGATGTGCTTCGAAGTGCTGGCAGGCCCCCTCGATGTCTTCGTCGGTGCGCAGCAGTTCACCCAGCTCGTAGCTGAGCACCTGCGCGGTACGAGCATCCCAGGGGCGCCGAAGTGCGCGACGAAGCTCGGAGATGGCTGCACCGTAGCGCTTCTCGGCGCGCAGCTCGGTGACGCGCTCGATGACGCGACCCGCCGCGGCCGCCGACACACCACGGCGGCGAGACCGAGCGCGCGGAGCTTTCGCGTCGGGCTCGGCCTCGACCAGAGGTGCATCGGTTTCGAGGATCTCGACCTCGGCATCGAACGGCGCGACCGCCTCGTCGCCCCACGCGTGTCGTTCGCCCGGCATCACGTCGACGATGGTGCCATCGGGCTGGTGAAAGCGAATCTTGCCCTCGAGCAGGTCCACGTGACCGCCCGTGGCCGACTGCTCGACCGCGAACCGGGTGCCGACCACTTCGATGCGGCCGTGGCTGACCCCAACCGAAACCGGCTTGGACAGATCGCGGACCGGCTCTACATCGAACAACACGCGTCCGGACTCGACGGCGACCGTGCCCCCATCGGCATGCACCGAAGCCTGCTCCCAGACCTCGACGGTCATGTGCTGGGCTTCGAGACGGCAGTGGGCACCGAGCGTGGTGGTCTCGCCGTTCGCCGACGCGACGCAGCCCTGCCCACCCACGCGAAAATCGCCAACGGTGGGCGAGGGCGCCAGCGCGACCGACACGCCCGGCTGCACGGCGGAAGGAGCCGCGGGTTGCAACCAGCGCGCGCCGACGACCGCCAAAACCAGCGCCGCTCCGGCCGCAAACGAAGCCGCAGGAAGCCAGCGATGCCACGCGGACCGTCGCCGCCCCTCGTGCTCGCGCAGCGCGATCGCGACGCGATTCCGGGCGCCGATCGGCATGCCCCGCACCGACTGCTGGGCGTCGAGCTCGCGCAGCATCGCAGCGAAGTCGGGCGGCTGTTCGTCCCCGGGCTTGATGGGCTCACTCATGCGAGACCTCCCACCCTTGGGCGCGGACCCGGTCTTCGGCGCGCTTGATCAGTTTGCTGACGTAGCCCTTTGAATGACCCAAGATCTTGGCGATCTCGGTCTGCTGCTTGCCGTCGATGTAGTGCATCGAAAATGCGACACGCTCCTTGGGCGGCAGCGTGGCCAAGGTATCCCAGGCATGCGCGAGGCCTTCGCGAGCCGCGACGACGCGCTCGGGGTCACGCGGCTCGGGTGCACGCCGACCGAGCAGCCAGCGCACCGGGCCCGAGTTGCGCAGGCGCTCCGCCCGGAGACGGTTGAGACATCGGTTGCTGGTGACCCGATAGAACCAGGACTCGAGACCATCGCGAGCCTCCAGCTCGTCGATCACGTCGAACAGGCGAACGAAGACCTCTTGGGTGAGGTCCTCGGCCCAAGCCGGGTTCCCGCCGCCGTAGCGCAGCGCGAGGCGATAGACGAGCTCGCGGTGCTCGACGTAGAGCGCCTCGACCCGCTCCGCTCGCGTTTGGCGCGCATCGACGGTACGGGCGACCACCGTGCTGGACGTGTCGCTCATCGAATCTTCCACCCCCAGGTGAACCCCAAACCCACGCGAATGCCCCATGCCGAACGTGCCCAGGCGGGCGCGTTCTCGCGGACGTGCCGCAATCGACCGCCGGTGACGAAGGCCTCGGTGAACAGATGGGCACGTGGCCCCTGCGGCTTGCCGAACGACACGGACGCGGGCAAGCCGAGGTACCACCCCGCCGAGCCACCGCGCGCGTCGTCGTACGCAAACGCGTGCATCAAGGCGCCGACGAGCAGGCCGAATTCCACGCCCCAGCGCTTCTTGCCGAACCGGAAGTCGGGACCGCCCGCGAGGATCGTGTCGACCGCCCGCACCCCGTTGTCCCGCGACGGGATGAGACTCAGGTGCAGCGCGGCACCCGGTCCGACGCGCCGGCCGATGCGGGTCTGGCTGCGGACGTAGCCGTCGACGTCGCCCCTTGCCACGAGCCCCGCGTCGAGGCCGGTGCGAACCTCGGACTCTTCGCTGGGCCACCGGCGACGCTCGGGCTCGACAGTGTCGGCAACGACCCTCGGCGCAGACTCGACCTCGACCGGTGCTGGAGCCGTCGTCGACGGTGCGGTGGCCGACTCGATCAGCCGAACGATCTCCGACGCACCCTCGGGCCCGCGTAGGTCCGCGTACGCGACCGCAAGCTGGGGGTCCGGGCAGGTTCCGCTTCCATGGGTCACGGAGACCGCGAGTTTCTTCGGTGCATGCACGACGCACAGCACCGGGTCGCCCGGCCGTGGGTACGGGGTGAGGACGTAGCCCTCGAACAGCAGTGCCGACTCCAACTCGCCCGCCGCTCCTTCGGGAGCCTCGGTGCTGCTGCGAAAGCCGAGCACCGCGCGGGTCGGGGGCGGCTCGGAGGGCGTCGCCACCTCGGCGTGGTCGAGCACCATCCGCGTACGATGCAGGACCTCGAGCCGCATGACCGCCGGCGGGCCGGAGTCGATCACGAAGCGGTCGCGCTCGCCGTGCACCGCGATCGCGTTGCCATCGACCTCGAGCGTCACGACCCGGTCGGCTTGGTCGGACGGAGCGATCGTGAACCCCTCCTCGATGAGGCGCTGCACCAGCCAGCCGCGGAGCGCTCGGGCGGTGGCTTGGCCACCTTCGGACGCAGCCGCGTCGGTGGACACGTCCACCGCAACGCTCGGCCCGAGCGTGAGCGCCAACGACGCTATCCCGACCAACACCATGAAGCCCCAACGAGCGCGCGCGCACCCGCTGTCGGTAGTGTGGGTCGAACCGACGCTGAACGGCGTGATTTTTCGCGGCGACCATGGCGGGTGGCCCAGGATCGGGGCTGTGCAGCCGATCGGACCCACTCAACCACCCGCGAGTGCCGCCGAGGTTTCCTGCGTTCGCCCAGGGCGGGGGTGGCGCACCGCGCCAAACGCAGGTTTCCCCACCTCACCCGCACGCGTCGGGTTTGGGCGTCTGGTTGCAGCAACCCGGCACGTCGGAGGCGGCACACTTGGCCTCCAGCTCTTGGGCTTCGCCCAGCGCGATGTCGTCGCGGCACACGCAGACCTTCTCGCAACAGAAGTCGCCGAGCGTCATCAGGGGCGCACACGTGAAGCCGGTCTTGCAGCGCGTGTCGTCGTCGAACTCGGCACACTCGAGGTCGCTCTCGCAGGTGGTCGAACACATCGAACGCTCCAACACCGCTTCGGCCCCCACTTGGCACTTCGACTCGACACAAACGTAGGCATCGTCGCCGCTGGCCATCGAGACGCAGTCAGCGTCGGTCGAACAGGTCCCCTCCGGGGGCTCGAGCCGGTCCCCGAAAACGCACAACAGCTGGTCACACGCGAGGGCGGGAAACGAGATGAGCGGTTCGGACGGGAGGTCACCTCCGGCATGCTGACACGGTGCCCCGACGTCGGACTGGTTGCACGACACTGCGCAGACCAATCCGAACGCCGCAGCCACCACAGTGGTCGCGATCATTCGCATCGACCGGTACCACGTCGGGTCGACGCGACAGGTTCCAAAAACGCGCGCGTTTTTAGGGCGCGGCCGCACGAGTCGGACGAGCGTGCCCACGTCCCCCCTTGAAGACGCGACGCAGCCCTTGAGTCTCGACCAGTGACGCCAACGACTTTCGCTGCTCGGGTTGGAGGACCCCGTGAATGTCGAGCAGTGCGTCGAACATGCGGTCATGGGTCGCCGCCTGCATGCGCCCGAGGTCCTTCTCGATCCGCGCCAGCTCTTTCTTGCTCGGTTTGTCCTTCGCGAGCTCGCGAGACAGCGCCGTCTGCAGAGCCTGGGCCGACTTGCGGTCGGCTCGCATGCCCTCGCGCAGCGTCCGGACGCGGGCGGAGATCTGCTCGGCTTGCGCATCGGTACACGACAGCTGCGCGCACAGACCCCGGGCGTGCTTGCCGGCCTTGTTCTTCTTCCCCTTCTTGTTCTTCTTCCCCTTCTTCTTGGCGTTGACCTTCGCGGGCGCCGTCGAGGCGTCTTGGGGCGCGGCGGTAGCCGTTGGTGCGACGGCGAACATCAGCGGTGCGGACAGAAGGGAGGCACGGAGAACGGATGCGACGGTGGGCATGGGCCTGGGGCGCGCCACGACGGGCGGCGACACTCAGCTTGTCGCGCGAGCGTCGGCTGCGGCTGTGTACGGGCGGTAAAGCGGCCGTAAAGCGCTCCAAGCTGGAGCCAGCACGAAACCTGTCGCTGGGGCCGCGGTTCTGGTGAACTGGAGGAGGTGCCCTTGGAGACCGACTCGACGCTCGCGCCCAGCCCGGCCGCGCCCGGATCGGACGCGTCGAAGAAGTACTTCGGCAACCTGCGCGCCGACGTGAAGGCCCGACTGTTCGCCCAGGCCGGGGAAACCTCGGGCCCCGATGGCTCCGTCTCCCCGCCCATCGATCCACTCGCGACGCCGAACCGCATCGGCCGCTACGTCGTCATCAAGCGGATTGGGGCCGGTGGCATGGGCTTGGTGTACGCCGCCTACGACGACAAGCTCGACCGCCGCGTTGCCGTGAAGCTGCTGCGACCGGGACACCGCACCACCGGGGGTCGGGCACAGGAGCGGCTCCTCCGCGAGGCCCAGGCAATCGCGCGCCTCTCCCATCGCTGCGTGATCCAGGTCTACGAAGTGGGCACGCACGAGGACGAGGTCTTCGTCGCAATGGAGTATGTGGATGGTCCCACGCTCAAGCAGTGGCAGCCTTCGCGAGACTGGCGCGACATTCTTCAGCGCTACCGTGACGCCGGCCTTGGACTGTGTGCCGCGCACGAAGCCGGCATCGTGCACCGCGACTTCAAGGCCGACAACGTACTCGTACGCCCGAGCGACCTCACGGTCCGCGTGCTCGACTTCGGCTTGGCGCGGACCGAAGACCTCGACGATACGACGTCGACCGAGCCGAGCACGTCCGCGGCAACCTCCCTCACCCATACGGGCATGGTGATGGGTACGCCTGCGTACATGGCACCCGAGCAGCATCTCGCGCTGCCCACCGATACGCGTACCGACCAGTTCTCGTACTGCGCGTCACTGTTCGAGGCGCTGTATGGGTTTCGGGCATTTGCGGGAGAAACGCTCGACGAGCTTCGCAAGAATGTCCTCGACGGACACATCGAACCCGCGCCGCACTACACCAAGGTCCCCCCGAGCGTTCACAGAGCGCTGCAGCGCGGTCTGTGCGTGGAGCCGGACGCGCGGTTCCCGACCATGGAGGCCTTGCTCGCCGAGCTCGAAGTGGCCGAGCCGAGGCGACCGTGGGCCCGCGCGGCGTGGGGACTGGGCATCGCGACCGCGCTGGCGGCCGGTGGCATGGTGTGGACCAGCGCCAACGCCACCGAGGTCGCGGCCGATGCCGAGCGACTGCGCACCGAGTTCGACTCCGCCCGGCGCGCCGACGCAGAAGACGAGCTGCGCCGCCTCGAAGCTCGAACGCTGCCGGAGCGCTGGAACGACTTGGTGTTGGCCTATGCCCGCGCCGCCCCGGGCGCGACGGCTGCACTCGCAAGCCTCAAGCACCTCACCACGAGCTCCAACGCGTGGTTGCCCGCCGCCCGAGCCTTGGCCAACGACGCGCATCGACGCGGGCCCGTCTTCGCAACGCTGGCCCTCCCCTCCCCCGCCGTACGGATTGCGTTCGGCGGGAACGATGCGCTCGCGGTTCAGCTCGACGACGGCAGCCTGCGACGCTGGGCTGACCCCGCGCAGGATGGCGCAACGACCCTTTCCGTGCAGGGAACGGTCGTCGACCTCGCGCTCGACGAGACCGGAACGCTGCACGTCGCGCAGGCGGACGGTCGCATCGCCTCGTTTGCCCCGGACGCGACGCGGGCCGAGGTTCGGGCCGTTGCGGACGTTCCGTTGACCGCACTCGCATGCGATCGCCGCACGACCTGCGCCGCAGGAACGAACGACGGACGCGTGCTGGTCTTCGCAGGCGAGCAGACGCAGACGCTGCGCGAGCACACCGGGGCGATCACCAGCTTGGCCTTCGACCCCAAGACCCAGACCCTCGCCTCCGGAGATACCGGCGGCGGCGTCGTGGCCTGGTTCCTCGACCGCGACACGCACCGCACGTTCGACGCCGACGTGCGCATCGACGCCGTCGCGTGGCCGGACAGCCAGCCCGTGCTGCTCGGGTTGACGGCGAACGGACCCATCGCATGGGCACCCGCCACCGGGTGGCCGACCACGACCGAGGTGCCCACCGACACCCGCACGCTCGACAGCACCGAAGGGGTCCAGGTCCTGCATCGCCGCGAACGCGTGTGGCTGCAGTTCGATGACGAGACCCAAACGCCGCTCGACTGCAGCGAGCGAACCACGACGGTGGCGATGTCCCCCAGCGGCACGTGGGTTGCGGGCGCGGACCCGGCCGGCGTCACGCTGTGGCGAGCCAGCACGGACACGTCGGGCACGCGCGCCACCGGAGACCGCGTGGTCGACCTCGGCGACCGTGGGCGGGTCACGTCGCTACACGCCCACGGGACCGCGCTGTACGGCATCACCGACGCGGGCCTGCTCTTCTCCATCGATGCAAACGACCACGTCGAGACTCTGGCCGAGCTCGGCTCCGAAACCGACGGCGGCGAGGCCTCTCCCGATGGCCACCACATCGCGCTCGAGAACGCCGCGGGTACGCTGTACGTCATCGACCTCGACGCGCCTGCACAGCCGCGTCGCCTCGGACAGCTCGAGGGCCCCCAGCCCGGTCCGCTCGCGTGGTCGGCCGACGGCACCGCGATCGCGAAGCTCAGCTGTGAGGGGTACGAACGTCAGTGCACGGCGTCGGTGCACCCGCTCGACGGTAGCGCGCCCGTGGTCTTGGGCTCGACCGAGGCCGGCCCCACGATGCTCCGGCTCGCCACCGATGCCAAGGCCGTAGCCGTGCTCGGACCCAGCGGCGTGTCGATTTGGGACGTCGACACCAAACAGCCGGCGCGCTTCGACCATCCGCGCCTCGCCCGTGGCAGCCGCGTCGAGCCCCTCGCCATGGACCTGCACGACGGCGCCGTCCGCCTCGCGGCTTTCGACGTCCACGAACGCTCGCTGACGCTGCGCGTGTGGACGATGGGCGATCAGACGCCGGCCGTCCCGCTGTTCGAGGAGTCGAACCTCCGCGGCGGCGCCCCGACGAGTGACGGACGCGGCGTCGTGCTTCACACCACCGACGGCCGCCAGCTGCTGTGGTTGCTGGCCGAAGACCGGTTCCGGCTCCTCCCCGACGGCGCCCTCGGCAGCCTGACGCTCGAGACCCGCATCCACCGGTCTCCCATGGGCACCCACCTGTGGGTCGTCCATGCGGACCCCGCCCACGCTCGGGTCATCGACCTGAACACCGGCCAGATGCAGCGCGTGCCCCGGCCCGTCGCGCCGACCGCGTGGGCCTCGGATGGCAGCTGGGCTGACGTGGTACGACTTCGACACGTCCGGCGATGGGCCATCGTGCCCCCGCAGACACCCGAAGCGTTCTTGGCCTGGCTGGACCGGCGTACCCGCGTGACGATGCCGCTCGAAGCCTTGCACGCTTCGGTGGCCCCGACGCCCGATCCTCTTTGACCTCGTCGGCCTGGGACGAGACGATAGCGTGGACGCGCATGATGCTGCCTCGTTCCCGCCCTTCGTTGCCGCACGTCCCTCACCGGAGGAGCCGCTTCGCATGAGTGGGCGCCAAGCGTTCGCGGCCGATGACGTCGTCGGCGGCTACCAGCTGCTGCGCCCGGCGGGCAAGGGCGGCATGGCCGAGGTTTGGCAGGCGCGCAAGGCCGGCGGCCGCGGACGCGTCGTCGCGCTCAAGGTCATCCTGCCCCACCTAGCTGGCCAAGAGCGCTACGGCCGGATGTTCCGGGCCGAGGCCGAGGTCTCCGGAATGATGAGCCACTCGAACATCGTCCAGGTGTTCGACGAAGGCGAGGACGCTGGCATCAGCTACATGGTCATGGAGTGGGTCGAGGGCATCAATCTCGTCCGGCTCCGCGAGGCGCTCAAGCTGATCAAGAACGTCGACGTTCGAACGTCGATGGTCGCATTCACAATCGGCCAGCTGCTGCACGGCCTCAGCTACGCGCACGAACTCAGCGCACACGACGGCTCGCCGCTGGGCATCGTGCACCGCGATATCTCTCCGCAGAACGTTCTCGTCTCGATGTCCGGTGACGTGAAGCTGCTCGACTTCGGCGTCGCACACACGGTCATCGAGGAGAGTTCGGGCATGCACGTCAAAGGCAAGCTGCGCTACATGGCGCCGGAGCAGCTGACCTCGCGCGTGAAAGCCCCCACGCTCGACCTCTTCGGCGTCGGCGCGCTGCTGCACGAACTGCTCGACGGCAAGCGCTTTCGTGGCGACTTCAAGGATGACCGTCAGCTGCACGCGCAGGTGATGCGAGGCATCGTGCCGGTGCTGCGGACCACTGTGGCGCCAGAGCTGGAGCGGCTTCGCCAGGCGCTACTCGCTGCCGAGCCAGCCGCCCGCGTGCAGTCGGCTCGGGACGCGCTCGAAATGCTGCGACGGTACCGAGGCTATCGAGACCGTCGGGTGGAGCTCTCGAAGGTCGTGGGCAGCTTGAC
>CAYSPB010000132.1:0-16532 GCA_964432695.1 uncultured Nannocystaceae bacterium
CTCGTGAACGTCGTCGCTTCCGTGTCAGAGGACTCCGAATCACCCCCGTCACAGCCCATCGCAAGCATCAGAGCCCAGGGGGCCACGCGTCGTCCAAGCGCCATGCCCACCCAGAGGGCGGCCACCTCGCCGGACGATGAAGAAAACTTTCATCGGGCTAGCCTTCGGCGATCCACCCAGGCTGCGTGGCGGGACCTCTGCGAGCGGCCGGAATCACAGCACTTCTCTCGATCGCGGCGTGCGATTCGCAGTCGGGCGATGCCCCCGCGGATACGGACGTGGCTGCCGACGCCAGCAGCGACGGTGGGATCGAGACGGACACGGAAACGGGCGGTGAAGTCGCGGGGCTCGGCCCGTGCAACCTCGCGACGAACGCCGACGACGCGCTGCTTCAGGCAGCGTTCGACGTGTGGAAGGAGGAGCTGGTCACGACCAACGGCGCCGGCGGATTCCGCCGCGTCGTCCGACCGGACACCCCCGACGGCATTCCGAACTCGACCGTTTCCGAGGGCATCGCCTACGGCATGCTGATCGCGGTCGGCATGGACGACCAAGCGCTCTTCGACGACCTCTGGCAGTACTCGCAGCTGTGGGTCGATCAACACGGTTTGATGAAGTGGTACATCGACCCGACCGGTACCGAAGCCTGCCCCGACCGCGACCCCGCCGAGACCTGCGGCGCCTCGACGGACTCCGACGAGGACATGGCCTGGGCGCTGCTGCTCGCGGCCGAGCGCTGGGGCGGCGGCGGCTCGCTGCCGGATTCCTACCTCGACACCGCCCGCGCCCAGATCGAGCGCATCTATGAGACCGAGGTCGAGCGCGGCTTCGAGGTGCTCCGCCCCGGCAACACCTGGGGTGGCTATCAACAAACGAACCCCTCGTACTTCGCCCCCGCGTACTACCGAGCCTTCGGAGCCATCACGAACAACGTCGATGGCTGGAACGCGGTGATCGACAGCAGCTACGAGGTGATCTTCAACAGTCTGAACGAAGAGAACGGCAACACGGACAACGGTCTCGTCCCCGCGTGGTGCAACTACGAGGGCACGCCGATTCCTCCCGAGCCACCAGGTCCAGGTCAGCTCCCCGACGACAACTGGCAGTACGACTCCGCACGCATCCCGTTCCGCATCGTGCAGGACTACTGCTACTTCGAAGAGCCGCGCGCGCTCCAGTACCTCGAGCTCATCAACGGTTTCTACGGAGACATCGGCATCGATGAGATCGTCGACGGATACGCGCTCGACGGGACGCCTCGCCCCGACGAACGCTCCCCCGAGCCGAAGAAGTCTGCCGTCTTCATCGGCTGCGCCGGCGCTGGCATGATGGCTGCCCCTGACGGACAGGCCTTCGTCGATCGCGCCTACGAACGCGTCGCTGGACTCGACCATCTCACCCGCAGCCGCTACTACCAGCGCTCCTGGACCGTCCTCTCGATGCTCATGCTCGGCGGCCATCTCCAGGCCCCAGACACCGACGCGATCCTCGCAGCCGAGTAGACCCGCGCCGCAGGCGGACGCGGGCACGGACGACGCGAGGAGCCGCAGCCTGGACTTCGAGGGCTCCAGCGCGCGACACGTCGCACCCGAGAGCGAGCGTGCTCGTTGGCGGAGCACGGTGCGGTTTCCGCGTGTCGTCTGCCGCTGACGAACGAGGTCGCACCGCCTCGCGTGAACATATCCTCGGACTACCCGACACCTCGATCCTCCGCGGTTCGAGATGGCTGTCTCAGGTCACTCTGTACTACTGACCTTCCCAAACACAAAAGGTCCCGAAGGATTCATCCTCCACTGGATCATAGAGCTCGACACACGCCATTCCGTCGGGGCATGTCTCTCCGTTGCCGCAGCTGAGACTGCAGAAGTTGACGGTATTTTCGATGCACTGAGGCTGTGCCGTTCCACTTGCAGGCGCATTGGGACAGTCGGACGCATCGTCGCAAGCGGCCCCGCACACTCCGAATTCCTGGCTATCCGTGACGCAGGCTGCGCCCTCTTGACAGTTGCCTACTTCGTTCAAGCAGTCACCGTACGGGGGCAGCTCAATGGGCTTTGGCGGCTCACCGTGGAGGCAGAACTGATCGAAGAAACACGACATGCCCACGGGACATCCAGCTCCACCGGAGCAGTCGATGAAGCACTCCGAGGCGGCGTCACCCGAGATGTTCGCGCATGCGACTTGAGACGCAAACGCTTGGTCTGGAGGGGCGGGGCAGTCACAAGGCTCAGAACATCCCATGTAGCTGCATGAGGATCCGCTGCCCGGAATATCATCGATCAGGCAGATGGGTTCGAGGGCCGACGTCGCAGGGCACGATGGAGCACCCTCGAGGAGACAGTCAGCGTACTCGCCCCCTCCCCAGCCCTCGGGGCACACTTCTTCGCCGACCGCGACGCAAACGCAATCACGACAATCAAAGCCAACGCCACAATCCGCGGTCGACTGACACGGGTCGCTGGAACCACACCCAGTCGTGCTCCCTTCACTCCCACTCCCTGTGTCATCGCCGAGGGCGGTGCTACTGGTCGGCTCCGTAGTGCTGGTCGAGTCCGCGCCGCTGGTCGAGTCCGCGCTACTGGCCGGGTCCGGGGTCTGACCAGTTGTAGCCGCGTGGGTGGTCGTCCCGATGGGCGCTTCGCCCGTCGTATCGGCGCTACCGTCGACGTCGCCCGCTGAGCTCGGCTCGCTACAAGCAGCGAGCACCATCGCAACGGTAGTGTAAGACAGAAAAACGAACTGACTGAGTTGTTTCGAGTACATTGATCATCTCGCAATCGCAACGCACGCTGACTTGATTCAGACTTCCAACGCGGTGAAGTCTCATTCAGCGAGGACATCACCGTCGCGACGCGAGGGCCCTTTCGCTGACGGCTCGGGTGGCGCGTAGCCCTCGTCCAAGACCTGTCCAGCGACGAGCATCGAGGACGCGGGTCGGTGGGTTCTCATGCCATGGCTTTCCCGGCGCCGACGGAATCCGTGGCGCAGAGCGTGGTCTTTTTTTGAGCTCGGCGAGGAGCGCGTATCCGCGAGGCCAACCGGTTCAACGGAACCCGGCGGAGGGAGCTCTGCTTCAGCGGGCGGCGCACCGAAGCTCAGAGCGTGCCCATGCCCGAAGTCGTGCTCGCTGCGTCCGCGAGGTTAAGCGATTGAGCGGGTCCTTGCCCGTGCGGCGCTACGGTCTGTTCGTACCGTGAAGCCGCCGTTCCAAGCGCCTATCTGCCGAACAACAGGGAACCTCGGATGCCGAAGAAGCATGTGGTGCGCCGGGGCGAGAGCCTGCTTCAGCTCGCGTACGAGGCGGGGTTCCGTCGCTGGGAAGACGTCTGGAACGACCCCGGCAACGCCCAGCTTCGGCACCATCGAGCCGATGCCCAGGTGCTCCTTCCAGGAGACGAACTCAGTATTCCCGCGCGTCGTGACGGCGACGAGACATTGTTGGTGTAGGCGCGGGTCGTCGCCACGCTGAGCTGGCGGACGGAGCTGCCGCCGTTGGTGTATGTAACGGATCTCCCGGTCCCGCCCGAGGTTGCCGACGATGATGGCTTTGTTGACGCCGGCCATGACGAGCGACGGTAGGGGATCGCCCAGCTTCGTGCGAAACCGACGTAGACCCTTCAGCCTCGCGCGCACCGCTGCCCTGCCCGAAGCGGGCGACGCCGCCACGAGGCGGCGTGATGTCCAGGCGTGGGGGGACGATGCGAGCGGGCGAGCGAGTCAGGTCGGCTGCCGAGGTTCAGAAAAACGCCTTCAGCTCGGCACAGGCCCGCTCTGCCTGCTTGTGATGGGCGCGCAACGCCGCCTTCGTCGCAATCGACACAGCCTCGATCATCTTGGCGTCCGCCTCTTCAGCGACCGCCGACTTACCGTCCGCGCGCTGGAACACCTGCCCAGCAGCCACGGCAGCTCCGCCGAGGACGGCGTTGGAGACCGTCTCGATTAGGGCTCGAGCGTGCATCGGGTCGAGCTCGAGCTTCTCCCCCTCCGGGTGCCAGGGGTCGAACAGCGTGGCCAAGCGATCGAACTTCGCGTCGATCAGCCAATCCCGAACGAACAGGAGACGCTGGCATTGCGGAGCAGCCTTCCCGGCCGCGTCGGCTGCGGATGGCAGCAACATCGGGAGTCGGGCATTGAGATCCAGGTCGAAAGGCACGTTTTCGATGAACGGGTATCGCCACCGAATGATCGCAGTGCCAGCCCTCCGCATCGCCCTCTGCTTCCCCTTCGGGGCGAGCCAGACCGCAACGTTGCGAAAGTACGCAGCGACGTCGAGCCAAGCATCGGGGCTGCCAGCTGCAGCCGCCGCGATGAAGCCGTCGATGTTGATGTTCATCCAGTGATGCCAGGTGGAGTCGGTCAGCACCCGTCCTCGGCTCCCGCGGTGACCGTCGTATGCCGAGAGCAGGCCAAACCGCTCCGAGGAGGGAAGCGTGTACCCGACTCCCGCTTCGAACTTCGTCTGTCCCGCCGACGTCGTGCCCCACGCGATGACCTCGGGACGCACACCAGGAAAGTCCGACGCGTTCCACGCATCCGGAACCTCGCAGATCCCTTCGTGCGCATGGTCGGGGAACAGGGTGATGGGCCCGCGGGGACCGCACAGGACCGGGTGTACGTAGCTGTGGAAGATGGTCGGGCCCCGGTACTGCTTCGGCTCGATGACCTGCGGGGTTGCATCAGACTGCGCTCCTGAGTCGGGATCGGCGGTTGTCGGCTCCACCGTGTCGATTCGATCGAGCCGGGCGTTGTCCGGCGCATCGTTCTCGCCTGGCGGCAGGGGAACAGTGCCTTGATAGCTGTGGTACCAGCGCCGCATGCTCTTCACCCGAGGGACACCGGCTGCGAGCCCGAGACCGAGATCTTCGTGGTCACCAGTGGCGAAGACGCCACCGCCCGCATCCATGAACCGAGTCAGTGCAGCGACCTCCGAGGAGGACAAATCGTGTTCATGCGCTCCCGAATCTCCTCGGCTCCCGCGCCCGAACCCGAACAGCCAGACTTCGTCATAGTCGTCGAGAAGGGCGTCGGTGAAGAACGACGTGTTGTTGGCAGCGCGGCTCATCGTGTCGACGTCGAACACCGCGTAGTCCGGGTGGTCGGGATGGGTCGCATCCCGCAGCACTTCGACGAATCGGCCAATCGCGAAGGCGCCTGTCGCGGTGGAGAACGAGAGAGTGTCGGTCACCACCAAGATCTTGATCTTCGCTGGTGGATAGACGAGCCGCACCGGATCCGGAATCCAAAGCCGCGGTGGCCACTCGAACTTGGGCGGAAGCGGAATCGGAAGCGGGGGGCGCGGCGAAGGAAATGGGTTGGGCGTGAGGGCGACGAGACCCGGGTCGAACTTGAAAGACATCGCGAGGGTAGATGCGCGGCGTCAGGTTTTCTTTGCCCGAATCTCGAGAATGCGCCCAGGTTCCCGCCATCAAGCCTAAGGAGCAGGGCGCAACCAACCGGCCGGACTGTGAACAGTACCGATACGACCGGCATGCCGTCGCCCCAAAGCCGGAGCGAGTCCCGACGCGGAGAAGGATGTAGTGGCGAAACTATCCGACCACGATCACTTCGCACGGGAAGCTCGCCTGCACATCGTGCGGCTCACCATCTTGTAGCGCTTCGCAGTTGCCGCCGAGCAGTCGCAGCGTCGAGTCGTCGACGAGCTCCCAATCGTCCGGACAGGTCAAGTCCACCCCGTCGAGCTCGACGTCGCCGGCCAGGCACGCTTCGTCCAAGTCGACGATCTCGCCGTTGATCTCGAACTCGCACGGAACGAAGCCGGCGACGAGGCTGTTGAACGCTTGCTCGAGGGCGTCAGGATCGTTGGCCGTGAACAGCGTCGCGGGTTCAGCCGGGTTCGGGTCGTCGACCCAGTCGTCGGTCCACTCATCGAAGGCCGGGTCGTCGTCGTATCGCGCTTTGCCCGAACCCACGTTCGCCAAGTGCTGCAAGTGAGCGGTGTCGGTGATCGAGTCACCGACCGCGATCACGAACACGCGAATGCCCATGTCGTAGAGCTGTTGCGCTGCGTCGATGGCGACCCCTTTGCTCGCGCCAGCACAGGCATCGGGGCACGCGCAGGTATCAGGGTCACCGTCCGTCGCCAAGATGACGCCCTTGCTCCCACCGCCCTCGATCCCATCGAGCGTCTGACCCACGACGAGCAGCGACTCCCCGGTGGGCGTGTCGTCGATTGGCATCGCCGACTGGTACTCGGCCGCCATCGCGGCACGGTTGTCGAGCGCTGGCGTGATGCTGATGAGGTCTGGGCAACCGGCGACCGCGTCCCCGTTCGTGTACAGGCTCATCCCGAAGTGCAGCTCGGACTCGAAGTCGGCCACGACACCGGAACTCTCATCGAGCAGGGCGGTGAAGACCGCATCCCACCGCTGAACGCCGGAGCCACCGAGCG
The DNA here is from genome assembly GCA_964432695.1 of uncultured Nannocystaceae bacterium. GTDB lineage: Bacteria > Myxococcota_A > Polyangia > Nannocystales > Nannocystaceae > CAJXVA01. Next base: position 6,410 of record CAYSPB010000132.1, read on the forward strand.
CGTTGCTCATGGAACCCGACTGGTCCAGCAGAAGCGTGATGGTGGCGTCGCCGGGCGTGATCTCGACGTCGACGTCGGCACACGAGGCCGTCGGCGCGCTGTCCGGATCTTCGCCTTGAAGGTCGAGCTTCACCGCGGTCTCGTCGCCGGCGTCGTCGTCGCCGCCGGTCGTATTCGATTCGCCGCCCGCGCTGCCTCCGGAGATCGGTCCGGAGGTCGCGGCCGGATCGAAGCCCGTGTCGCCCGCCTCTTGCGTGCACGCAGCTGAACCCAACAACGCCAAGCACCCAACGATCACGCCCGTTCGCATCGGAGGTGCAGAGGCACGGAAAGAACGGATCCCATGAAAAAAAATCGGGGCCGCGCGAGGATTTTCGCTCGACCCCAATTCGTCACGCCTGGACGTCGTTCAGGCGTTGGCGGCGACCTCGACTGCCTTGCCCAGTCGCTCCCACGCTTCGCCGAGGATCGCCTCATCTGCCCAGTACGGGAACAACCACCGAATCGCTGTACCTCCGCTGCCGGTCACCAGCAGACCTTGCTCGGCCGTCGCACTGATGAGCTTGCCTACCAAATCGGCATCACCAAACTCGATCCCGAGCATCGCGCCCAGACCACGGACCTCTTTGACCTGGGCGATCGGAGTCGATGCCGCGATCGACTTCAGGATGCCGAGCTGGTTGCCTGCCGACGCGAAGAGGCCCTCTTCTTCCATGATGTCCAGCGTCACCATGCTCGCCCGGCACGCCAGCGGGTTGCCGCCGAACGTGCTCCCGTGCGTGCCGCGAACCATATGTTCGGCGAGGTCACCCCGCGCCACGCATGCCGCCACCGGGAAACCTCCCCCCATCGCTTTGGCCCACCAGATGATGTCGCAGTGAAGGGCCGGGTCGTCTCCGACCAACGTGCTCCACGCGGCGAAGTCCCCGGTCCGTCCGCTGCCCGCCTGAATCTCGTCGAGGGCCAGGAGGGCGCCGTGCTTGCGACACAGGGCGTGTAGGCCGACCAAGAAGTCGCGTGTTGCGGGGTTGATCCCGCCTTCCCCTTGCACGGGTTCGAGGCAGATCATCGCAATGCGGTCGGGGTACTGCTCGAAGAGCTTCGCCGTCGCCTCGAGGTCACCGAACGGTGCACGCAACACGTTCATGTGGGCGAAGCGCTTGTCGTCGCCGTCGCCGGGCGTGCTGACGAAGCCCGCCCGGTACTTCGGATTCGCGGTCATTGACACCGAGCCGAGCGTGCGTCCGTGAAAGGCCTTCTCGAACGCGACGACCATGTCCCGACCGGTCGCCTTGAGCGCAACCTTGATGCACGCTTCGGTGACTTCGGTACCGGTGTTGCCGAAGAAGATACGCCCATCGGTGACCGGAGACATGTCCAGGATGCGTCGGCCGAGCTCGAGGTTGACCTTCGTCCAGAAGGGGCCGGCCGCACTCACCAGCGTGTTCATCTGGTTGGTCAGGGCATCGACCCAGCGCTTGGGGCTGTGACCCAACGGCAGGCATCCGATGCCTCCGACGGCGTCGAGGTACACGCGACCGTCGGCCGCCTTGACGCGGACCGCACCACGGTTGGGGTTGTCGCCCTCGTGCACGACGCTCTCGAGGGTGATGTTGCGGGGCGTGTACGTTGGCCAGCGCCAATCCTGCATGCCGCGAGTGTACGGCCGCCTTGCGAGCGGGTGGCTGCAAAAACTCCGCGGGTCGCTGCCGCCCGCGCGCCCCTCAGAAGCGCAGACGCAAGCCGCCGGGCCCCGGAGTCACGCGCGTGACGCTGGCGCGAGCACCCGCGCCGCTGCGGCCCGAGAATGCGAACAACCCCACGACCACGGTCACCAAGCCCAAGCCAGCCGTCACCCCTACCAAGGCGTTGGTCACCGGGCGAAGCTGCTCGACGCGCTCGCGGTCCTCAGCCGGATACTCGGTTCCGCTGCAGTCGACGCCCTCCCCGCGACATCGTTCGTTCTGCCGGTTGTACGCCTGCTGCGTGAGGCCGCCCGTGACGGCCACCGCAGCACCCGAAAGCACCGTCAAACCGACGCCACCGTAGAACGCGATCTTCAGCCGGCGCGTCCGCTCTTCTTGGGACAGCCGACCTGCCGGAGGCGCCGTGGTGGGGCGGGGTTCGGTTGGCGTCGAATCGTCGAGCGTGGGCGGCGGGGGTTTGTTGAAGCCCTCGATGAAAAGGCTCGTTCGCTGCCCCGGCTCGATCTCCACCGGCCGGACGCGGACCTCTCCGCGACGTCGCCCCCGTACGCGAATCTCGAACCTGCCCGGCTCCAGCACGAGCGGAAAGTCCTCCGGCGGGATGATGTTGTCGTCGATCTCGATGCCGCGAATGTCGACACCGTCCTCGATGGTGATGGCGAGGACCCCGACCTTTCCGCGAAGCCGCTCGACGGTCTCGATGACCTCGCCGCGCAGTTCTGCGCAGTGAAGCTCATCCTCGGAACAATCGGGCAACTCAAGGTACCGCAGGTAGCCCTCCAGCGCGCGCACGGTGTTGCCCCCTTTCTCAAACGAAAGTGCCATCGCGTGCAGCGACTTTCCCGTGGGCGCAGCCGCGTAGCTGCGCTCAAAGGCGGCGGCGGCCTTGAGGTATTGGCGCCGGCGGAAGAGCTCATTGCCATCGACGTAGCGCTGCTCAGCCTCCTCGAGCAGCGCGTCCTCGAGCGACGTGGGCCCCGCATCTTCCTCGGCTGGTGGTTCGGCCTCGGCTGGTTCGGCCTCGTTCGGGACCGGAGCAGGGACGAGCCCGCTCGATGGCTGGGCCGGCGGCTCCGGATCCGATGGTCCAACGTGGCTCCCCGTGCCTACGAGAGACAGGTTCGCCGCGAGGATGAGCGCCACGCCCGATGTCCACACGCTCACGGGCGCTTCTTCTTGCCCCCGAAGAAGTCGGGGACGTCGCCGGGCCTGCGGTCATCGGCGTTGGGGTCGGCAGGGGGGGCGGTGACGGGAGTCGGCTTGGGATGGCCGGCCTTCTTGCGACCGTGCGACTTGGACGGACGTTTCTTCGGTTTGGGCGGAGCCGGAGCAGCATCGGCTTCGGGCTTGCGAGCCGTAAAGGTCTTCTTGAACTTGGGCTCCAGCTGAAACGTGTGGTTTTCGGGACCCAACGGCGCCATCTGGACGACGCGCGCGACGTGTCCGTCGAGGCTCAGCTTCACCTCGACGGGATCGTCGCTGCGCGGAAGCTGAACCGAGGTCGGCGTGGTGTCCGAATGCTCTTTGCCGTCGATGGAAACCGTGGCGCCCTGCGGGTCGGTGTTGATCCACCACTTCACCAGCTCAGGCTCGGTGGGAACGACCGGTCCCGGATCCGGGGATTCCACCGCGACCGGAGCGGTCAACGGCGCCGTCGGCTCCGATTCCTTGCCGAAGCCGCTGCTGACAGCCGCCGTCCCCAGCGCGGCGCCGGCCAAAGGCAGCACGATCCACAGGGCCCAAGATCGAGCCGGAGCAGTCGCGATGGAAGAGGTCAGGGTGCCAGTGCGGCCGATGGCAGGCGAAGACGGCGTCATGCTGCGCGACTCGATCACGCTGGTGCGCGACCCATCGACCGTCGCAGCCGGTCGTCGACCGCTCGCTTCGCGCTCATCGGCCTGTCCCCGGATGGCAGCGTGGATGTACTCCACGCGCCCGGAGAAGAACCGCTCCATCGACGCCCCAAGAAGCTCTCGCGGATCGTCCTCGTCGGCGTCGAGCAGCTGTCGGATCGCGCCCCGGAGGTCCTTGAGCATGTCTAGGGCGGTCGCGTAGCGGTCGCCACGCGACGTCGCGAGCGCCTTGTCCAGCACCACGGCCACCGACGCGGGCAGGTCGTCTCGAAAGTCTCGAATGTCGCGCGTGCGACCCAAGCTAACCTGCGCGAGGATCTCGGAGTCGGTCTTGCCGCGGTAGAAGCGGGTACCGGCGAGGAGCTCCCAAAGAATCACGCCGACCGCATAGATGTCGCTACGTCGGTCCACAGGCTCACCCCGAGCCTGCTCGGGGCTCATGTACGTCAGCTTGCCGCGAAGTTGGCCGGTCAGCGTGCTGCTGCGCTTGCCGGCCGCCTTCATGATGCCGAAGTCCACCACCTTGACCCGCCCGTCCATCGTGACCAGCAGGTTGTGCGGCGACACGTCGCGGTGCACCAAGTCGAGCTTGCTACCGTCGTGTTCCGCGAGGTCGTGCGCGGCCGCGAGGCCCCTACACGCATCGAAGGCGACCTGAAGCGCCACGCTCACCGGCAAGCGCTCGTCGACCTTGTCCAGCTGACGGATCAGCGACGAGAGCGTTTCGCCCTCGACGTACTCCATGACCATGAAGAACAGGCCATCGTCTTCGCCGAGGTCGATCGTCTCGCAGACGTTCGGATGGTGGATCTTGGCCGCAATCCGGGCCTCGTCGAGGAACATTTCGACGAACTCGGCTTCGTTGGCAAGGTGCGGGTGAATGACCTTGACCGCGACGAGCCGCTCGAAGCCGGCGGTTCCAATCGCACGGCCGAGATACACGGAAGCCATGCCGCCGTGACCGAGCCTGTGAATCAGCTCGTACCGCCCGAGCAATGTTTGACCCGGCTCGACATCGGCGAGTTTCGTCTCGACCGCAACTCGTCCCGAGTTGCTGCCAGTCGCGGTATCGCTCGACAGAGATTTCACCGCCCGCGGCGGGGTCTTCGAACCCCCGGGCGCGGCCTCGTCCGAGAGCTCGTGCTCTCGGTCGACGACCTTGGTGACATCCTCGGCTTGCATGGCGAAAACCGTTCGCAACGTGGGGTTCAACGCACGAAGCCCAGGCGCGCGTCATCTCACCATACGGCACCTTTCCGCCACAATCATCTGCGGTTGGGCGCCCGGTTTCTTCCTCCAGATCGGCTTCGGCAGGCATAGGAGTCTTGCAAGGCAGTCCGGCCGCCCCGCGCCCGGCCATTGGACCTGGATATGGGCACCAACCAACCGAATCGCGCGGGTTCATGAACACTGGCGCGTGCCGATTCTCGCGTGGGCGTTCGCCCGCCGTGGCCGGAGCAATTCCGCCCGCGGAACGCGCCCGCACGAGCGAATTCGCCCATGCGCTGGCTCACGGACGCAATACGCGCGAGCGAGATCTCCCCTGAGGAGATCTCGGAGATCTTCTCCACAGGTGAAATTATCGCTCTTCGACCATCATCAACCGTCGAACATCCGTCTTGTCGTCATCACAGCTGTGAATCCCGAATTCTTCAACGGTTTCGATCAAGTAGATCCCGTTATCCACAGCATGTAGTGCTAGCGTGAAAATCGCACTACCAGATGTTGTGGAATGAGGCTTGCGTACATGTGCCGGTTGTTCTAACGACTCAAGGAGAAGGCACCTCCGCGAGGGAAACGACCATGGCCAAGCGACAAACCCGCCGAAGCATTTCTGTCAAGGGCATCACGTACCAGCGACTCAAGAATTACTGCGAGAACCAGAACGTCAGCGTGAGCGGCTACCTAGAGTCCATCATTGCCGAGCGTCTGGACGAAGCGAATGTGCCGGTTCCCGAGAAGGTCGAGCCCCGACCCTCGGCCAGCAAAGAGCCCGTCACGGAAAACATCATCTCGCAGCACTTCACCTTCTAAAGTGTGTCCGAGTCGGCGGCCGCGTTGCCCGCCACTCTTCAGGACAGCCCCGCGGACTGTCCTGCGCGTCGAGCCGCTCTCCCGCGCCCGTACCGTCTCGGTACCCGGGCCCGATGAGAGCGGCTTTCGTCGTTTGACCGCGCGGCCCGGCGCCGCAGCCAACATGCTAATCACGCTTCGGTGAGCTACGTCGTCCTCGCTCGGAAGTACCGACCGCTCGTGTTCCCCGACATGGTCGGGCAGGAGCACGTCGGACGGACGCTGGGCAACGCGATCCGGCAGGGCCGAGTCCACCACGCGTACCTCTTCGCCGGCGCACGCGGTCTGGGCAAGACCACTACGGCCCGGATCTTCGCCAAGGGTCTCGTCTGCGAGAAGGGCCCCACCGCCGAGCCTTGCAACGTCTGCGAGCAGTGCGTTGCGGTGAACGAGGGACGCTCGGTTGACGTCATCGAGATCGACGGCGCGAGCAACAACTCCGTCGACAACATTCGCAACCTTCGGGAGCAGGTGCACTACCTGCCCCAGACCGCGCGACGGAAGGTCTACATCATCGACGAGGTCCACATGCTGACCACGTCTGCTTTCAACGCGCTGCTCAAGACGCTCGAAGAACCGCCGGAGCACGTCAACTTCATCTTCGCCACGACCGAGCCGCAGAAGGTCATCCCGACCATCCTCTCGCGTGTGTCTCGGCTGGACTTTCGACGCGTCTCGCCCGAGGAAGCGGTCGCGCACCTGCGCAACATCCTCGACAAAGAGGAGCGCTCGGTCGACGACGGTGGCCTTCGGCTCATCGCTCGCGCTGCCGGAGGATCAGTCCGCGATTCGCTGACGCTGCTCGACCAGGTCATCGCGTTCGCCGACGACCCCACCAACATCTCCGAAGAGGAAACGCGGCGCGTCCTCGGCCAAGCCGACCGCGCCCGCATCGCGGACCTCATCGACGCGCTGCTCGAGCACGACCCCGACGCCGTGATGGCGCAGTTCGACGAGCTCGTAACCGCCGGGCACGACCTCACCGTGCTCAGCATGCAGCTGCTCGAGCATTTCCGGGACCTCACCCTCGCGAAGGTCTGCCGCTCGAGCGGGGTGTTCAAGGGCGCGACCGAGTCGGAGGTGGAGATCCTCAAGAAGCAGGCCGGCAAGGCCGACGCCGTTGCCCTATCACAGATGTTCGACCGCTTCTCGCGGGTGGTCGACCGACTGCCTACGTCACGGGTGCAACGCATGCTGCTCGAGATGGGGCTGCTCGACCTGGCCCACGCGGATGCAATGGTGCCCCTGGGAGACATCGTCCAACGACTCGAGGCTCTCGGCCAGGGTGGGGGGCAGGGAGGGGGACCAGGCGGAGGCTTCACGGGCGGTGGTGGCGGTGGCCGAGGGCCACGGCGTCGCACCGAGGCCGAGCACGCTACGCCTGCCAGCTTTGCACCTCCACAAGCCCACGCCGCTCCGCCCGAGCCTGCCGCGGCGGCACCCGTCCCGGACTCCACACCTCAGCAGGCGGCGCCCGGCAGCCTCACACCGAACGGTGCGGCCTCATACACGCCGAACCCGGAGCCCGCGCCCGCAACGCAGGCGTCCGCACCCCAAGCTGCCGCGCCAGAACCTGTACACGCCGACACCCCTGCGCCGCTCGACGCCCCGAATCCCTCACACGGCTTCGGAGACAGCGAGTTGATGAAGGGTCTGTGGGACCTCGCCAAGGTTGCCGTCCGCAAGGAGCCGGCAGCCGCCCCAGCCCAGCGTCCCCCTCACGAGCCGCCACCACCGGCAGGCGCGACCGGTGCTTCGCCCAACCCTGCCGCGCAGAACGGCGCCGCGAACGAGGACACCACGCGGTGTGGTCCCTGCTCCGAACCCGCACCCAACCCAAACGCGATCGACCTCGAGCTCACGCCGGCGTTCGACGCGTGGGAGGAACTCGTCGCCCGCATTCGAGAGCGTGAGGAGTTCGTCTCCGCAGTCCTCTGCCAAGTCGGCCTCATCTCCTTCGACGACGGGCGCCTCACCGTGTGCGCCAAGAAGGGCAGCTTCCCTCACATCGAGCTGACCTCCAGCGCCAACATCCGCTCCAGCCTCGAACAGGCCGCACGCGACCACCTCGGAAAGCCATTTACGCTCGAGCTCGTCGACGAAGAGCCCGCCCTGGACGGCAACCCCAGCATCGTGCTCGTCAACGGCTACCGCAAAGAGAAGAAGCAGCGCGAAGTCGAGGCCGAAGCGCGTGACCACGGCATGATTCAGAACGTGCTGAGCACCTTCAACGCAACGCTGATGGGCACCAAGCCCCTCGAAAGCTGAATCGCGCCTGGGGGACACCGGTCGGTCCGAGGCCCGCCGACCACAAAACGCCCACGAATTTTGCGAAAGGGCAGGGCGCCTGTCGCGAGCCGGCAGCGCGCTGCTATGCTGCCGCGCATGTCGGAGTTCGACCTCAACGCGCTGATGCAGCAAGCGCAGGCCATGCAACAGCAGATGGCCGACATGCAGAAGAATCTCGAGACGGTCGAGGTCGTCGGCGCCTCGGGTGGCGGCATGGTCAAAGTGAAGGCCACCGGCGCACAGAAGATCGTCAGCATCGACATCGATCCAGCCGTCCTCGGCGAGGACAAGGACATGCTGCAAGATCTGATCACCGCTGCAGTCAACAGCGCGCTCGACAAAGCTCGTGAAGCGGCTGCGAGCCAAGCATCGTCTTTGCTTCCGCCGGGCATGATGCCTCCCGGCGGCATCCCGGGCTTGGGCTGAGTTGGCGGCTCGCGACGCCCCGACCGATCCGCTGCAGCGCCTGTCCGCGTTGCTCGGCCGACTCCCCGGCATCGGTGAGAAGACAGCGCTTCGGCTCGCGCTGTCGATCGTGAAGTCGGACCCCGAGTACGTCAAGGCGCTCAGCGACGCACTGGGCACGGTCCACACCACGCTGCAGCTGTGCAGCCGCTGCTGCGACCTCACGCCTGACCTCATCTGCGAACGGTGTCTCGATCCCAAGCGGGACGGCGGCACCATCTGCGTCGTCGCGCAACCACAAGATCGAATGGCGCTCGAACGTTCGGGCGTGTACCGAGGCCTCTACCACGTGCTGCACGGCGTCCTCGATCCGCTCGGCGGCATCGGCCCGCAAGACCTCAAAATCGAAGCGTTGCTTCGCCGGCTCGAGGGCTCCGATGGACCGGCCGTCGAAGAAATCATCGTCGCGACCAGCCCCAACGTCGAAGGGGACGCGACCGCCCTCTACCTCAGCAAGCTCATCGGACCCATGGGCGTCAAGGTCAGTCGCATCGCCTCTGGCGTGGCGGTTGGGGGCGAACTCGAGTACGCGGACGTGACAACCCTTCACCGCGCCCTCGAAGACCGCCGTCGGTTGTAGGTCCAAGGCCTCCCCAGCGCCTCCACACCCAGGTTGCGGGCGAACCTGGGGATAGACCTCGGGCCGGTCGGTCGTCGTAGACTTGCTAGGGTGAGTCTGTTAGCGTCATCGCGTGCTCGACAACCGGCGGGGTCGTCGAGCGTTACTTTCGCCCCACAGACTTTCCTCTCGAGGGCACCCCCCCTTCGAGCGATTCTCTAGGAGCCACCGAAAAACATGCTCACGCCGCAGCTCGTGATGTACGAGGATGAGGTCCGGCAGATCCAAAATGTCGCCGACCGTCTGCAGCAGGACTCGCGTTCCCGTGCGATCCTGGTCGTCGACAAGAACGGCCAGCTGATCGCCGCTTCGGGTTCTGCCAGCGACCTCGACACCACTTCGCTGAGCTCTCTGGTCGCAGGCAACGTCGCCGCGACCGGTGGCATTGCCAAGCTCATCGAGGAAGAGGAGTTCACCGGTCAGTTCCACGAAGGCAAGGGCATCAGCGTCCACATGACCATCGTGGGGCGCAAGGTGATCCTCGTCGTGCTCTTCGACAAAGCCACCACGCACGGTCTGGTGCGCCTTCGCGTCAAGAAGGCGACAGGCGAGCTGGAGCGGGTGCTCGAAGAGGTCGACAAGAAAGCCGCCAGCCCCAAGAACGACGTCTTCTCGGAAATCACCGACGCGGACATCGACAACCTCTTCAACGACTAAGTCTTAGAGGCTCGAACACCGCATGTCGTTCATCAACTACAGCTCCCGCGAGATCAACTGCAAGCTCGTCTATTACGGGCCTGGTCTGTGCGGGAAGACGACGAACCTTCAGTACATCTACAACAAGACCCGCGAGGACGCGAAAGGCAAGATGATCTCGCTTGCCACGGAGACCGAGCGAACGCTCTTCTTCGACTTCCTTCCTCTGTCGCTCGGTGAGATTCGCGGGTTCCGAACCCGCTTCCACCTCTACACGGTCCCCGGCCAGGTCTTCTACGACGCGAGCCGAAAGCTGATCCTCAAGGGCGTCGACGGCGTGTGCTTCGTGGCCGACTCTCAGATGGAGCGGATGGAGGCCAACATCGAGTCGCTCGAAAACCTGCGCGAGAACTTGACCGAGCAGGGATACGACCTCGACAAGCTTCCGTACGTCGTCCAGTACAACAAACGCGACCTTCCCA
>CAYSPB010000133.1:0-14121 GCA_964432695.1 uncultured Nannocystaceae bacterium
CCCGGCGCGGTTCCCGGTTTCGTCCCTGGCTTCGATGGCGTGGGCGGAACCGGTGGCGGTGACGATCCCAGCGGCTGCGGATGCACGACTACGCCGTCGTCACCGTTTGGATTCCTGACGCTCGGACTGCTCGGATTGACGCTTCGGCGACGTCGACGCTTGGGCTGAGGCTCGTGGCGGGCCACGGCGGTGCGCACCCGGGCGTGGCCGGGCCGGATCCTGACGATGTGCTCAAGGCCCGGCCCTCGGCCCGCAGGTTGCAGCGTTGTTTCGTATGCCCGCTGGACCCCTCGTCACGCCTTGGCCGGTCGCGGAGGCCATCGCCCTTCGCCTTGCGCGGTTCCACGTGCGAACCGTCCGGATCGAGGCCACGGTGTCGACTCGGCGAATCGCACGCGTGTTGCCCGAGGCCGCGCCGTGGGACGGTGCGCTAGCGCTCGACGCTGCGTCGACGCTTGTCGACGCGGTCGTCTCGGTGGAGGACGCGCTCGATCCAGCGGTGCTGTGCCGAACCCGGGTCGTGGAGCGAGCCGCTCTCGCGCAGGATGTCGTCGTGCTGTGCGAGCCACATGACCCCGGGCGTGGGGTGGGGCGCTCCATGCTGCGGACCATCGACCCCGGTGCGTCCGAGCTCCGCTGTGACGAGGTTCCCGACGGCCTCGGTGGGACGAGGATGCGAACCGAGGTGGAGCCGCCTGCGATCTGGCTGGTCGCAAGCGTGGCCGCCTGGCGGTTCGGGGACGGGGCGGAGCCACTGCGAGACGGGCTGTGTCGGCGGCTCCCCAGGATGCGGGTCGAGCAGATGCTGCTGTCGATCCGCCGCGTGCACTCGCAGTGGCCCCGTGCCTTCGAGGTGTTCGCCCTCGCCGCTGGGGAGCTCGCGCGGCGTGGTGACCAGGCCGGTCTGCGGCGAATCGAAGGAGAGCTCAGCCATCACCCCGACGCGCCGGGGTGGCTCCATCAGCGGCTGCGGACCAGCATCGTTGCGTCGACGCCCACGACGACCTCCCGCCCAACGGTCACGGCCCCCACCGGCACGTGAAGCCGCCCCGGCGGCTTCGGTGAAAGGAGAAAGAGAGCAACCGGCCCTCCACCGGTTGCTCTCTTCGCGCGCCGCGTGGGTCCACGCGGGCTCAGGCCGCGGCGCGAACTTCTTGCGTCTGGGCGTGCGCGTCGACCTTGGGCGCGATGGCCTGCTGACGGAGGGTCAGCGGGGCACCCACGAACTCGACGCCGAGCCAGTGCCCGTTGGGGCCGACGCAACGGACCTCGATGGCGAAGTCCACCCGCTCGGCGCCACGGCGGGTCTGCACGCTGAGCAGCAGCGCGGTCCCGGGCGTCACGGCCATGGATTCGGCGAGCAGCAGGCGCATGCCACCGCCACCCACGTCCGTGATCGTGCAGCTGACGTGGTGCGCACCGCAGCGAACCTGCGCGCCCACCTGCGCCGGGAAGCGACGGAACGCCCGACGCTCGTCCGACTCCCGGAACGCATCGGGAGCGTCCGAGCCCAGAAAGCGGCGAAGGTGAAAAAACTCGGGGTCCGTCGACGGAACTCCAGCGTGCCGAAGCGTCTGGAAGCGAACGACGGCGGTGATGAAGCTACGTTCGGAGGGGGTCATCCCCCGGGTCATCGACCGGCGTTCAGGCCTGCTTGAGGGACGCCCTGAACCAGGACACCCCATGAGTCACGAGCGCTGCCCAGCCCCCCATGAGGCACAGGCCACCAATCGGCGTGATGGCACCGAGCACCCGCGGCCCGCCGAGCACGATCGCATCGAGAGTGCCCGCAAAAATCAGGATGCCGACGACGAAGGCGATCGCGGCGACCTGCAGCGCCCTCGTCCAGCCCCGCGCACCCAAGGCGGCCACCGCGACGAGCATCGCCGAGTGCAGCTGCTGGTAGTGCGCGGCGGTCTGCCAGATCTCGAGGTCACGCGCGGATACGCTGTCACGCAGCCCGTGGGCGCCGAACGCCCCAGCGGCAACACCGAGCAGGCCCAGCGCCGCGCCGACGGCAAGGGCGAGGGCGGCTTGCCGCGGCATGCGAGCGGGGTCCGTCATGGCGCACCGCCTTTGGCCAGCGCCTGTCGCCGGGCCTCGAGCTGGTCGAGCAGCCAGGGCCGGAACGGCTCTTCATGCCCATCGCGGAAGGCGACCAGATACGGCGTCATGCTGACGAACGCATCGCTGGCGATCTCCTCGACGAAGGTGTCGAGGTCGCTGATGTCTTTGCCGAGCAGCTCCCACTTCTTTCGGAGCATCTCGGAGAACTCAGGTCCGGTGTATTCCTTGCGCTTGCCCTTGAGCTTGCCCTTGGGCGTCTTGCGCGGTGGAGCGACGAAGGTGAGGTCGCTGCGCTCCACGATCGTGAGCGCGTCCAGGATGCTCATCTCGCTGGTGCGCGTGGTGGCGCCTGCCGAATCCGCCGCGCCCGACTCGGCCCGCGCGACCTTGGCCCGATACGGCACCCCCTCGATTTCCGCGAGGCGCTTGAGCAGCCAGTCCGAGGTGGGCAGCATGGTGCCGTCGGAGAGGCGGACGAGGTCCGGTTGGCGCTGCCGCGGCAGCCCTGCACCGATGCGATCGATGAACTGGGTGGCCGTGACGACGCCCGCTGGCGTGCGCGCGAGTCGGCGCTCGAGTTCTTGCGCCGCGGTGGCGCCGTCTCGCTTCTCGCCGCCCTGCACGAAGCTGAGTTCGCTCGTGCGGACGGCATCGACCAGGGCGCGGATCTTCGCGACCTCAGACATCCGCTCGTTCGAGGCGGTGCGGGGCTTGCGGGCCGGCTCCTCGACCGTCTCCACGCCGACGTTGCCCCCGTCGCAGCCGACGGCGAGCAACAGCGCGACCAGCAGGGCGGAGCTGCCCTGCCCGCAACGTCGCGTGCCGAATCCGTAGGCCATCTCGCCCGCGAGGCTAGCACCCTCCGGCCCAAGCGACACCCCATCGGCGGATGCGCGCTCGGGCCGGTTGTTGGTACGGTGCGCGGCCGTGAGCGCGGACTCCCCCGATCTGTTCGACGCCGCCGCGGACAAGGACCCCGAAGCCACGCCGCTCGCCGAGCGAATGCGTCCACGCGCGCTCGAGGACTACGTGGGCCAAGACCACGTGGTCGGTCCGGGAAAACTGCTTCGGCGCGCGATCGAGGGCGACCGGATTCCCTCGATGATCCTGTGGGGGCCGCCGGGCACCGGCAAGACGACGCTGGCGCAGATCATCGCGCACAGCACGGGGGCTGCCTTCGAGACGCTGTCGGCGGTGACTTCGGGGGTGAAGGACATTCGCGCCGTCATCGCGCGCGCCAAGGAACGCCGCCGCTTTGCCGGGCAGCGCACGGTGCTGTTCATCGACGAGATCCACCGCTTCAACAAGAGCCAGCAAGACGCCCTGCTTCCGCACGTTGAGGCGGGGGTGTGCCGCCTGATTGGCGCGACGACCGAAAACCCCAGCTTCGAGGTCAACGCGGCGCTGCTCAGTCGAGCCCGCGTGTTCTCGCTGCGCCAGCTCGGGCCCGAGGCGATCGCCTTGCTGCTGGCGCGCGCGCTGACCGACGCCGAACGCGGGCTCGGCCTGCGGGGTATCGAGGCCGAACCGCGGCTGCTCGAGGCGCTGGGGCGGGCGGCCCAAGGGGACGCTCGACGGGCCCTCACCACGCTCGAGATGGCGGTCGACCTGGTGCCGCCGGGCGAGACTTCGCTGCGACCCGAGCACGTCGGCGAAGCGCTCGGCGGTCGGACCCTGCGATACGACAAGGCCGGCGAAGAGCACTACAACGTCGTGTCGGCGTTCATCAAGAGCATGCGGGCCAGCGATGTGGATGCGTCGGTGTACTGGCTCGCGCGCATGCTGGAGTCCGGTGAAGACCTGATGTTCGTCGCCCGGCGCATCGTCATCTTCGCCGCCGAGGATGTCGGCAACGCGGACCCGCAGGGCCTCGTCGTGGCCAGTGCGGCCGCCGACGCCGCAAAGTTCGTCGGGCTGCCCGAAGCGGTGCTGCCGCTGTCTCAGGCCGTGCAGTATCTGGCCTTGGCACCGAAGAGCAATACGGCCCTCAAGGGCTATTTCGCAGCGCGCAAGGATGTCCGGCGGCACGGCGCGCTGCCGGTCCCGATGGCGGTGCGCAACGCGGTCACCAAGCTGATGAAGCAGTCGGGCTATGGCGCGGGCTATCGCTATCCGCACGAAAGCGAAGGCGGTGTCGACCAGGCGCACGTCTCACATCTGCCCGAGGCGATGGTCGAGGGCCCCGAGGGCACGCCGCGCTACGTCATGCCGGCGCGCGGGTGGGAAGCGCAGGCCTGGGCTGCGCTGCAGCAGGCGCGTGGTGCCGTCGACGACGACGACGACGATTGCTGAGGGCTCCGCGTGCACGGTCGCGCTAGGGGCTGCTAGGGTCCGCCGCGTGGTGCGACTGAGCGTCAACGTCAACAAGATCGCCACGCTGCGCAACGCTCGAACTGCGCAGCCGCCCGAGGGTCCCTCCCGTGGATATCCGAGCGTGGTCGAGGCCGCCCTCGTTTGCATTGAAGCCGGGGCGCGCGGCATCACGGTGCATCCGCGCCCCGATGCGCGCCACATCACCACCACCGACGTTCGCGAACTCGCCGAGTGTCTCGCGCCGCACCGCGACCGGGTGGAGTTCAACATCGAGGGCGACCCTCGCGAAGATCTGATGGACCTCGTCGCCGAGGTGAAGCCACACCAGCTGACGTTGGTGCCGGTGCGACCGGGCGAGATCACCTCGCAGGCGGGCTGGCCTGCGGAAACGCCGACGGCGCCGCTGCGGGCACTCATCGACCGCATGCACGCCGCCGGCGTCCGCGTCAGCGTGTTCGTCGACCCGCAGACGGCCCCGATCGACTGGGCTGCAGAGCTCGGCGCGGACCGGATCGAGCTGTTCACGGAGCCCTTCGCGCTGGCGTTCGCGCGCAGCGAGGCCGAAGGGCGAGCATCGTTCGAGACCTACGTGGCCGCGGCCGAGCACGCCCACGCTCGCGGGCTGGGGATCAACGCGGGCCACGACCTCGACACGCGCAACCTGACGCTCTTCGGCGCGTTGCCGCATCTCGACGAGGTTTCGATCGGCCACGCCATCGTGGGCGACGCGGTCTTCGACGGCCTCGCCACCGTGGTGAAGCGGTATCTGGACGTTCTGGCGCCCTGAGGCCCGCCTCAGCCGGAGAGCTCGGCGATGATCCCCTCGACGCGCACTTGGTCGCGTCGGCGGCCAGGGATGAGCTCGAGGTAGCGCTTGTAGTGTGCGATGGCGTCGTCGCCGTGGCCGAGCTCGCGCTCGATGTCACCGAGCAGGCGGTGCAGGTCGCCGACGTCCGGGGCGAGCGCGAGCGCGACCTTGGCCGACCACAACGCGCGACCGGGGTAGCCCTCGGTCAGCAGCGAGCGGGCGTGCTTCACCAGCGAGACGGCCTCTTGGTAGTCGCGGTACGACTCGGAGTAGAGCAGGGGGTCGGGGGCGAGATCGTCCAAGGGGGCGGCGGGGCCTCGCTCGCGCCCGAGCATGGCCCGCAGGTCGAATGCCTGAAAGCGCCCCAGGGCGGAGGGGCCCTCGGCGACCCACAGCACCATGGCGGTGGCGTCGACCACGACCGAGTGGGTGATGGCGAGGTTTTCCAGCGCGTTGCGGTTCCCCAGGCCTAGGACGCTGCCACCGAGGCCTCGCCGGTCGCGAAGAACGTCGGCGGCGCGCTGCGGATCGATGGGGCCGCCCGCGCTGAGCAGCTCTTCGAGGCGGTCGTAGCGGTATCCGCTGGACGTGTAGCGGCGGACCCAGTCGTTCTGCAGGTCGCCTTCGAAGGCTTCCTTGAGCATGTGGTTGGTGGCCCAGACGACCGCGTCGTCTTCGCCGCGGCCGGTCCGTCGGTCTTCGCGGCCGCGGGCGGCTAGCTCCAGCACCATCGACTTCCGCTGCACGCCGTCGCCGACCAGCACGACCGCCGAGGTGCGCAGCTTGGCCTCTTGCAGCATGGTGGCCGCCGTTTCGAGGGTGTCGGCACGCTCGAGCACGCTGCGCAGGACCAGCGGAAGCGGAGCGCCGTCGTCGAGCGGTTCATCGGCCCGAGCGGCGTTCACCGCCACGAAGATGCCGCGGGCGTTGATGCCGGTGACGACGCCCACCAGGCCCGCCCAGCCGACCGAAACGTAGGGATAGCGGCCGTCAGGGCGGACGACGGTGACGATCGGGGCGACGTCGAGCTCTCCGTCGGTGTCGACGGAGAGGGTGCGGCCGATGACCAGGTTGCCGCGTTCGCTGCTGCCGGGGCGCTTGGTGCTGGCCGCAAACATCGAGCCCTCGAGGACGACGTCCTCGAGACGCTGCGCCAGCCCGTGCATGCACTGGTACAGGAAGAGTCGCTGGTAGGCGCTCATGCGGTCTCCGCCTGCTTCGGGGATGGCCGCCGCGAGCGCGGCCAGTTCTTCGCGGCGCTCCTCGTCGAGGAACTCGTCCGCGGCGCGGTAGTGCCAGCGAAGCAGCATCGAGGCGGTCCACTGCTCGACCGGGGAGCCATAGCGGTCCTCGATGAAGCCCTGCATCGATTCGTCGAGTTCACCGAACAAGCGAGAGCCGAGGCGGCCGTGCGCATCGCCGATCTCGATGGGCGACCCCTCGAGGTGCATCTGCCAGATCTGGCCGTTGCGGGTGAGGCCGCTGCGACCGTAGCGAACGGTGCGCCCGGTCTCCTCGACCGTGAAGGTCGCGGGGGCAACGGAAACTTCGGGCCCGTCGAGGTCGGTGAACCCGATGTAGCCCGAATACGACAGCGCCACGAACACGAACGCGAGGCCCGCAAGCACGGCCACGGCGCGCAGCAGCGCGAATACGCGGGAGTCCGCGTTGCGTGGGCCGCCGCCGAGACTCGAGCGCGCCATTCGCCGGGTCATAGCGTTTTCCGCCAGCCCGCGCCAGCGGGTACGCTCGCGGGCATGACGATCGTGCGACCGCACGCTCCTCGCGCGTGCCTGTTCATCGGCGTCCTGCTCGCAGTGCTCGGCGGATGTGAGCCCGAAGCGCCGCCCCAACCCAAAGCCGACGCGCCCGCGAGCTCGGATGCTGCACCGACCGAAGCCACGTTCGAACCAGGGACGACGAAGGCCGTGCTGACGTTCGCCGGAGACCGCGGCACGTTCAAGGACGGTCAAGCGGTCGAGGATGTTCCCGAGGCCTCGCGTGGCATGGTGCGGGTCTCGCTGCTCGAGGGTCCACCGCCGCCCACCGGGCAGGTCTGGGTTGCGAACCTCAAAGCCACTGGCGACGGGCCGGTCGCCTTGAGCACGGTGAAGCGGGACCTGTTCGAGGAGCTTGCGCTGGGGCAGGGCCTCTCCTCGGAGGTCACACTTCCGGAGGGCCTGGAGCCACCCGAGCAGGTCGGCACGGCTGCCGGCGAGGTCATCGTTTACAAGACCGCCTGGTGCGGGGTCTGCAAGAAGGTGCAGAGCTACCTCGACCGCAAGGGCGTGACCTACGTCGCCAAGGACATCGAAAAAGACCGTACCGCCGCGGCCGAGCTTCAGGCCAAGGCGTCCAAGGCGGGCGTGAAGACCGGCAGCGTCCCGGTCATCGACGTGGGTGGGGAGCTGATGGTGGGCTTCGATCGCGGCCGGCTCGAAAAGCTGCTCGCCGGATAGCGGCCCTGGCGATACCCTCCGGCGGTGATGCGCAGCTCCATTCTCGCGACGCTCGCCCTGTGCGCGGCCTGTGGTTCGGCCCCGCGGATCGACCCCAACGAGGGCGCGTTCCATCTGCAGGACCTCGGGCGTCGCGACGCCTTCGGTCGCAACCCGAACGCGACGCCGGTGTCCGCATCGACGGCGGGAACGAGCCGGTCGCTCGCCAGCGGCGGCAAGTGGAGCGGCGACATCGAGTCGCTCGAGGCGGCGCTCGAGGGCCGCTGGTCGCACCGTCGGACGCACCAGCGGGTTGATGGGATCACCGTGGGGCCCGTCATGGACGCCTTGCGCGAGGAGGCCACGGTGGCCCCGGGTCGCCCCGCGTACCGCCGCGCCGTCGGTCGGGCGCTGTGTCGTCTCGGCGACGGCAACCTGCAGATCGCCCGCGACCCAAAAACGCAAAGCGACACGGGACTCGCCGTGCGCGCGGTAGGAGAGACCCTGCTCGTGCAGGACGTCGACGCGCGCTACGGCAGCGCGCTGCGCCCCGGCGACCTCATCCTCGCCGTCGACGGGGTGGAGACGACGCAGTGGGTTCGCACGACCTGCCGCACGCCAGGCTCGACGCCGGGACAGCGAATGACGCGGTTCTCAACGGCGCTCGAGGAGGCTTCGTCCGTCCGCACCGAGGGGCGCGCCAAGCGGATCAAGGTGCGCTCGGCCAAGCGCGGAAAGGTCCGCGACGTCGAGCTGCGGTGGACCCCAAAGAAGCCCGGCCCATGCGTAACGGGCACCTCGATGGCCGATGACGTCGGGGTCGTCGCCGTGCACGATCTCGGCTGCGAGCCCACTCAGTTCGACCAGGAACTCGCCGCCGCTTTCGACGCCGCGGGCACGCAGCACGTGCTGCTCGACCTTCGTCGGACGCAGGGCAACGACGAGGCGAACGCGCAGAGCGTCGCAGGTCGGTTCGTGCCCGAGGCAACCGTGTGGGCCACGGTGCGGACCGGGGGGGGGGCATACGAGGACGAGCCGCTGCAGTCCGGAAGCACCGCCGTACCGCAAGGGCGCTGGCTCATGACCAGCGCCCGCTGTGACAACGCGTGCGAGCTCCTCGCTGCCGTCGCTGCGGGTCAGTCCGGCGTGACCACGGTTGGCAAGGCCACCGCAGGTGCCGTGGCACGACCCGAGCGCGTTACCGTCGGCCAGGGACTGCAGATCTCCGTCCCTACGTCGGTTTTTGCCCTGCCGGGCACGACGGTGCGCCTCGAGGCGCGCGGCGTCCATCCCGACGTCGAGGTCACCGCAACGATCGACGACCTCGCCCAACGAAGAGACCCCGAACTCGTCGCGGTGGCGCGGCGAATCCGGGGCTGACGCGCCGTTACGCGCGGCGCCGACCTACTCGACGCCGTCGATGCCTTCGAGAAAGGCCTCGGCCTCCACGAACGTCTTGAAGTGCGCACCCGCGGCGGGCATCGCTTCGCCAGCGCGGAGCGTATCGAACGAGCCGGAGAGCTTTGCGCTCGAGCCGTAGACCAACACCGAAGGCAGGGTGCCGCTGTCGAACGCGGACTTCATGGCTTCCTGCTCGTCGGTCGGGTCGGTGACGTCGATCTTGATCAGATGGAAGTCCTTGGCGAGTCGGGGTTCGACCTCCTCGTGGTGGAAGGTCTGAAGCTCCATCTCCTTGCAGGGCAAGCACCAACCCGCGGCAAAGTCGATGAGGACCGGCTTGCCTTCGGCTTCCGCCTGCTCGATCGAGGCGACGAGTTCGTCCATCGTCGCGACCTCGTTCCACTCCATCGGCGGCACGTACAAGACGTTGTTGATGGCGAGAACGCCCCCAACGCTGGCCAGCGCCACGGCGACGCCCTTGCGGACGGCCTGCACCGTGTCGGCCTTGAAGCTGAGGTGAATCGCCCCTGCCGCGACGCCGGCTGCGACCAGGCCAACCCCCGCCCACAGGCCCCATGCAGGGTTCAGCGTGAAGTCGGCGAGCACGGGGTGCACGGGCCGCAGGAACCAGACGGCCATGACGAGCAACGCAACGCCGAACACGCTCTTGATGTGTTCCATCCAGGCGCCGGGGCGGAACAGGCTCGCGCCCAAGGCCACCGCGAAGAAGAGCGTGCCCATGCCCAGCGCGTAAGCGAACAGCAGGGAGCCTCCGTAGAAGACGCCGCCCCCCTCGGAGCTGGACTTCGCGATGAAGGCGAGCAGCGAGAGCAGGACGGGACCGGTGCACGGAGCGGAGATGAGGCCCGAAACCAAGCCCATCAAGAACGCACCCATCGGTCCGGTTCCGCCGACGGCATTGAGCTTGTTTTGCAGGGAGGTCGGCAGCTGCAGGTCGAAGGCGCCGAACATCGAGGCCGCCAGCGCCAGCAGCATGATGACGATCGGGTAGACGACCCATGGGTTGCCCAGCCACGCGCCAAAGGCCGCGCCCGAGAGCGCCACGGTGACGCCGAGCGTGGTGTACAGCGCGGCCATGCCCAGCACGTAGGCGCTGGCGAGGAACAGCGCCCGGCCCCGAGACACCCCTTTGGCCCCGAATACCGCGACGGTAATCGGGATCAGCGGGTACACGCAGGGCGTGAGGTCGACGAGCACCCCCTGGCCGAAGGCCCAGGCGTAGGCGGCGAGTCCGTTTCCGAACTCGGGGTCTGCGAATGCGTGAAGGGCGATCGGATCAGCCATCGTCTCGTGGGTTCCAACGTGGGCGGAAGCCCAAACGTTATGCCACGCTGTTGGCGCAGGTGCGGCGCGCTCACCGCGAAACGATGTGAGCCTGGCTACGGCGGTGATTCGCCGGCACAAAAACCGTCTTCTTGGATCTCGAGCAGCTCCTCGGCGGACAGCGCGACGCAGCAGGTGTCGTCCTGATTGACGATGAACTCGAAGAGCAGGTTCAGCGGAAGCCCGAAGCAACAAGAGGCCTGGCCGTCGCGTCCGCAGGCCGGCGCGTTGAGGCAGTCGCCAGTCCGGGGGTTGAGGCACTGCACGCGCAGACCCGGGTTCGGGTCCGTGTAGTCGAGCACGGTGACCGTGTCGTCGAAGACCGACGCCCCGACCAGCCCATCCGGCTGCAGGGCTTCGGGCGCCACGTCACGGCGCAGCGACAGCGGGAGGGGGTGATCCTGCGGCATGACCAGCGTGTCGAGCCACCGGTCGGGCTCGGGCGCCACCTGCCCGTCGTCGAAGCGCGTCTCTCCGAGGACGACCAGCCCACGGTTGGAGCTGACGTCATCGGCCGCCACCGGCGTTCGCGGGTTGCTCTCGAAGCGCTCGACGAAGGTCGAGCACTGGTCGAGCAGGGCCGAGACGCGCTGCTGGGCGCGTACGCACGGACCTTCACCACGGGTCCTCGTGAGTCCGGGCAGCAGGGCCACCGAGCGGACGCGAAGGTGCTGCAGGGGCGGCTCGTTTTCGGCGGGGGCGGGGGGCCAGCCGGACACCGAAAGCGCCCCGTCCTGCGCGATCAGACACGCCCGAGTGTCGGCATCGATCGCATCACAGCTGGGCAAGTCCTCGAGTGGCCCGAACATGCGCCGGGCGCTATCGTCGAACAGCACCAGCCCCGGCACGCCCGTTGCGACCACCAGCGAGGCCTGCACGCCACCGCGGGTCTCGTCGTCCGCGGCCGCGCACGCACCGTTGGTGTCGTCCAGCTCGGGTCCGCTCGAGGCGAAGCACTCCCCGGGGTCGAACGGGTTACCGCCCGAGAGGTCGTAGCCGACGCCACAGGGCGGGACGGCCACGCATGCGTCGAGCACCATGCGGCTGGCATCGAGCGCGAGGTCGGGATTGCCTTGAATGTCGAACCCACCCAGCTCGCACCCGCTGCCGCCGATGTCGCAGCGGTCCGCGAGGTCGCGCCCGAGCAGTCGACCGGGAAACTGCACGGGGACGAACGCGAAACCCTCGTTGGCCAAGTCGGCGTCGGTGCCCGGAAACTCGCCGTACAGCGCCATACGGGCTGCCCGAGCTCGCGGCCGGCGCAAGGCGACGGCGAACTGGCGAAGCAGGTTGCCACCGATCACGGCCGACGGCTCCACCGTCACGCTCTGGTCGCCAGCCGTCCACGAGAAGCCATCGGCGCCGTCGGCCGGAGCGCGAACCACCGGCAGGTCGTCGAACCGAAAGCGGGTGACGGCGCCCTCGAGCGCCGTGGCGTCGGGTGGGTTCGCGGCCATGCCCTGGGCCTCGCGGACCTCCAGACATTCGCGCCCGAACGTCAGGGAGGGCTCGTCGTCGTCGCGCTTGAAGAACGTCAGCGGCGCAAGGCTGTCGAGCAGCACGGGCTCACAGGCGCGGTCGCCCTCTGCGTCGCACCCCGCGCGGGCGCTGTCGCCCGGACAGCCCTCGTCGATGAATGCGAGACGGGGCAGGGGCGATGCATCGCCACTGGCCAGCGGCACGCCACGTCCGAACTCACCCACAAAGACCGTGGGGTCAGACTGGCAGCTGGTGAGGGCCAGCGCCGCTGCGGCGAGACGCAGGCGCATCGCTGGAGTGTAGCCTCCGTGAAGCCCTCCAAACGACGAAGCGCCCCGCCGGTGCAACCGGGGGGCGCAGGGGAAGAGCGCAGCAGCGGCGAGAGCCGGGACTCAGTCGGCCTTGGCGACGTCGGCGAGCTTGGTTTCCAGCCGCGAAATGAGCCCGTCGATGCCCTCATCCCGAATGATCTTGCCGAACTCGAAGCGGTAGGTCTTCGCCAGGCTCACGCCGTCGGTGATGATGTTGCGGGCGACCCACTTGCCGTCCACGTAGTGCATCACGTAGGAGATCTTGAGCGTCTGGGTCTCGCCGTCCTTGGTGAAGGTGACGCGGGTGTCGACCTTCGCCTTGTCCTTGCGGACCTCTTCGCCGACGTACTCGACCGAGCCGGAGTCGGCCTGACGAATGCGCTTGAGGTAGTTTTCCCGGATCAGCTTGGCGAGTAGCGCTTGGTACTCGTCACAGCGCGGATCGCATTTCTTCGCGAAGCGGCGCGGACCGCCCAGCGCGGCCTTCGCGATCCAGTCGTAGTCGAGCAGCGTGTCGACTTCGGCCTGGAGCTTGTCCGAGGGCGCTTTGTCGTGAACCAGGCCGACGACGGACTGGTGCGACGCTTTGAACGCTTCCAAGGCCGAGGGCGGCGCGTCAGAGGCGTGAGCGGTGCCGGCGAACATGCAGAGCGCCAGCGTGAGGGGAGCGAGTCGAGTGCGGATCACGGTCTTCCTCAAGGGTTGCGGGTCAGACGGGGCTCGTCCGCCTCGTATTCACGCGGGCGCACCGTAGCACAGTGCCCCGCATCACGCCTTATTGGCCCACGGACGCCGTTTTTGGTGTCGGGGACGTCACGGCCTCGCCAGTGCGCTCTCGCGCGAGCTGGCTGCCGACAGCGCGGGAGAGGCGCGCGAGGGCATCGTTGTACCCGTAGATCGCCCGCGCGTAGTCGAACCGCGTCTTGTACCACTTCTCCAGATTGCGAAGCAGGTCGCTCGCGTTTCCACCGCCGACGGTGTCCTTCTGCTGGCCGGACACGACCAGCCGCCACCGCAGATCGGTGGCCTCGGCGTAGGTTTCGACCAGGTGCTGCGCCTCGACGAGGTCGCCGTACGCCTGCTTGACGTCGAGGCCCAGGAGCAGCGCCGCGGCCTCCTGTTGATGCATCGCGGCGCGCGTCGTGGCGCGGGCGGCCTGCAGGTCGAAGGTCTTGAAGTGGAAGTCCCAGCGCCACCGCATGACCAGCGCCGCCGAGAACCGGGTCCAGTTGAACCCGTCTTGGTAGTAGAGCTGGCTCATGTCGCGGTCGACCGCGTTCGAGCGCGCGATCCCGCTGCTGACGGCGATGCCTAGGTCGGGCAGGAAGTTCGAGCGCGCGAGCTTCTCTTGGTACTCGCGGGCCTTCACTCCGGCCGCGGCCATGCGCGCTTCGGGGCGGCGTCCCAGGGCCATCTGCACGTAGTCGTCGGGGGGCTGAAGCCCGTCGACGAGCTGCAGGGTCTGCAGGGTGCGAGCCTCCAGGTCGAAGCCAGGCGGGGCCGCCTCACCCGCGAGGGCCCACAGCGCCGACAGCGAGTAGCTCTCGATCTTCATCGCCTGGCGCATCAGCTGCTGGAGCTCGATCGAGGCGATCTTCACCTTCACGAGGTCGTCGGGATCGCGCAGCGCATCCGTGTCGGCCGGATCCGCGTCCCAATCATCGTCACCGCCGCCGAGGTCGTCTTCGACCCGCGACTGCGCCGAGTCGACGATCGTGTTGGCCTCTCGCAGGATCTTGATCGTGTCGCGAGCCAGCAGCAGCGCGGCGTAGGCCTGCTGCACCCTCAAGACCGTCTCCTGCTCGACCTGAGACTTCTCGAGCTCCTTGAGCGCGACGCCGACTTCGGCGAGCTTTCGCGTGTTGCGGATCTTCCCGAACGTGGTGATCGGAATGATCATGTCCGCGCGGAACTCGAAACGAACGCCGGCGTCGGCCAGCTGTGCGAAGTAGCCCTCGAT
>CAYSPB010000133.1:14131-16188 GCA_964432695.1 uncultured Nannocystaceae bacterium
CGTCTGGATGTCGAGATCCTCGTCGGCGCCGGAGCGGCAGTACTGGAAGTCGAAACCATCGGCGCCGTCGTCGAGGGTGACGTCGTCGCAGCGGATGTTCACGCCCGGGCTGAGCGTGGCCTGGGTTTCGATCACCGGGATCCAAGCGAATTGGGCCTTGCGCAGCTGAGCGCGCATGGCGTTGACTTGTTCGTCTGCGGACTGCACCGCCGGGTTCTCGAGGGCGTAGCGAACCACCTGGTCGAGGGTGAGCCGTGGAACGTCGGCCGGTCGCGTGCCGTACGTGTCCAGCCGCCCCTTGGCGACTACCTCGAAGGCGTCGCTTCGGACCGGCTCGGCGGATGCCCGCTCGGGTGCCGGAGCAGCCGGTTCGGCGACGCGTGGCTTTGGAGGCGCGGGTGCCGGCGCTTCGGTAGGCGTGGCTGCGGCGTCCGGAGCTGCCTGGACGGGCGCCGGCGTGGCGAGCAGTCCGAGGCCTGCGACGATCAGAGCGCACGTGCGAAGCGGGCGGAGCACCCCGCATGCGTACCCTTGAGCGCAAAGGGGTGCAACTGCGCCCGATCACGGCCCTTGCCACCTGTGATCTGGGTTGCCAAGCTCCGGCCGTGTCTCTCCTCGGCGTACTGCTCGGCGACGTTCCCCACCAGGCCCGCGGCGTGCTTCGGCTGCACGGTCCCGATACGACCCGCTTCCTGCAGGGCACCCTGTCGGCCAACCTCGTCCCCGCGCCCCAGGGGCAGGCCGTCCCAGCGACCCTGCTGACCGTCAAGGCCAAGATCATCTCCGAGCTCATCGCGCTCGTGCACGCCGAGGACACCATCGACCTGCTCGTCCCCACGGATACCCTCGACGCGGTGGCCGAGCACCTCGACAAACACATCATCATGGACGAGGTCGAGGTCAGCCGGCGTGACGATGCGGTCGTGGCCGCGCTGTGGGGCGAAGGCGCGGTCGCGCCCGGTCGCTGGGCAGGCGCCCATCCGGTCTCCGGTGCGCTCGTCGTCGGGACGGTGGAGGAGGTCGAGGCCGTGCTGAGGGAGGCCACGCGTGCGGACGCGGCCACGTTCACGGCTCACCGGGTCGAGCAGGGCATCGCCGCGTGGGGACACGAAGTGCGCCCCGACTTCTTTCCGCCAGAGGTCGGTTTCGTGGGCGCCGTCAGCTACGACAAGGGGTGCTATCTCGGCCAGGAGCCGCTGGCGCGCATCCACGCGCGTGGCCAGGTGAATCGGGTGATGGTGCAGGTCGAGCTCTCCGAAGGCGTCCAGGCTCCCGTCGCCTTGGCGCATCCCGACCGACCCGAGGCTGGCACCCTCACGACGGTGGCGGGCACGCGCGGCCTGGCGATCGTGCGGCGGAGCTTTGCCGAGGCGGGCACGGTCCTGACCTGCGAGGGCGCGTCCGTGACGGTCGCCTCGGGACCGCTGGGCGATGACCCCGGCGTCGGCGCCCGCAAGGGCTGAGACTGTCCAGGGCCGTGTCCGCGGGGGCCATGCTGCGGACGCACGACGCGGAGGATGATCAGGGTGGGAGCCGAACCCACTACCGAGTCATGCTCCAAACGCGTCAAGCTGAACCAACCTTGCTGCACCGCGCCGCGTCTGCGGCCGGCGTCGACCTCGTGCATCGCTTGGGCCGCGGTGCCCAGGGCCAGGTGTGGTGCGTACGCCAGAAACGAGACGGCCGACTGCAGGCGCTGAAGGTCCTGCCGCGGCAGACACCGCGGCAACGCGCTCGCTTTGCGCGGGAGGCCGAGGCTGCGGCCGCAGCCGTGGGGCGGTACCTGGTGGGGTCGACGGGCACGCTGTCGGGCCGAGGCTGGGGCGCGCTGGTGTTGCCGCACGTGCCCGGCATTTCGCTCGCCATGCTGGCGGCCCTGCGTCCCGAAGCGCTCACGGGCCCTCGGGTGGCTGCGATCGCGGCCGGGCTGCTCGACGCGCTCGACGAACTGCACGCGCTCGGCTGGCAGCACCGGGACGTCGCGCCGCACAACGTCGTCGTCACGGCCGAGGGCGAGGTTCGCTTGATCGACTTCGGCGCGGCTGCCCGCTTGGGAG
>CAYSPB010000133.1:16209-16479 GCA_964432695.1 uncultured Nannocystaceae bacterium
GGGCGGACTTCATGCCGCCGGAGCAGTGCGCCGGTGCGCCGGCGAGTGCGGCGGCCGATCTGTTCGCCGTGGGTCGAATGCTCGCGCGCCTTCAGCCGACGGAGCCCGGCCTCAGACTGCTCGCTCACGGTCTCACCCAGCCCCGACCCACGCTGCGACCGAGGCGTTCTACGCATTCGACGATGGTCAGGTCGTCGCCTCTCGTGCGCTCGTCGCTCCGGATCGAGTCGCCGAGTTCGTCGGGATGATCGCTGCACGCCTCGGCGATCG
>CAYSPB010000134.1:0-16430 GCA_964432695.1 uncultured Nannocystaceae bacterium
AGCCGGCCGTCAGCGGTGCTGCGCGGGAGACTTATCGCGTGCGGACCGGCGAACTCGACGGGCACGCCGAGCGGTTTGCGGCCCTCGTGGCCGAGCACGCGATGCTGGTGCAGCCGTTCATGCCGTCGATCGTGGAGCAGGGCGAGGTCACGGTGGTCGTCATGAATGGCACGCCCACGCATGCCATTCGTAAGCAGGCGAAGGCTGGTGACTTTCGTGTGCAGGATGACCATGGCGGGACCGTGCACGAGCATGCGGCCACGTCTGCCGAACTGGACCTCGCGAAGGCCGCGATGGCGGCTTGTATGCATGCGCCAACGTACGGTCGCGTCGACATGGTGCGAGGCGCCGATGGCATGCCCACGATCATGGAGCTCGAGTTGATCGAGCCCGAGCTATGGCTGCGCTTCGAGCCGGCCGCGGCGGTGGCCTTTGCTCAGGGCATCACCGCCGCACTCGGCTCGGTTTGAGGCGGATCTGCGCGGCACACTGCTCCAGCGCATCGTCTGTGGGGGGTGCTCGCCACCCGTGGCCAGCGCGCCCGCGCGCGTTGCGGTGCTCGATGTCGAGGCGAAGGCCGCTCTGCGCGGGGCCACGGGGCAGCTCGAGACCTACGCCGAAACCTCGGACACGAGCCTGCTCGAGTCACCGCCGCGCGTGCCTGCTAGACTCCGTGGCCGTGGCCGAACCCCGCAAGAACGTCCGCATGACGGTCGCCTATGACGGCCGCGACTTCTACGGCTGGCAGCGCCTCAAGGACCATCCCACCGTGCAAGGTACGCTCGAGGCCGCGTTGACGGCCGCGTGCGGAGTGCGGGTTGAGGTGCGTGGCGCGGGCCGAACCGATCGAGGGGCCCACGCGCGCGGTCAGGTCGCCAGCGCCCGCATTCCGCAGAGCGATGATCTCGAGGCGCTCGCCGACGGCTTGCGGGAGCGCCTGCCCGAGGCCGTTTCGGTCTCCGACCTGCGCGAGGTCCCCAAGGACTTCCATCCCCGCTACGGGGCGACCGGGAAGCGGTATGTGTACGTGATTCACAACCATCCGGCGCTGCCGCCGGAGGACGAAGGGCGGGTCTGGCACGTGCCCGGTGCGCTCGACGTGGACGCCATGCGCATGGTGTTGCCGCTGCTCGTTGGCAGGCACGACTTCTCGAGCTTTGCCACCAAGGTAAACTATGAGCGCGACTCGTCCGAACGAACGGTGACACGGTTCTCGGTCGAGCACGAGGGCCCGCGGATCACATTTACCGTCGAAGCGGACGGTTTCTTGTACAAGATGGTCCGCAATCTGGTGCGCGCGGTCGTGAAGGTGGGGGAGGGCAGACTCGATGCGTCGGGGCTGCGGGGGGTGCTCGAGGCCAAAGACCGCCACGCCGCTCCCGGTACCGCGCCAGCGTCGGGGCTCACGCTCGATGCGGTGTTCTTCGAGGAGACGCTCGGATGAGCGACGACGACGCGAAGTTCGTCCACGAGCGACACAAGCCGGGAACGACCCTCGAGCGGCCGCGAGAGCTGGTCATCGCCTGCGTGCCGATGCGCAGCAACGTGAACGTCTCTCAGATTGCCCGGACGGCAAGTGCGGTCGCGGCCGAGCGGTTGATCCTGACCGGGACCGCGAAGCTCATTTCGAAGATCGCTCGCGATGGTGCCGAAGCGTTGCCGCTGTCGGTGCACCGAACGCTGCCGCCGGTGCTCGAGCGACTTCGAGCCGAGGGCTATCGGCTCGTGGGCCTTGAGCAGACGACCGGGTCTTCGAATCTTCCCGACCATCGGTTCGAGCGCCGAACCGCGATCGTCGTCGGCAACGAGCGACTGGGCCTGTCGGACGACGTGCTGGCCCTCCTCGACGACGTCGTCGAGATTCCGGTGTACGGCATGCCCCACAGCTACAATGCCGCCATCGCGACCTCGATCGCGATGTACGAGTACTGTCGCCAGTTTCCCCGCGGGTGATTCGCGTGCAGCGCGGGATCCGTCCTAAAGTGACGAATGGGGTGCACGAATGTGTCGCTGGTGTTACATGTAATTTGTGCTGCAGCTCACGGTTTCGCGTTTTGCCGTCTCCGCCCTCCTTTGCGGCGGTTTGGTGGCGTGCGAGGCCGACACAGATGTCGTGGTCGGTGTAGAGGGCGCGCCGGAGGCGCAAGGGTCCGGGGGCATCGCGGGGCCCGACCCCACCTTCGTGCACCGGTGCGCTGAGGCCGCGGAGCCTGTCTTCCACCTGTTACTCGCGGATGCTGAAAGCGGCGCGGTTCTCGGTCTCGAACGCGATGGCACGGTGCTCGCGCGGCTTGGTGCGGGACTGCTGGACGAGCCCTCGGACCTGACGTGGGGTCCCGGAGGAGATCTTTTCGTTGCGGACTTCGGCACCAGCAGGGTGCATCGCTTCGACGCGGTGCGGATGACCGAGGCGGGCGTCGCGTTCTTCGACCGCGACGTACTCGAAGAGCCGATGGCGGTGCGCGCGGTGGGCGATGTGTTGGTGACGCTGGGCAACGACAGCTGGAACGTCACCGTCAGCTCGCTCGATGGCGAGCTCGTTCGATCGTTCGGCGACCGAACACTCCAATGGCCGCTGTCGATGGCGATCGACCCTGAGCGCGGCTGGGTCTTCGCGGGACGGTCGGGTACGGCCGGGGACCGTATCGAACGGTACTCGCTTCAGGGCGGTGCGCGCACGGCGGCGTTCGCGGGCGACGTCGGTCTGGGTCCCGTGCGGGGCTTGGCGGTCGGGTGCGAGGGGTCGCTGTATGCCAGCGACGGGGAGCAGCTGCTGAGGCTGTCGGTGGCCGGGGACGGAACGGCCGTGGCCACCGACGCGTGGGCAGTCGAGGGCGCAGCTCGGGTGCGGCGCGGCCCAGACGGCGGCATCTACGTGCTGACGGCCGCTGGCGTGCAACGCCTCGATGCAGACGACGAGCTTCGGCTCGCGTTCGAGGTCCCGGCTGGGGTCGACGCGCGCGGCTTCGAGTTCGGCGCGCTCGGCCGTGGCCGAACCTTCGTCCCGACGGAGTGATCTGCGGTTTTTTGCTGGGCGGTCGGCAGAATCGGCGGCTGTCGAAGAGGGTGTTCTCATCCCGCGCAACGCGCCGGCACTGTTCGCGGCCTCGGGTGTCGCGCTGGTCTCGACGTAGGCACTGTTCCAGGTGACGTCGCGGGACGGGATGCGCGGCCAGGACGGTGACAACGAGCTCGCCGCGCTCGCGTACGACGACTTCGAGGGCATCTCGTCGGCGTTGATGGTTCGGCTCGGGGAGGTGTCAGGACCCAGCGCTGTTCGAGGCTGCAGACCCCGGAGCGTCATTCGACGAGATGACGTTTGCCCATGCCGCCGAGGCCATTGCGGCGTTTGAGGGTGCCGGATGCAGTGCCCAGCGGGCTGCCAGTTGCCGACTGAGGTGGGCCCTCAGACGCCGTCGAAGTGGAAGCTGGTCTTCTCCGGCGGCGGCGTCAGGCCGAACATGCCAGTGAGGCGACGTCCATAGTTGTAGTAGGCCGAGTCCATCACGATGCTGTACAGCGACCATGTCGGGCTGCCCTCGGAGCGCGAGACGGCAACGTCGGCTGCGGGCTCGGTCATCAGCGGGGGCTGTGCATAGAGTTTCTTGCCGGTGGCGTCGAACAGCTTTACGTCCCACTGAACGCCCATTGCCATCAGCAGGCCTTCGTACTTCACGCCCATCGGCGTGTCGGTGGTCAGCGTGTAGTAGCCCGGCTGGCGCACGACCTTGCTGTGCACTTCGAGCACGAACTTGCCCGCACGCTCTCCGTCGAGCGGCTGGAGTTCGAGTAGGTTCGACTCGAATGCCTGTCCGAACGATCCGCGCAGCACTTCGATGAGCGTGTTGCGACGCTTCGTGTCGTATCGCTGTGCGAACGCCTCACCTTCGCCGATGAGCGGAGGTCCATCAGGAAAGGCCTTCTTCATCTCGGGAACGTCGGCCTCGAGTTTGAACAGCGCGTCGTCGATCTCCTTGGGGGGTGCCGCGAGGTCGACGTCATTGGTGAACGCGACGTACAGCACCGGTTCGGTCGAGTGCGCCATCGCGTGCAGTACGGTCGAGAACGCGTCCCGCAGCTCGTCGTCCGCTTCGAACGGTCCGGAGCCGTTCGCTGGGTTCGCGAGGGCCTCTTGCACCCGCATGTACGCGGCGTCGAGTGCTTCGGCCGCGAGCGCTTCGGCTTTGGTGTAGGGCTCCGCGTCGGACGTGGCCGTCTTCACCTCGCGCAACGCGTCCCGCAGGCCTGCAAGATCGTCGGTCTGCGCCGCGTATGCGGCATCGGCCCAGGTCCGATAGCCGAGCGCTTCGGGACGATGGAACGCCTCGTCCAGCTCGAGGAAGTACTCGACGTCCCACCGCGCGGCCGCATCGGCCGGGTTGGCTTCGGTGGCCGCGACCAGCGCCTCGAAGCGCTCGGCTTCTTTGGATTCCATGTGACTGCGGCTGATCGGGGGGGCGATGAGGCCGCCGAGCAGTGCGGCTCCCAGCGGTGCGCCGAGCTTGATCGCCTTGGGCGTGGGTGTCCGCTTGAGCAGGCCCCACAGTCCGGCGGCCATCATCCAGCCGAACAGGCCCGTAAACAGGCCGGCGATGACGCCCGCGAGGATGCCGTCAAAGGCCGTCTCGAGGGACGCGCTCAAGCACGCAAAAAAGAACAGGCCGCCGAAGAGCAGCTTGAGCACGCTGCCGGCCACGCTCGGCCCCGTCGGCACGATCTGGGCAGCCGAATAGGGCTGCCGTCCAGGGACGCCGCCGGGGTGCGCGTATGGATTCGCGTAGGGATTGGGACCCGGCGCGTGCCCGTAGGGCCCGGGCTGCTGAGGAGGTTGCCCGTAGGGCCCGGGCTGCTGAGGAGGCTGCCCGTAGGGCCCGGGCTGCTGAGGAGGCTGCCCGTAGGGCCCGGGCTGCTGGAGAGGCTGCCCGTACGGGGTGGCCGCCGGCGGTGGGCCATAGGGGTTGGGCTGCGACGATCCCGCGGGCGGGGGGGGCGAACCGGGGTGCTGCGGGTGCGTCATGGTCGAAGAGCAGACGGTGCGTCTCGCCCAGGGTTGCACGCGGGTGCGCGTGCTGGCATCTCGGTCGGGTACGGTCAGGTGCCGGACGCAGAGTCTCCGGTGGGAGCGTTCGAGTCCTGGGATGCCGCGCCGAGGCGGGCCGGGCCCTCGGTACTCTGACGGGCTTCGTTGAGTCGTCGTCGCTGCGCGACGAAGCGTCGAATGAGATCGGTCGCGCCTCCGATCAGGAACCCGGCCAGCGGCAGCGCGATCAGTGCCGACAGCGGCGTCATCAGGGTGCGCGAGATGGCGGCCGCGACCATCAGACCGACGAGAGCCCCGAGAAGTAGCGCCCGCCACCGCGTGTGCGGTCGGCAGCTCGAGCCTGCACGTACAGCAGGCATCCCCGCGGCCGATGCAGCTGGTCTCGGTCAGTCCGGCGGTGGGTGATCTGGCTGCCCAGCGCCATCGTTTCATAGACCTGCCGGCCGCTGAGAAACGGGAACACGACCAGGAGCGGCCCGTAGGCTCGACGTGGATGGTGCAAGCATGCTTCGATGAAGCGCTTGCGACTACCCACTCGGGCTCGACACGCAGCGATGAACGCCTCGAACGATTCGTGGGAGGGCCAGCCGACGTCTTCGAAAACCGCCTGCGTCAGCCCGGCTTCCTCCAGCGCAGCATTGGCCTTGTCCTGACCGAAATGGTCCTAGAGTTACCGCCCTTGCTCAGCGAGCGCCCCGGCCGCCGGGCTTATCGGTGATCGTGTACTGCAGCTCCATGAAGCGCAGGCCGAACACGGAAAATCGGTGGCGGGCGGAGAGGCCTTCGAGGGTCGGCTGGACGTCGAGGCGCTCTTTCATCGTCCCCAGGTACCGCGCCCAAACGACGCCGTGTCCAGCGCGAACCGTGAAGTAAAAGCCGGGATCGCCGAAGTGGCGTCCATCGCTGATCAGCGACAGGCCGCGTCCGTGGACTTGGGGGCGAAGCACGATGAGTGCATTGCCGTTGGGCAGGGGAAAAACGACCCTGATACAGGGCCCGTCGTGACCCGGTACGAGCGTGGTCCCGTACTCGCCGACGAAGACCGGCAGACCCGTTTCCACGGAGGTGCGGACCCATGCGGTATGCCGGATCGTTCCGTTGGCGTCGGCAAGGCGAACGATTCGGCTCTGTACGCCGGCCCGAAGCTCGCGGTCGGACAGCGGCATGTTCAGCTGGGCGAGGCGACGGGCGAAGAGGCGCCCGACAAGCCAGCCTCCGGCACGAAACAAGCCCGACCAGCGGGTTCGAATCTGCAGGTCGAAGCGAGCGGTGTGTGCATAGAATGCGTCGACGACGGGGTCGATCGCAGCCGGGTCGAAGCGAGGTCCGTGCAGCGCGTGCAGGCCCGGAAGCAGGCCCGAGGTCGGGTCGGGCGGACAGACGGCGAGGTCGTGCGCACGACCCCACCGCTCGAAGAAATCCTCGCCGATGCGATGCACGGACCCTGTGGGGCCGGCGAGCCACGGTGCGTCGGCAAGGGCAATGCGGCGGCCGGTGCATTGCACCCACCGCTGGGTGAACCTGTCGAACGCGTGTCCGCGCCGCGCTCCCAACCACACCATGGTCGCAGCGTACCAACGCAGCGCGGGATGCCAACTGCAGCGGTCGCGGTACGCTTGCTCGCGGTGGTACTGCACTCGTTCCATCTCGCCCACCCGGGAATCGTCCGCACGATGACGGCGTGTCTGCGACCGCCCAGGCCAGGGGCGGTACCGGGGTTGCGGTTCGTCGAATGCATGGTGCCGATGGGGCTCGGAACACCCCTGTTGTCGACGGGCCGATGGCGTCTGTCGAAGCTGGCCATGTTCGCGGCGTGGGAGGACGAAGCTGCCCTCGAGGCGTGGTTGCAGACGGCGAGGCTGGGCCAGACCGTCGCAGAGGGGTGGCACGTGCGACTTCGGTTCTTGCGACGGTGGGGCGCGCTGCAGGCCCTCGAGGGCTTACCCCGGACCGCCGAGGCTACCGATCCGCAGCACCCGGTCGTCGCGATCACGATTGCGCGAATGCGGCTGCTTCAGATCCCTCGGTTTCTGCGCTGGGGACGGCCGGTCGAAGCGTTCGTCCGCGACCACCCAGGCGTCGGTCTCGCCCTGGCGGCGACCCGCCCCGTGCGGACGATCTGCACGTTCACGATCTGGGAGACGGCGCAACAGATGACCGATATGGTCCACGGGAGAAGCAGCCTGCCCGCGCCGCGCATCCATGCCGACGCGATGGTCGAGCGCCACCGCAAGCCGTTCCACACCGAGTTCACCACGATGCGCTACGCGTGCGTCGGAGAGTTCGGGAGCTGGGAAGGGCGGGGCGACTACGTCCGGGCGCTGCCGGAAGAGCAAATCCCCGCTGGGGAGGCGGGGCCTCATGGAGCCGTCTTTTCGTAGCGCGTCGCAATCGCACGGAAGCGTTCATTCCGACCGAGCGGATAGCGTCCCCGAAGCCGCTCGAGCCGTGTCGAGGTGCGGCCACCGAATGAAGCGGTTGTAGACGCTCTTCCAACGCCCGAACCGTGAAGGGCGGTCACGCCAAGGAATGCCCGTCTTGTGATGACCTACCGGTCGCCGAGCTTCGGCTTCGGACCAGGTCGGCTCGAGTCGATGACCCGCTCGATCCTCTCCCACTGTTGGTCGCTCCGAACGTGGCGCCGCACCTCGAGCTTTGAATCGCGAGTACGGGGCTCGTACAGCTCGAGGCCGCGACCGGTCGAGATGATCCGGATTCCGTGACGACCGACGTGGGGACAGCCCCTCATGCGTGCGTGGCCAGGAGGAACGCCTGTTTTTCGCTAACCGCGCGAAAGCCCCGGCGCATCAGAATCGGCTCTGAGGTGGGAAGCGCGTCGACGATGAGCGCGACGCATCCGCGCTCGATTGCAAGGGCGATTCGGTGGCGCACCAGCGCGACGTCGAAGCCGCGCCGGCGATGCGCGACCTTGGTGCGACCGCCGCACAGCCACGCGAGTCGTGCAGCCGGGTGAAAGTGGATCCGGGCACAGGCTGCGGGTTCTCCGTCCGCGTAGGCGACGTATGCCGCGACGCCGGATGGCGTCTCCCCGAGCGCGGTGGACAGTCGTCGCGCATCCTCGGCCGCGTCTCGCCCGATGTCTTGGGAGACCTCGGCCACGTGCTGGATGCCCGTGTCATCGAGCACGCGGCGAATGTCCGGGGCCGAGCCACTCCACGCCGTGAGCGCTTGGGGGGTCGCTGCGATGGCAAGGACGCGCTCCTTGGGTTCGGCCAGGAATCCGGCGTCGAGTGGCCGGCGTTTGCTTCCCACGTCTGGCCCAGCAGGTCGGCGTATGTGAGCCGGAAAGACTTGTTGACGCCCGCCCCGCGGAGCGGGCAAGACGGTCATCCCGGTGGATTGAGAGTGATCCACTTTCGTACGTCGATCGCCTTCAGGAAGTCGTGGTCGTGACTGACGACCACGAGGCCGCCCGACCACGCGCGCAAGACTCGCTCCAGAGCAGCCACGCCGGTGAAGTCGAGGTGGTCGGTCGGCTCGTCCAGAACGACGAGGGAGGGCGCGTCTTGAAACGCACAGATCAGAGCCGCACGCAGGCGTTCTCCGGGGCTCAGCTCGCGCAGGGGGCGGTCGGCGAGAGCGAACGGAAACCGGTGCGCGCGGAGAATCCGGACGGCGTCGCCGAGCGGTTCTGCGAGTGCTTCGATGAGGCTGTCGTCACGAAGCCAGTTGAGACTGTTCTGCGAGACGTACGCGATTCGGTCGGCCGCGCGGCGTGCACGACCCGTTGACGGGTGGCGTTCCCCCACCATCACCTCGAGCAGGGTGCTCTTGCCCGCGCCGTTCGGCCCGACGATCCCGATGCGTTGCTCGTGCACGTCCAGGTCGACGGGGCCGAATACGCCGTGGACCGACACGCGCTCGAGCCGGACGACAGGGCCGTCGAGTGTTCGCGGCTCGGGGAGCGCGACGTCGAGGGGGAGCTCAACCGTCATCGCACGGCGCGTGGCCTTGGCCCAGGCTCGGGCCCGGTCGAGACGGTCCTGCTGAATGCCAGATCGGCGAGCCAGACTTTCTTGAGCGAGGCTGCGCTTGCAGTTGAGCGTCGAGCGCGGCGTGCCGCGCCTCAGTTCCCGAATGCGTCCAAGGTTGCCCTTGCGTTGTCGCCGGCGACGGGTGCGCTCGTGGGCTTCTTCGCACGCTACGAGCTGGCTCAGCGTGCGGACGTACCGTTCTTCTCGTACTTCTTCACGCGTTTCGAGGTCGTGCAGAAGAGCATCGAACGACCCGTGAAAGTGACGACAGCCGGACTCGGCCACGAGGAAGAAGTCCTCGAACCGTTCGAGCACTCGCCGCGTGTGCGATACGACGACGAGTCCGCCTCGCCACCGATCGAGCTGCGTGCACAGCCAGTCGATCGCCCGCGCGTCGAGGTCTCGAGTGGGTT
Organism: uncultured Nannocystaceae bacterium; assembly: GCA_964432695.1. Lineage (GTDB taxonomy): Bacteria > Myxococcota_A > Polyangia > Nannocystales > Nannocystaceae > CAJXVA01. The sequence continues at coordinate 9,450 of CAYSPB010000134.1, forward strand.
CGTCCAGCAGCAGGAGATCTGGCCGGGCGGAAAACGCCTGCTCGAGCCGTCTGCGCTGCGCTTCTCCGGGGCTCCCGTCGAAGTCGTCGTGTCCCTGTCCGACGAGGTGTCGCGAACCGACGCTGCGCACGAAGCCTCGCGCAGCGTCGTCCTCGCCCGCGAACACACGCAGCAGGGTCGACTTGCCCGCCCCGTTGCGGCCGACCAAGGCCACGCGCTCGCTGAGGCCGAGTTGCATGCTGAGCCCTTGGATCAGGGGGCGCCCGCTCGGCGTCTCGAGCGTGAGGCCCCGTGCAGTGAGCTGAGCGGTCATGAGCGCCTCCTTCGGCTTCGCTGCGCGAGGTCCCCGACGACGTGCGCGGGACCTTCGATCACGAACTGCGTTCCCGTTGGTGCGGCGGCCGTCCGCACCACTCGGCAGCAAGCGTAGATCGACTGGACGAGAGCGGTGTTCGCGTACGGAACGAACACCTCTCGCGTCGCATGGCCGGAGCGCGCTGCAGCGAGCAGGAGGGCTCGCAGGTCCCGGATCGTGTCGCGGTCCCGGGTGCTGACGACCGCGAATGGAGCATTGCCCGCGATCCTCCGCAGGACAGCCTCGTCGATGTCTCCACAGCGGTCTGCTTTGGTGAACACCACGAAGCGGGGCACATCTCCCGCGCCGAGGCGCCCCAGGACCGTATCGGTCGACTGCAGGTGCGCTTCGCACTCTGGATCGGACAGGTCGAGTACGACCACCAGCAGCGATGCCTCGGAGACCTCGGCCAGCGTGGTCTCGAAGCTCGCGTAGAGTCGCTGCGGCAGGTCCCGAATGAAGCCGACCGTGTCGCTGATCAGGACGTCTCCACCGTGCCGACTCAAGCACCGCGACGTGGTGTCGAGTGTCTCGAACGGACGGTCCCGGACGGACAGATCCGCGTCGGTGAGACTGTTCATCAGCGACGTCTTGCCCGCGTTCGTGTATCCGACGAGCACCATCCTGGCGCACTGCGAACGCCGCCTGCGTTGCGCCTTGTCGGAGACCTTGAGGCGGTCCAAACGGCGTCGAAGATCGGCGAGGCGACCGTCGAGTCGACGCGCAAACAGCTCCGAGGCGGTGTCGCCTGACCCGCGACTACCCATCACGCCGCCAGCCTGCTGATCCATGTTGAGACCGATGCCTCGGATCCGAGGGCGGAGGTATTGCAGGTGGGCGATTTCCACCTGAATGCGGGCTCGTGGGGTGGTGGCGTGTTTCTCGAACACGTTGAGAATGACCGCCTCTCGATCGCAGATCGGGAGCCCGACGACATCCTCGAGGTTGCGTGTCTGCGAAGGGCTGAGCTCTGCATCGACCACGAGCATGTCGGCCCCGCACTCCACAGCTGCGCGAGCGACCCGGGATGCGATTCCCCGCCGGACAAACGTGCGGGCGTCGGGGAAATCCATGCCCACGCTTTCGGACCCGACGATGCGGTCGCCCTGAGCATGGACGAGACCCGTGATCTCGGCCAGTTGGGCCTCGGGGTCGCGCTTCCAGTCGCGCAGGACGGAGAGCACGTAGCACGCGTTGCCGTCGGGATTGGCGGGTCGGGGACGCTGTCGTTTGGCGTCCCATTGGGTGGTCAGGCGTTCGAGCTGCCCCGCATCTGCGAGCGGCACCTCGACGTGTTCGTCGATGGGTTCGGAATGGAATCTCATGTGGTAGCCCCTTTTCCGGACGGTCCGCGGCGCATTGCCAGGAACCGAGCGGAGATATGTGGTCGTGCGAGCGCAGGCGACGTCCAGCCAACGCATTCGAGAAACGAATGCGGAACCGAGCGCGCTGCGAGTCAGCTCCAGCGAGTCGCACGGCCAACAAACAAGTGTTGGGTGATGACCCGCGAACTGCTCAGCCGATCAAACGAAGGTGTACTGCCACATGGCGGTCACTGTCGTAGCTCCGATACCACTCCGGCGCAAGGACGAACTTTCGAACTCCGAACGGCGGGGTGTGGCTCGCGTACGCCGACCATGTCTCGCCGAAGTGACTCACCAAGGCCGCGCCCTCGAGCGACAGTCGCATCCGGTACGTCTGCGTGTTCGCTTCGACCACGACGGGCGGCACTCCCATCGGGGCAGCCGCTCGATGTAGGACTTGGTGGTCTCGAGGGTGGCGCGTCCGATATGTGCGACCAGGACGTCACCGGCATTTCGAAGAGCGTCGACGCGCGCGATTGAGTACAGACTCGAACTCGCGGGCCGACAACCCTTCGCGGAACAGGGGCGGCTCGTGCCAGGTCCCCAGCCCGAAGCGCTGCCAGCCGTCGCTCAGTCGCGCCTGGCAGAGCGAGCAAGCAAACGGGGCGCAACACGTCAGCCGCGCAATTCCTCGATCTCACCTCGACGGGTGACACCGTAGCGTAGGGGTGCCAACGTCCCTGCAGGTGAGCCTGCGATGATCATCGAAGTCTTCGAAGAAACGACGTTGACCCTCAGTGCGTGGGTCTCACGAGGCGCAGGCGCCCGCGCGACCGCCAAGTTCGTGTTCGATCAGAAGGGCGGCAGCGCGAACGTCGAAGCGGGGGACCTCAAGCTTGGGGAAAAAACCGGCAAGGGCTCGGACGCGAAGAAGAAGGTCTCCACGAAGGTCACCGTGCCCAAGTGCACCGACGAGGAGGACTTCTACACGTTCAGCTACACCGTCACGGTGGGCGACACCCCGCTCCCGGGCCGCAGTTTCAAGGTGTGGCGGCGCTTTACGAAGTTCAAAGCCGTCGACGAAAGCGGCGATCCGCTCGAGGATGTCCCTGTTGCGTACAACCACGAGGAAGGCAAGGTCTACCTGACCGACCAGAACGGCGAGGTCCCGTTGCCGATGAAGGCGATGGTATCGCCAACCCTCACCGTGCCGTCGCCGTGTGAGGTGCTCGAATGGGTCAAGGACGTCGGTGCCGTGCGCGAAGCCAAGGTGCTGGTCAAGGAGTACCAGGTCAGCCTCGGCAGCTTCGACGCGGCAAAGACCACCGAGGACAAACCACACAAGCAATACGTCAACCTCGACGTAGACTCCAAACAGCTTCACCACGGAAGCAAGATCAAGGTGCACGTTCGCGGACGGGTCGACAGCGAGGATATGCCCGGCGTCGAGGGTGACACGGTGTACATCAAGGTCGAGTTCGACAAGGACAACTCCAAGCGCAACGATCCAGCTCCTGCGCTCATCGCCGGGGGCAAGACGATTAAGCCGGCCAAGGGGGTTGCAGAAGGGACCGCAAAGTACGACGGCAAAGGCAACGCCGAGTTCGAAGTCGAACTCGGACAGGCCGGGGGGGACAAGACCAAGATCACAGCGGGCATCACCAAGGCCTGCGAAGACGCCACGTTGTACGTCGAGAACTGGCGCAAGCTCTGGTATCAGCTCACGGTACCCAAAGGTGCCGCGCCCCCCTCGTTCGCGGCCCTGGAAGACTGCTTGAACGAAGTGTTCGTCGAATACCAACAAGAGGGAGACCTCGTCGAGATTGAAGAAACGGACAACGCGCCCAAGGGGCTGTCGTGGATCGACGGATCTTGGGTGGGAATGATCGAAAAGAAAATCCTGACCGTCGGATCGTACAACCGTGACTATTATCATTCCAAGTTCGTCGGAAAGAACCGACCTCGCTCGATTCATGTGATGTGTTGTCACAAACAATACGACCACATGAGGAAGCGGTCCACGCTCCTAAAGCAAGTGGTCACCGCGAACGATGAGATCACTTGGACGGACAAGTCGAAGCGGATCGGACGCACATTCGAGATCAAGGGGATGTTTCCGCAGGCGTTGCACGATGGTAAGAACCCGTTTCGGTCCGGAATTTGGCGGGCCTATGAGAACGGCCATTGTGTAGGGAGCGGGACGCTCTCGGTGCGGCATGCACACCCTGAGGTCGGAAAACTCACGATGAGACTACCCGCGAAGGTATCCGAGTTTCTCGAGACCAATCCCGAAAAGAACAGCGTCCAGCTCGACCTCGAGTACCGGCTCGCGGCAGGTCCGTACGCCGGAGAGGCCAGCAAGCACAAGCAGCTCATTGTCATTGGGGGTTCTGAGCGAAATATCAACAACGCGGTGGGGCACGAACTTGGGCATTCGTTGCGCCAGGTGCCGCATCCGACCGGCAAGAAGAAACCTCCTGGCCTCGAAAGCGTCGAGCATGGCCGTGAATACGTGGGCAACAACCACAAGGGGGGGCACTGCGCGAACGGCATGAGCGACGCCAACTACGCAGACGGAGCCGGGAAGAAGAGTACTGCGTACCACAAGAACTTCAGAGGGAAGCTCGAGTGCACCTGCATCATGTTCGGTGAGGTCAACCCAAACGGCACGAACAAGTTCTGCGAACGATGCCAGCCTTTCGTCAAAGGACAAGCGCTGCTCACGGTCGAGGGATGAGGACCCCAGAAAAGGAGAAATTCGATGTCCAATGGAATCTTCGGTCTGACAAACGATGAGTTTTGGTCTGATCCCGAGAAAGGGTCGTTCGAGAACGCGTCGAGTTTCGCGCAAGACGACCGTATCGGGGTTTGGATCGACGCCCCTACGACGGCGGCGCTCGATACAGCGACCCTGCCGATCGCCTTGATGGACCTGCGCCCTCCGCGAGAACACGCTCAGATAGAGGGGGAGGAGGGGATCGTGTTGGTCGCCGTCCGCCACGACGACAATGCACTGTTCGTCACGCGTCCTTTGGTGATCGACAAAACCCCAGAGCCCACAGGGCCGCCACCACCACCGCCGAGCGAGGGGCTGCGCGGGGAGTACTACGTCATCGACGCGATCGAAACGCTACGGATGTCGGTGCGCCGTGGCGCCTACACCGTGTTCGCGATGCTGCGCGAGCGAATCTCCAACACGTGTCGCGTGAGCGTGGGTCCGGGCGAACACGAGGTTCGGGACGACGTGCCCGAGGGCGACATCGAGGACGCGGTTGCAGTCGACCCGGTGTGGCCGCCTGCGTCGCGCGATGCAGACACGGACGAGACCAAGCCGTATCCGAGCTGGCGTGCTGAGCCGCAGTCTCCCGAGATGCCCGCGCAAGAAGGCGTGTCGTTCATCGTAGACCGCGTGGCGGAGCCGGGCGGTGGTCGTCGCTGCATGCTGCGAGGCGCGTTTCGGCTGCCCGCAGGCAGGTACGAGAGGGTTGAAGTTGGCGAGACCACGGGAGAGCTGAGCGATGTGGGCTGTGTGGGCGCCACTGCAGTGGTCACCATTCACATCGTCGCCACGGGCACGCTGCTCGTCGGGCCGTTCGTTTTTGCGTTACGCGCACCGTCGTTCGACCCACTGCCCGAGCCCGGAGGGTTGGTGACGGGATACTTCAACATCGACCTGTTCGACGTGGACCAGATGCCCGTGACGCCAGGCACCTATTTCCTCACCGCCTTGTCGCGGGGGGTTGTCCGTGGCCCAGCGCCGCTGGGGATGGCGCCGAACCTCGACGGAACAGCGCCATGAAGCCGGGGCTGCTCGTTGCGAGCGTGGGGCTCGTGTGCGCGTGCACGCGCGATGGCTCGCCACACACCGTGCCTCCTCCGCTGCAGCCCCCCCCCAAGCACAGCTCTTCATCCGCCCCCGAACCCGCCATGCCACCGCCTCCGCCACAACCTGCCCGCAAGGCTCAAGAGCACCGCTTTGGCCTCGACGATGCGGCCTTGCTGCAAACCGACGTGGAGTACAGCGAGGCGCTCTACCGGCAGGTGAGCGACGGCTTCGAGGGCATGGCGATCGACGTCGCGTTCGCGGTGGATCCCGCGATCGTCGATCGATTGCCGGTGCACGGCGTCTTCGCCCGCACGCCCTCGGCCGATGAGACCTTTGAGGACGACGCGGTCGTGATCGCCGTCGACCTAGAGCTCGACGTCGTGCGGGGCGCCAAGGCGCTCATGACCGACAAGCGCCTCGCCGAGAGGGCAGACGGCCCGTCCATCGAGGCATTCATGGCCAGCACGTTCTCGTTCGAGCTCAACGAGGTTCTCCACGACTTCCCGTGGACGACGGGGAAACACCGCGTTTACGTGCTGCACCGGGACGCCATGTCCCAAGGGGTCACGGTGCAGATCGGATCCAACGTTGGGCCAGGGACGGAGCCCGCGGCGCTCGACGTGATGTCGCTGACGGCTCCGGGCACTGTCCACCGAGGCGGCGGCGCGACCTGCATGCTCGAGGGCGCGGCCCCGGCGGGGCGGGCAGGAGATGCGACGAACGTACACATCGTGGGCGTGGGGATCGCAGGACCGTTCATTGCGACCATCAAGGCCCACGAGGGGGGCCGCTTCTTGGTGGACGCGATGGCGCACAAGGACCTGCCTTCAGGTGCGGGCACGTGGCATTTCTACGCCTTCGCGGGAGAATACGCCGCAGGCCCTGTGACCGTCACGATCACCGACGCGTAGGTGCGCCGCAAGCACGGCAGCCCGTGCACGACCAGCTGACCTCGGGGGCGCGCGGTCGGGATGTCTGGCAACGCCTCGGTCTTCGCCCCGCTGCGAGCGATCGACATCGCCCACCGCGAGCGACTCGGGGTTGGAGAGCTCGGCCGCCAGCTGCTGCACCACGCCACGCCGCGCACGAGCGAACCGTCCAGACGTACCGGGCTCGGGTGTGACAGTCGGCCATCGTCGGTGCCGGTGCGCAACGTCGAACGGACGATTCCCAGACGGAGGGAGCCGGCGGTCCCGCTCAGCTCAGGCACCGAGTCGGAGGCGACCGTGGCGCTCGTGGTTCGTCGGGTCCACTCGCGACGCGCTGGCGTTGGATTCGGAAGACGAACGGGAGCGCCCTCGGTGGCGCCGCGGTTGATGCGCGTTGCCCCCAGATAAGTTCCGCGCATCTGTCGATGAGCACGCCGAACGAGTCTGTTGGTGGAACCCGTGCGGGACCCCGCACCCCGCCAAAAACAAAACCCCGCCGGGGGAGGCGGGGTCTCGTGGCGCCGTTGAGCGGACTTGAACCGCTGCCCTGCTGCTTACGCATCACCT
>CAYSPB010000135.1:0-16406 GCA_964432695.1 uncultured Nannocystaceae bacterium
CGATGAGTCCGCCGCGCCTCGCCGCAGCCAGAGTCGAAGCAGCAAACGGGCCTCGCGCCGCGGCAAGGCCAAGCGCGCGGCGAAGCGAGACAGCGCGCGGACGGTCGACCGCCGCCGCCCTCGACCCGAGCCCGAGCCCACCTTCGACGGCCAAATCCAGGCTGGACGCCTCACCGCGGGTGCGTTCGACGACACGCTCAACCCCGAGGTCCTCGCTCGCTTCGCACAGCGCATGGAGCGAACGCCTGGCACGCGCGACGTCGCCAACCGTGTCAGCGGCGAGATGACGATCGTACGCGTCGTCGACGAGCGGGGCCGACCGGTTCACGACGCCGACGTCCGAATCGACACCGACCGCCGTGGCGCCCGCGTTCCCACGGGCACCGACGGACGCGCCATCTTCTTCTCGGGCTGGGACCTCCCCCCCGACCAGGACCGGCGAGGTCGCCCGACCGCGGTCATCCGCGCCGGCCGCGAGTCGATCAGCGCACCCATTCGCGAGGGCACGATCAACACGATCACCATGCCCGACGTTCAGGGCGAGTCGGTTCGCGCCGTCGACATCGCACTGGTCATCGATGCAACCGGCAGCATGGGAGACGAACTCGAGTACCTCAAGGTCGAGCTCCGCAACATCGCCCGCACGGTCGACCGCGCCTTTCCACAGGTGGACCAACGCTACGCACTCGTCGTGTATCGCGACGATGGCGACGACTACGTCAGCCGAAGCTTCGACTTCACGACGAACCTGCGGCGCTTCGAAGACGACTTGGGCAACCAGTTCGCGAACGGTGGAGGGGACTACCCCGAGGCCATGCACTCCGCGCTCGACGATGCCGCGCGCCTGTCGTGGGATGACGACGCCGCCAAGGTGGTGTTTCTCGTCGCGGACGCACCGCCCCACGACCAGGCGATGCGGCACACGATGGACGCAGTCGACGACCTGCGGGCGCAAGGCGTGGCGTTCTACCCGGTTGCCGCCAGCGGCGTCGCCTCGGAAGCGGAGATCGTGATGCGGGCCGCCGCAGCCGGAAGCGGGGGCCAGTACGTGTTCCTCACCGACGACTCGGGCGTGGGCAACGGACACGCCGAGCCACACATCCCATGCTACGAGGTCCAGGCGCTCCGAGACGTCATGATCCGAATGGTCCACAGCGAACTCGCCGGCGAGCGCATCACCGCGGACTCGCGCCGCACGATTCGCAGCGTCGGTCGCTCGAACGACGGCGTCTGTCAGCGACGCGGCCGCGCCCGAGCTCAGTAACGAAGCTCAGCCGCCTTGCGCTGCACGAATCGTGGACTGCACTTCCTCCATGAACGCGGAGCGCTCGGCGGGTACGTCGTTGAGCAGCTGACCCAGCCCGTCGACGAGCAGGGGGAAGGTGTACGTAGACGGGTTGCAGCACAGCAGCCACTCCCGCATTTGCTCGCGGACCATCTCTTCCGCATCGGCGTCGGATCGACCCGCCCGCAGCGCGTGCTGCCGAAACTGGGCTCGAATGCGCTGAAGCACCGGGCCCAGCTCGCCCTTGAGAATGCGGTCGATCTCCTCCTCGGTCTCGTCGACGACGTCGAGCTCGAACTCGTCGTCTTCATCGGAGAGAAGAGACTGCAAGAGCTCGAGCTGCAGGCTCAGCACCCGACGCACCGGCGAAACGGCACGATCTCGCTCCAGCAGGCAGACGATGGTGGCGTCTTCGGTGACGGGCACGACCATCATGCGCGCGGGGCCGAAGTTGATGAGGAGGTCTTGCAGCGGGACACCGACGGTCGCCGAGGCCACGGTCATGCGGCGAACGGTCTTGGCGACGTCGCTTGCGGTGTCGGCCGACAGCGCCGACTCCTCGCTGCCCGCGATGGCGCCCTCTGCGGTGGCGATCAACGCTCCGCGAACGCCAGGCACGGCGCCGAGCTCTTCGAGGATCTCAAGCAGCTGCTCGCGAGACTCCACGTCAGTCCACTCCCATCACGGCGTCGCGAACCGCTTCGGGGTCCGCTCCGGACTCGACCGAAAGCACCGCAGAGGCGGCCCCCATGCTGACCATCACCATCTGCTGACCGTTCACCGAGCGCGCGACGACTCCGTCGAAGACGTTGTAGCCCAGCGTTCGGGCGATGCGGGCGGCGCCACGCATGTAGAACCCTGCCAAGGTGACTAGGGACGAGTTGCTTCGCATGTCTTCGGCGAGAACCTTGCCCGTCGATGAAATGATCGCAACGCCGTTGATCCCCTCGAACTGCCAGAATTGGTCGAGCATCGCGGCCCGCGTTTCGGGGTCGTCGAAGACGGCGTGGCCGCCACCCATCTGGGCCTGCGAGTCATCGGGGCGCGGGCGAGGCGCGGCGACCATCGAGTCTGCAGGTCCGTACTCCTCGACGACCGGCACCGCCTCCATCTCGATGGCATCGTTCACCAGCGCGGCGAAGTCCTGGTCCAGCGTTTCCCCGCGGATGACCGAAGCGAGCATCGCACCGCTGGCCTCGGCGTCGTTGAGCACGGGCGCTTGGGGCCCGGTCGCGACGGAGGGACGCCGCACCATCTTCTCGGTGGGCGGGTCTTCGTCGCCGTCCGAACCGTCGCCGTAGGTAGGCCCTTCTTCGGCAGCGGCGGCCTCGTCTTCCATCAAGTCGCCGAAGGACGTCTCTTCGTCTTCGTCGACCGCGCCCGTCTGACCGAGCGTACCTTCGTCGGTCTGACGCGCAGCTTCCATCAGCAGGTGCGTGCTCGACCGAACGACGGTGCGCTTGGCTGGCTCGCTGAACAGGGCCTCGCGGAAGGTGCCGCGACCGGCCGCGAGCATCTTGTAGAAGGCCAGCTCGCCTCGGAATTGGTCGAAGACGGCGTGCACGATGTCGCCGTGTTCGAACCAGATTTGGCCGACACCCCGCGGCGTCTCGAGCTCGACGAGTTTGTCGCGCCCTGTCAGCGCAATCATCTGGACGTAGTCGAACAGCTCGACCTCGATCGAGTTGCCGAAGAAGCCGCGCCGTGGACCGAGTGTACGAAGTTGTTCGACGACCGCGTCGTGGTTGTCGGGCGTCTCGAGGATGCGAACGATCGAGAGCGACCCGAAGCGGCGGCGGAACTCGGGGTGTACGGGCCTGCCGATCGCGAGCACTTTCATCGAGGGCGCACATCGACCGACCCACTCCACGATCGATGCGCCGACGTCACCGCGCGTTCGCAGATCGCACACGACGAGGTCGAACAACTCGGAACGCAGTCGTTCGAGCGCGGCGTCGAGCGTAGCCGACGTCGCAGGCTCGATCGCCGCAAGGCGCAGAGAACGCTGTAACGCAGCGCTTCTCGGCGCGACATCGTCGACGATCAGCACGCGCAACGCGGCGACCTTCGGGGCGGGACCGTCATCCGGCACAGGCCCGCAATGGTAATGGCCCGGCCTCGATCCTCGAAGTAACGCGTGAATGGGGTCGTGGGCCCCCGCCGTGACTTCGCGTGAGGCGCTCCCGGAGCGCGCGTCCCGTTCTTGACCGATTCACCGCAAAAGACACCATCTCGGGCCGTCGCAAACCGCGCGAAATATAGATAATTCACCATTGCTCATTTACGCACAATCGACCGCGAATGCCGTTCTGAACCGCGCATTGAGGTTCGCTGCCGCGCACAGAGACACCGGACCGTTGGCTGATCGGCGCATCTTCGCCCGCAGACGCCCGTTTTCGATCGGAGGCCGATCGGCTGGGGGTTTTTGACCGACCCCCCGGCACACTGTCATCGAGAATCGTATCAGTATGAGACATCACAGGAAATAGCTTTCCCACTAGCGACTTTTCGCATAAACTCGACCTATGCCGATTCTCCTGGAAGACCTCAACCTCCGGAAAGCCGAACGCACGTTGTGCCAAACCGCCCTTCAGAAGGCAGGAAGCATCGTGGAGGCCGCGCAGCTTCTAGGAATCACGCGTCACGCGCTGAAGCGTCGCATGATCAAGCACCAAATCGAGTGGCCATCCCGGGCGCCCGACCGGCAACCGCGGGTTTCCCCGCCGATGGAGGCGCCCGTCTCCATCCGGCCCGACACGCCGTAGCGGCGGCTCAGTCCTCGTCGGCAAGCACCGACGCCGTGGCCGCTTCGATCGCCCGAACGGCGGCTGCCATGGCTCGATGAAGCTCCGACGAGGCGGTCGGCATGGTGAGGTCGGTGCGCCGGACCAGCTCCAGCGCATTCGACCAGCCAGAAAGGTAGGCGGCGACCTCAGAGGCCGCCATCTCGTCGCCTTGGGCTAGGAGAGCCTGGGCAACAAGACGCCGTAGGGTGTCCTCGTCGGCAGGACGCGACTGACAATCGGAAGAAGAAGCCACGGTAGAGCGGGCCCGACAGCGCGAGCACGAGCAGTGTATCGGCGGCGTCGCGGCGGCTCCAAGAACGGGTCGCAGACGCCCGAGCCCTGAGCATGTGACGAGCCGAACCGGGCTGCTATCGTCCGCACATGTCCGAGGCTCAAGACGAGCGCGTCTTGGCGGGAGCGATCGACGACATCGTCGATTCCTACGCGGAACACGGGAATATCAACCATCTCGACGGTTTGAACCTTCCCTCGCGGGCTGAGGTCTCGACGCTGCTCGAGGACCTCGTCTCGATCGTGTTCCCTGGCTATTTCGTCCGACAGCACGTCGACGCGCTGACGTGTCGATATTTCGTCGGAGAGCGCTGCGCCCGAGCGTTGCGTAGCCTCGAGCTCGCCGTCTCTCAAGCACTGCGCGCGCAGGCAGGGGACTCGACCCCCGCAGGCTGTGCATCCGACGAGATCCAGCTTCGCGCGCACCAGTGCGCGATCGAAATGATCCGCGCGATCCCTGCGATTCGTGCAGTGCTGGACACCGACGTTCAGGCCGCGCTCGCGGGTGACCCGGCGGCTGGGAGTGCCCCGGAAATCATCGTCAGCTACCCGGGCGTGGAGGCGATCGCAGTGCACCGTGTCGCGCACACGCTCTATGCCCTGAACGTCCCTCTGATCCCGCGCATGATGTCCGAGCAGGTCCACAGCCGCACCGGGATCGACATCCACCCCGGCGCGACGATCGGGCCCAGCTTCTTCATCGACCACGGCACCGGGGTGGTCATTGGCGAGACGACGCAGATCGGCGAGCGTGTGAAGCTGTACCAAGGGGTCACCCTCGGCGCGCTGTCGGTTCGAAACGGGACGGGACACTCGAGCGAGCGCCGACACCCCCGACTCGAAGATGACGTCACGATCTACGCGGGCGCCACCATCCTCGGTGGAGATACGGTGATCGGTCGTGGGTCCACGATAGGCGGCAACGTCTGGCTCACCCACAGCGTCGACGCCGGCACGACCGTCATGCTCGACAAGCCGTCGCTCAAGTTCATTCAGCAGGGCTCCGTCGTGCGTGATGGAGCTCGCCAACGCGACCCGGAATACTGAGCGCGCCGCGGCTCGAGGAATAGCCGCACCCAACACGGGTTCGAGGAGATGTGCTTCCCCGCCGTCCCCTCTTTGCCTTGTTGACATGCACGCTTGCGTGCTCCAGCGCCGGATCCTCGACCGAGCGCTCCCCCAACACCGACTCGGTCGTGCCGACTGCCCCTGCCCCGCCGGAGCAGACGGACCAAGCACCACCGGCTGACGCGCACGTCGACGAACCGGCCCGCCTACCCTGCGATGCATTCGCCATGGCGGTGTGCGATCGCGTCCCGATTCGGTGCGAGCCGCTGAAGACGTTCATGCGCGAGATCGACGTGCCCGACGACGAGTGCACCGAGGCCATGCCCACCCTTGCGGCGTTCGACTCGGTCCTCGAGCCCGAAATGCAGCTCACCTCCGTGGCCGTGCTGATGCAGCAGGTCTTCTCCACGGCGCGGGTACAGAACGAAGACGCGGCGAGACGCTTCGCCGAGTCCCCCGAGGCCGACACATTCACCTGGAACAGCACGAGCATGTCCGATGGATCGAGTTCCATCGAACTCACCGAGGCATGCCCTGGAAGCGCCGATTTCGAGGGCGCGTCTCCGCCAGCAGGCCACGAGCTGTACTGCGTTCGCAAGGACGGCACACGTCACGGCCCGGCCTTGTTCTGGACCGAAGCGTCCGAGCCCGCGCGCATTGCCCGGTATCGAAACGGCGTGCTCATCGACGTCGACTACCCGAGCGGGCCCGCCGACCCCAAACCAAGTGACTTTCTATGTCCCGATGGCACCACGCTCGATACGTCCCGCGAGCAGGGCTTGGTGACCAAGCAGTGCCTGCGCGACGGCGAGAGCGTCGGCGCCATCATGCGCTGGAAGGGCGACTGTCTCGTTTCGAAAGAAGACGGTCAGTTCTTCAGCGGGAAGCGGTGTCCTTAGACGTCGCGAGCTCGACCTCGGTCTTGCGGCGACGCTGACGAATCTTGCCGTCGAGCGCGTCGCGAACGATCGACTTCGCGTCGTCCTCGAACTTGCCTTCCAAGAAGACGCGCAGATAGCGACGCTCGATCGGGTCGGACGCGACCCAGCGAAGGCTCCGACCACGCAGGCGACCGAAGTTGAAGACCGGTTCGTTGTCTCGCCACGCAAAGCGGCGGGACTGATCGCAGTACGCGTCGTTGTGGCTCGACGAGAGCTCGTGCAGCGCGTCGATGTCGACCGACAGGTCGTCGTAGCGGCCGAGCTGCCCTGCGAACACCTCGAGCGAAGCGAGCGTATCGGCAGCCGCCCCGTGCGCGCCGGGGAGAGGCTTGTCGCAGTAAAAGCGCATCGCGGCCGAGAGGTTTCGAGGCTCGCGGCGGTGATAGATGACCTGCGAGTCCACGACCCGGGTCGCCGAGATGTCCAGGGGCTTGCCGGCCCGCACGAGCTCCGCTTGCATGATGCGAACGTCGAAGCGGCCGATGCTGAAGCCCGCAAAGTCGGTGTTCTCCAGCAGGGCGCGTACTTCGTCGGCAACCTGCGGGAAGGTCGGAGCCTCGGCGACGTCCTCGTTCGTGATGCCGTGGATCTCGGTCGCTTCCATTGGGATGCGGGCCTGCGGGTTGATTCGCCACGTCCGCACGGGCTCGATGCCCTCGGCGGTGACGCGCACGATCGACAACTCGACGATGCGATCGTTGAGCGGGTCGGTCCCCGTCGACTCGATGTCGAAGAAGACGAGAGGTCGTCGAAGGCCCGCCGCGAGTTCGGCGAAGCGTGGACCGAGGTCGCCGAGCGTGAAGCCGGCGGGCGAGGTCGTGGCAGCGGAGACGGGAGCGTCGTTCGAGTCGGACATCGAAATCATGTCGCTGCCGATAGACGTCGGCGAGCGGCCGATAGGGTGGCATGGACCTGTCTGCAGCACACCCTGCGAAAGGAGTTCGATCCAGCACACAGGAAAAACACTCGAGGCCCGACTGACCGGACGATCGTGCAGCCATGCCTGGGCAAATTCGTTGTTCGGTCGAATTGCCGTCGTTGGAAGGAGAAGCAGCCCCTGATAGGTTCAGCGGCATGCGTTCTTGGGTCGGACTGAGCGTTCTGTTGTTGGTCGGCGGCTGCGCCGATGAAGGTCGTGAGGATTCGGGCACTGCGAACGATTCCTCCCAGCTCACCACCATCAGTGATGGTGCGTCGGACACGGCACCGATTACGGACGGTGACGAAGACGACGAGGACGAGACGGGTGAAGAGGAAGAGCGCCTCGACATCGGCAGCGGCATTACCGGCGGCAACGCCGACTGTCAGGAAGGCGAGGAGTGCCCCGATGCGTGCGAGGCGTCCACCCACGTGCCCTGCGACGATGGAACGACGGACCTCTTCGCGGCGATGGGCCTGGGATGCCCTGGAGACCCCGAGGTCACCACGAGCGTGATGGGAAGCCTGCAGTCGATGGGCGTACGCACCGGGTTCGGCGCGACCGACACCTGGGCGCCACGCGAAGGCTCCGCCTTCGCAGTCCTGGGAAGCGGCCTCGTTGCCGACCTCGACAACGAGACGCCGCCGCTCGACCTCAACTTCGACCCGACGCACTGCAACGACGACGTGGACGAGTTCAGCCCAGGCACAACGCTTCCACCTCCGCTTCAGGTGATCGATGTCGCGGGCGACTGCACCGCCGACCCCTCTCTGCTCGGCACGGGCGACTGCTCGAACACGATCGCGGCCCAGTTCAATCAGGGCGGCTCGGCAAACGACTACGCCGAGATTCGCGTCGAAGCCCAAGTGCCCCAGGGCAACAACTCGATCAGCTACGACTTCGCGTTCTTCTCGACCGAGTACCCCGAATTCTTCGGGTCGAGCTTCAACGACATGTACGTGGGCTGGCTCGAGTCGGAGAGCTGGACTGGCAACATCTCGTTCGATGAGCAGGGCAATCCGATCTCGCTCAACGCAGGCTTCCTCGACTTCCGCGACGACGACGGCACGCTGCCCGAGTTCGGTGGCACCTGCATGAAGCAGCACGCGGGTACGAAGTGGCTCAGCACCACCGCGCCGGTGACTCCAGGCGAGGACATCGTGCTCGTCCTCGCCATCTTCGACCTCTCGGACGAGATCCTCGACAGCTACGTGTTCCTCGACAACTTCGACTGGGGTTGCGACGGCACCGATACGCCGACGACCACCCCGGTGGGCTGATCATCCTCGACCACCCGCCGACGCCTCCGCTGCCGTGCGCTGCGGAGGCGTTCGTCGTTTGCAGGCGCCGAGCGCTACACGGCCTCGTCGAGCCAGCGCTGCGCGTAGTCGTAGGCGCGAGTGTACGCGATGGGCCCCTGCTCGAGCGCGAACGGGGTGACCTTGGGCAGGTCGGGCGTCACCAGCATCAGCGACTGTGCGCCGGGCACCTCGGTGGGCTGTGCGGTCGGCGTTCCGAGGCTGAGCTTCTTGCGGCGCGATGGGAGGAAGTGCAGCAGAACGCGACGGTCATCTTGCAGCGCCGTGAAGCCACAGCGGTCTGAGACCCCGCCGTCGACGAGCAGGCGCCCTTGCGACCAGACCGGGCGGAACATCGCGGGTACGGTACACGACGCGACGATCGACTCGACCAGCGGGCCCTCCTGCAGAGCGAGCGGGACGCGACGCAACACGTCATGCACGATCGGGACGAACGTCGTCGGCGTCTGCTCGATGCGCTCGATGCCCAGTCGGGTCAGCAGCAACCGAAGACGCGCGCGAAACTTCTTGCCGCGTAGCAATCCGCCCAGCGGCAGACCTGGATCCCAGAAGTCTGCACGACGCAGCGAGACGAGCTCCGCCGCGAGTGCCCCGGCATCCATGCCCGATGCCCACAGTCCACCCGCAAGCGAGCCGGCCGAGCACCCGATGATCCGCTCTGGCCGGAGTCCTCTCTCCTCGAGTGCTCGAAGCAGTCCGGTGTGCGCGAAGAACCCAAAGAAGCCCGCGCTGAGCATGAGCGTGTAGGGGCCGTCCTCGAGCCAAGCGGAGCGCGTCATTGCAGCGGTCTACCACCGGCATCGAGTCACTCCAAGACCGCGAGAACCCGCGCCGCGGCTTCGTCGAATTCGCCTGCGTCCAGGGTTTCCTTGCGCCGCAGCTCATACAAGATGCCGAGCGCTGCGGCGGCGATGTCCGACCCCGTCGCGTCGTCGTCCCGCGCGGCCCGCATCAGCGGGTGGAGCGCGCCGAGCTTGAGGCGGCGCCCGTCGTTCTCGGCCCGGGCCAACGTCCACGACAGCCGTGAGACATCGACGACGACGGCGCGCCCGATCGCGAAGCGAAGCGTCGCGCCCAAGCGGTCGGACCCCAGCGTTGGTGCAACGCGGCTCCGCCGGCGCCCCGGTGGCGGCACCGTGTCGTGCGGCAGGCCATCGAGAAACCGGCGCAGCGCAATCTCGCGAGCGGAGTTCGGCACCGCGAGCAGCGCGGCTTTGCTCGCCGCAGGCTCGAGTGCCCGCGCGGCCTGATGGAGGGCATTGACCAATGCGCGCTCATCGTCGGACACGCCGTCACGCAGCCAAACGCGACCCGAGACGTCCTGCCACGGCGGCGGCAACGTGAGTCGTCGAACGCGCAGCCCGTTCCACCACACCTGCACCCCCGGCGTCCCTTCCCCGAGCACGAGCGCTCCATAGCAGAGCGCGTGCGCAACGGGCACACGCAGCCACACCCGCCCGCCACGAGCACCCTTGGCCCGCGCACGTGCTCGCGGTGCCTTCGTGGCCGGTCGTGAGGCAGGCGGCGCGGACATCCCCAGCTCCGCCAGGGCCCACGCGACGCCCGGCGACGCCTCGACGACTACGCCGGGCAGGTCGCGGTGCCCGGTTCGCGGCGGAACCACGCCCACGACCTCCTCGGACTCCAGCGCGTCCAGGGCGATCATGCGACGAGGCCGAAGCGCGCCCGGATCGTACGCTCGAAGCAGACGAACCGACGCAAGCCCGAACTCATCGGAGCCGGTTGCTCGCGCGTGCGCAAGATGTCCCAACAAGGCATCGCGCGCGCGGGCCTGCTGCACACGGCTTCGGCCGGTCGCCGCGAGCAGCTCGGCAACGCGCTCACGCGTGAGGGCCAGCTGAGGCTGGGTGGCAAGCGAGGCCGGGCGGAGCTGGGCTTCGGGGACGGTCGGCATCGTCCACAGCGCATCGCCGTGCACGATG
The DNA here is from genome assembly GCA_964432695.1 of uncultured Nannocystaceae bacterium. Lineage (GTDB taxonomy): Bacteria > Myxococcota_A > Polyangia > Nannocystales > Nannocystaceae > CAJXVA01. The sequence continues at coordinate 10,553 of CAYSPB010000135.1, forward strand.
CGGTCCAGCAGCGCGCGACCGGTCTCGGTCAACAGCCACGTCGTCCACACCGGCACGTCCGACTCCAGCGTCTCCCACCGACGTGATGCCTCCCCCACCACGATGCCACCGGCATCTCGCATCCGGAACAACGCCTCCCGCAGCGTTTGCGGCTCTCCGTCGCGCTCGTGTGCAACGACGAGATCGAGCAGAGGATCGTCCCGCCACGCCAGACGTAGGCCGGGCGCACCCGGGACGTACTGGAGCTCCAGACCGGCTGCATCCAGATGTGCGAGTCGATGCGCAACCCAGGGCATGCGGGCGCGCGTGGTGACGTCAGGGACGGCGGCGAGTGCAGCCCGGGTGAGCGCGTCGGCGTGGACGTGTACCGCCTCGACGACCGCATCCACCCGCGCCTCGTGCTCGGTTTTCTCGGGCGCCGCGCCCTCGGGCAGCGAGGACACCACCGTGATACCCGGCAGCGACGCCGCCTCGGCGCGATGCACCCGACGCCCGAACGCGTGTAGCTCGACCGCGCCGGACCGGGCGACCGCATGACGATGCACGTAGGCCTCCACGGTTGCCCCGTCGAAGGGAACCTCCACCGGCCCGACCGCGCCGGTGCGCAGCGGCGTCAGATCGACGCGCTGCGCCAGCGCGGTCGAGAACAGCGAGGCGGGCACGTAGGACGCGGGCGTCCGCTCGCGCAGCCACTGCAGCTGAAGCGGCGTGAGCGGCACGATCGGTAGGCCCGCGGCCTGGAGCAGAGCCGTCTGATGCGGCCAGGCGTACGCGATCTCATCCACGGGCCGCAGCTGGTTGACGGGGTGCGCCTGGCCCTGGAGATCCACCAGTGTTTCGGGCGGTGGAACGCTCTGCGCAGGGTGCAGCGCCTCCAGCCACGCCACCAGGGTGTGTAGCGCTTCGTTCTGCACCGGACGGCGGCCATCGGCATCGAGGCGAAGGCCCGGACACGCCACCTCACCAGCCAGCGGCAAGGCGGAGTACGCGGCGATGCTCTCGCCGAGGTCGGCCACGCGAATGCCATCGCGAACGAGATGCAGTCCGCCTCGCGACGACCGCCACCAGTGTCCGACGGGGCCCAGCGCGGTCGCCTCCGCCTGCGGCCGCAGCGTCGCGTGCACGCCGTCTGCGGCCTCGTCGAGTTCCACGGGACGCCCCAGCGCCATCGCCCACGCCGCGGCGACCGAGGTCCCCGGGTCATCGCGTCCGAGCCAACGCTTCCACGTAGCTGCGAACGCGTCTTCGGCGTGCACGAGCCGGAGCGAGAAGCCCGCCTCGGGAACCTCGCTGGCAATTCGCTGCACCCGATACGGGTCTGCGCTCGCCCGGGTGGGCTCGTGCAGCACCCAGCGTCGCGCCTCGTTGGGCGTGTGCAGCTCCAGCACCGAAGGCCCGGTCGAGAGCGCCTGGTTCACCGCGGCGCCGATCCGCGATCGCCACCGCTCCACACCCGTCTCCCGCTCGGACAGGCGCAGCGACGCCTCGAGCACGTTGCCGACGTCGAGTGACGCCCACACCTCGCTCGCCGCCCGCACGTCGACCTCGACGCGGCGTTGGTCGTCGGCACGATCGGTCCGGACCCGGGCGACGATGCTCTCCGACATACTCAGACCCGCACGCAGCATCATCGTGGCAAAGGCCCAAGGAGCGCTGGCGCGTCGGGTCGCAAGGACGCCTCGCTCCGCGGCCGCGGTGAACGCTCGTCGAGGCTGCGAGGTCTCATCGCTGACCCGAGCCTGCGCCAGGACGTCGTCGAGGGCAGTCACGCGAACGACCTCCAGCGCTCGACCAGTGCATCAACCTCCGGGCGAGGCTCCATGCGCCCCAGGACCGCAATCGCGAGCCCATAGGCAGCTACTTCGGGGCGTGCCAGGTAGGCCGCGAGCGCCCGGGCCACAACGGGGTGCTCCGCGTTGAGCCAGACGGCCCGGCGCTTCAGAAGAGCCTCGGTCCACGGCGCGCCCGTGACGACGCCACCGGAACCGACCGCGACCCCGCCGAACACATCCGAGGAAGCGTCGGGAAACCGCCCGAGGTGGATCTCCGAGGGCGCCGCGCTGCCATCGAGCATGGAAACCGCCAGCGCACCAACGGACTGCGCATCGGCGGCTGCGGGCTCCAATCGACTGACCAGATCGCCGAGCGGCTGCACCCGTAGCCCCACCTCACCGAGTAGCGAGACCAGCCACGCTTCGTCGAGCGACCACCGTCCGTGTACGACCGGAATGCTCGAGCGCAGCGCGATGAGCCGCAGCTCCAGCGCATCGCCGAGGTCCTCGGCATCGGCTACCGCCACCACGCCCAGACGGGCTCGCCGACGCAGGGCGGCCACCGTCACCGCGCCCCCGGTCGCAAGCCGGAGTAACGAGCGCTCGGGCAGCCGTAGCCCCCGCACGTGATGCTCGAGCCGAAGGTGCGCCTGCAGGTGCGAGTACGTCCGTGCATCGTCGGCGCCCCACGCCGGCTTGGACACCAACGCCTCGACCCGCTGCGCCAAGGCCTCGCGCAGATCGGCGAGCACGTCGCTCAGTTCAGCTTCGAGTGCGCGCCGGTCCGCATCATCGACGACGGCGTCGCGCGCGAGGCCCGTGCGAAGGCGGGGGGAGTCCACCCGTACAACCAGGTGCTCCAGCGTCGTCCCGGCGTCTGCACACAAGTTCGGTAGAAGCTCCGCGCACGTGCCTTCGGCCAGGATGAGACCCCGGCGCATGAGGATCGCCGAAGGATTGGCTGAGAAGCCCATCGTGCAGCGCGTGGGGCCGCGCTCGACCGCGACTGACGCGGCGACACCGTCGAGCGTAAACGCCTCGCCGATGGTCCGGAGGCCCTCGCCCGACTCGACGTCTTCGAAGGTGACCTCGACCGGACAAAAACGGCACCAGCGCGTCAGGGCGTCTTCGATGGCCTCGGCGATCGCCTCGCGCTCCGACGGCGTGCCGCGCCGAAACAGGCGAATGGTCGTGCCCTCGAGCGGCGAATCGACACGGTGCTTTTCGAAGCGGCGGTCCTCGAAGAAAACAAGCTCCCACGCCTCCCCCTGTCGACCGGTTTGGACCAGCACGCGCTCGGGCGACCACGCGAACACGCTGACGAAGCCGATGCCGAATCCCCCCGCCATCGTGCGGTCGTCGGTCTTGGAGGTGCCGAAAAGCCGGGTGAGCTGACCGTCGATGATCTCCTCATCCATGCCGACACCGGCGTCGATCACCTCGAGCTCGTAGATGACCTCGCCTGCGACATCCCCCTCGTGCACGTGCAACGCGACCTCGACGAGGTCACTGCCCGCATCCATCGCGTTTTGCACGAGCTCCCGCAGGAAGTCGTACGGCGAGGAAAACTGCCCGACCAGGCGGTCGAGCAGCGTCTGCGCATCGTCGTTCAAGGCGCGGGGCTACGGAGCGCCGACGAGGTACTGATGCAGATCTTCGTCGTCCTCAGCGAGATCGGCGAGCGCCTGCGGGATCATTTGCGAGGGGACCATGTTCTTGCCGCGCCGGACGGTCCAGCGCTTCCGTGACTGGTAGCGCCGCGTGCCTGTGGGATCGCCCTCGACCAGCAGGCAGTGGTCGAAGCCCTTGCTCGGGGTGCAGGCTTCGAAGCGCAGCCGCGCGCCGCTCCCGTCCTGCATGAACTTCAGCTCGGCGCCGCCTTTGCGATCGGTCCACGTGAACACGTCGTGGCCTCCGCGGTACAGCGAACCGCGGAAGAACGCGCCGATGTACTTGCCGTCGCCGGTCCGGGTCGCCAAGAAAGCGGTGATGGGCTGCTTGGGGCTGGTCGGCACCGTGGAGATCCACAGCCGTTCGGTCGCCGCGGCCTCGCCTTTGCCGCCGCACGCGCCGGCGAGCGTGACCAAGCCCAACAGGGCGGTGAGACGAGCCAAAGAGTGAACCGCCGACGACGTCATGCATCAACGTTGACAGGTGCGGACACCGCCAGCAAGCGACGAACGCTGCGCCAGAGACCGCAAACCGTTGCAGGGCCTCGCGCTGCACGGTACTCGTAGCGCGATTCGCTCAGGAGCACGCACGCATGACGAAATTCGGTCTCAACTCGGCCAGTCACCGCAGCCTTGCGCTGATCTCGCTCACCGCCGTCCTCGCGACCGCCTGCGACGACGACAAAGGTGGCGCGCCAGCCAAGGCGCCGCCCAAGCCGACTGCGCAGCGAAGCTACGGCGAACAACCAGCCGCCGGCGCCCCGGCAGGCCCGCAGGTCGACCCGGAGGCGGTCCTCGCGATGGCCAAGCCGATGTTCAGCCCGCTCGACGCCGAGGCCAAGGACGAGAAGAACCCGTGGACCAAGGAGAAAGCCGACCTCGGTCGAATGCTCTACTACGAGACGCGCCTCTCGAAGAACCACGACATTTCCTGCAATACCTGCCACGATCTCGACAACTACGGCGTCGACGTGCGCGAGCAGGACGGCAAGCGCAGCAAGACCTCGCTGGGCCACAAGCAGCAGGTCGGCGACCGCAACTCCCCCACCGTGTACAACGCGGCGTTCCACCTCGCGCAGTTCTGGGACGGCCGGGCGGAGAACGTCGAAGAGCAGGCCAAGGGCCCCATCCTCAATCCCGTTGAAATGGCCATCGCCGACGAGGCCAGCGCCGTGGCCACCCTCAAGTCGATGCCAGGCTACGTCGAGGCATTCAAAGCTGCGTTCCCCGACGACGCAGATGCGGTGACCTACGACAACATGGCCAAGGCGATCGGCGCGTTCGAGCGCAAGCTCGTCACGCCCAGCAAGTTCGACGCGTTCGTGGCCGGCGACAGCTCGGCGCTGAGCGCCGCCGAGGTTCACGGCCTGAAGACCTTCATGGACGTCGGCTGCACGCAATGCCACTCCGGCTCCCTGTTGGGCGGCATCCAGTTCCAAAAGCTCGGCTCGGTCAAACCGTGGCCGAACGTCGAAGACGAGGGCCGCTACGCGCTGACCAAGTCGGCACCGGACAAGTTCGTGTTCAAGGTACCCGCGCTTCGCAACATCACCGAAACCGGTCCCTACCTGCACGACGGCTCGGTCGAAGACCTGTCCACGATGGTCAAAATGATGGGCGAGCACCAGCTGGCCAAAGGCAGCCTCAGCGACGACGAAACCGCCGCAATCGTCACGTTCCTCGGCGCGCTGACGGGTGAGGTCGACAAGGGCTACATCAAGAAGCCCGAGCTCCCACAGAGCGGTCCCGAGACGCCGAAGCCCGACGCGACCTGATCGTGCGATCGCATTCAGCGCGGGCGCAGCGTCGGTGAACGCTCGCCCGCGTTTTCGCGCGTGCTGGTTCTCTGCACAGGGAGCAAATGAGCGCCTCGGCAGGCAAAGGTGCGGCAAAGTGCGAGCCGGACTTCGGTCGTGCTAATTTGGTGCGCGATGCGGAGCCGACTTCCTTATGCCGTCGCCGCGCTCTCGTGCGCGCTCCTGCCCGCCTGCAACGAGTCCGACGAGCCCGAAGAGGGCGGAGACGTCCAAACGATCGGTGCGGAGGGCGGCGTCCTCCAGTCCGGCCCGCTGCGGATCACCATTCCCGCGGGCGCACTGGCAACACCGACGGAGTTCAGCATCGGCCCAACGACCGACGCACCGATCGCCCTCGGCGTCGCGTACCGGGTCAGCCCCGCCACGCCGCTGAATGCGGACGCCACCGTCGAATACAACTTCACGGTTGGTGAGGTCGGCGACCGCGACCCGACCACGCTCGTGGTCGGGCGGGACGTCGGCGGCCAATACGAGCCCCTGCGGCGCACCGACATCAACTTCGAGACGCAGCTCGTCACGTGCCTCGACGACCAGATCTCGTTGAACTACGGCTTGATCGTCTCGAACTCGATCCCCGGTGGGACCGAGACCGACG
>CAYSPB010000136.1:0-16326 GCA_964432695.1 uncultured Nannocystaceae bacterium
CCCCGCTCAGGAGAATCACCATGCCGACGACCGAGCCCCAAACCCTCAAGCGCATGATCAAATTGTTACATTGGAGACGACAACGACTCTCTTGGCTCTCCGTGCCCGGATTCGCGGTTTTGGCTCCAAGTCCCGACACGCCCCGTCGTGCTGCCTCTCTCGTCGATCCACCCCGCCGATGCCGAAGTCTCGAGAAAGTTGTCCGTTTACCGTTCAGACCCGTCGCGAAGGCAACGGCGCAAACGGCGATGTGCGAGCAAGTCCCCCGCACCACGACTCCCCCCTTCAGCAGGCGCACCATCCAACGCGACGCATCCTCCATCCGCCAACAAGATCGACCAACCCAACGCGGCCAACAAGCCTGCACACCCAGTCCCCGCTCCCGATGACCCCACGGACCCCTCCTCCCTCACGCAACAACCACGAGCGAAGCGAGAGGCGCCCACCCGGGCGCCCTTGGAAGGGTGAAGCGAAGGGGGCTACGCCCCCGCAACGAGGGAACCGACGCACCGTCAAATAACCAACCAACACAGCAACGTCGCACACCTCCTCCCGCCCACCATGGGAACTCCCCACAACCCTCTCCCTCACGCAACAACCACGAGCGAAGCGAGAGGCGCCCACCCGGGCGCCCTTGGAAGGGTGAAGCGAAGGGGGCTACGCCCCCGCAGCGAGGGAAACCGAGAGGTTTCCCTCCAAAGCTAATAACTCACGCAGCGCGAGTTGCTGTCGGCGCACTTGATCCGAATGTGGATGTGCATGGTGTGCCCCTTGGCGTGGCGGACGATGCCTTTGTTCGTGCCGCGCTTGCCCGGGTACTGGATCGCCCTGGCGACCTCTTCATCGCTTGCACCGGCTCGCTTCGCGGCCTTGCGCAGCGCCTTCTGACGGGCGGTGACGAGGAAGATGTACTCGATCTCGCCCGAGTCGATGAAGGCCTTCACAAGGGCCCACGAGAGATCCCAATCGATGGCAGAGATGCTGGTGTCGCCTTTGGCGACGCCCTTGCGCTTCGGCAGACGGATGTCGACGTCGCGGCCGCTTTGGTGGGAGCTGTGGGGTCGCAGGCGGCCGCCGCCCCGCTTGCTGAGGTCGGCGATCTTGATCTCGCCGGTGTAGCCGGTCTCGACGCGAAACGACGCGATCGAATCGTGGATGACCTTGACGGCATGACTCGACCCGTACGAGCGATCCGGGTCGCGCAGCGTGTAGTACTCGCTCTCGGGCAGCTGGATGCCGTTTTGGATGCGGCCGCGGTTGGGCTTGCCGACCGAGAGCGCGGTGCTGCGGATCTTCAGCGACGGCGGTGCTTTGGTCGGTCCGGCGTCCTCCTCGCCCGGCGGTGGCTCGACCTCCATCGGGTTGGTGTAGACGACGAGCTTCTGCCCCACGCGGAACGCTCGCGGGACCTTTCGGTTCCAGTACCGAAGGTCACTCTCGCGAACGTTGAACTTCTCGGCGATCTTCAGCCAGCGATCACCCTTCTCGACGATGTAAGTGATCTTCTCGCGCGGCGGCGGAACGCGACGCGCTTTGATCTTCAGCGTCTGGCCAGCGTAGATCCACTGCTTGGTCTTGAGCCGCTTGTTCCAGCGGACGAGCTCCTTGCGGGTGACGCCATAGCGGGCCTCGATGTCGTCGAGTCGCTCCCGCGGCACGACCTTGTGCTTGACCCAGGTGCGCTCCTCGGTGTCGTCGCCTGCCGCAGCGGCGAATTCTGCCCCGCCGGCGTCGGGTCGCGTCGACCACCGCGCCCACGCGCCGGGGGACGCGCAGCCGGTGGACAACAGCGCCAACATCCCGCACGTCCAGGCGTGCTTCAAGCGAGGCCTCCGAGGGTCACGTTCAACTCAGACGGACCCGCGGTCGAATTGTTCGACGTGGCCCTATTCGGCCGGCGCGGGCTCGTCATCGGAGAGCTCCAGCGCTTCGAGGACCTTGGGATACATCGCGTCGGCGAAGTACTCGCTGCCGGCCATCGTGAAGTGGATCTTGTCGTCGGCGCGGATGGCCTTCTTCTTCTTTTTCGGTCCGACCTCGGCGTGCGTGAGCATGCCGCCCTCGTCGGTGGAGACGAAGGGTGCGGTGTCCACGTAGGTCGCGTTGTCGTGCTCGTCGACGGCGGTTTTTTGCACGCCGCGGATGAGGACGAGCTTCTTCTCGAGGCTGCGCAGACCCATGGTGGGAAGACCGAGCCACAGGATGTCGCGCTCTGGGGCGGATACCTGGGCGAGGAAGCTGTCCATCCGTTCCCGGTATTTCGCCGGCCAGTCCTCATGCTTCCAGGGGACGCGCCGGCCTTCGCTTTTCTTCCGGCGGGTGAGGTCTTGACCATCGTTCCCACCCATGACGACGACGACGAGGTCGGGCTTTCGCAGGTCGACCTGCCGCTTGCCCTCGGCCATCCAGTCGAAGAAATCCGGACGCGCGAGACCCGAGGCGCTCTTGCCTCGGCGGTAGGCGGTGACCTGCGGGTGCGCGTCGAGGCGCTTCTCGAGCAGGGCGCCGAATCCAGTCGCGATCAAGCTGTCACCCAGGATCAGCACCTTGTAGGACGGGAGCTCGGCAGGCTCATCCGTGGGTTCTTCGTCAGCCGCTTCGGCCGGGTCGGCGGCCGCCAGGGTCTTGGCGTCTACGGCAGCCGCGGCCAGGGTTGGCTCGACGGCGGGCTTGGGCGCCGGCTTGGCGTCGGCTTCGGGCGCGGGCTCGGCCGGCTCCTCGGGGGCGGCCGCAGGCTCCGGGTTCGCCGATTCAGCGGCGCTGACGGCTGCAGGCGGGGTGCTCTTGTCACATCCGCCCCACACGAGGGCGGCGAGAAGGAGGGGCGTGACCGCTGGACGTCGGGTCATGGTGAAGACGCTATCCCGGTTGGAGGGCGAGCCGAAATAACGCAGAAAGGCCCAGGGGTCGAGGAAGCCGCAGGACCGCTGACCGCGCGGAGCGACCCGCGATGATCCCGCACGGCCCATCGCCGTCCGGTGCGATCTCCTGGTCGCGGAAGGCGCCGGAACCGTTGACGATTTTGCGCCGTCGCGGGGGTGGCAACTCCAGCAGCCATATGGAAGAATGATGCAGCTGTGTCGAACGACGGTGTCGTTCGGCTCCACGCGTCCGGAAGATCAACATGAGCTCTCGCGAAACCCGCAACTCCATCAACCGCTGGCGATTCGCTCGCCGCGTCGTTCTCGGCTCCATCGTCTTGGCGGGATCCGTCGCCACCTCGGCAGCCGTGATGTACCGCATGGCCGCCACGCAGTGCGGCGCGCAGCACCAAGTCAGCCGCGCGTACACGTACAGCGGCGTGGGTGTGGTGATCGAGCGAGAGCGTGGCCACGTGATCGTGACCCGCGTGATCAAGGGTTCGCCCGCCGACGGCAAGATCGTCCCCGGCGCACGCCTGCTTCGCATCGAGGGCGACCGCCCGCACACCATCGAAGACTGGGCCTCGGCGATCCGTGGCGAGCCCGGCAGCAGCTTCGAGATGGAAGTCGCCTACCCCTGCGGTGGCAAGAAGCGCGTACACCTGACGCGCGACGTCGTGCGCGTCCGGTACTAACCATACCCCTCCGCTTCGGCGGCAGGACGCGAACGCGCCACCCTCCGGGGTGGCGTTTTTGCTTGGCTGCTTCGAACCCGGGAGTGCCGTGCTCGGGCGGCTCACTCCGCGGGCACGACCCAGACGTCGTCGACGAACAGAGCAGCTTTTTTGGCGTCGTCGCGAAGTTCGAGCGCCACCGTGCAGCCCGCCCACGCGTCTTCGATGTCCCAGCGCACCGGATGCAGCTGGAGTCGACCCGCGGGAATGCTCAGCTCGACGCGGCGGGTCGGGTCGTCGACATCGACGAGGGCAGCACCGAGCGCATCGATGCGACCCGTCGATCCGAGCAGCAGCTGGACCGACCCGGCCCTGGGCAGCGAGAACGAGGCTGAGCGGGCCGCACCCGTGGCGTCCAGCTGACCGCGGCGCCCCACGCTTCCGTACAGATACACACCGCCCAGCGGACCCACCGGCGGTAAGGATGACCCGGTCCCTCGCATTGCCCGGCGGCTGAACGCAGCACCAGTGGGCGAGAAGCCATCGGCGGTCCCAGACTCGAAGTCCGCGACGACCACCGTGCCCTCGGGCAGCGGCCGCGACGATGCAGGCCCGAGCCAGAGCTGGTCGGCGCGATAGGCCGTGACCATGCCTGCTTCCGACATGTAGCCCGACAACGGGCGCACGCGGTCCTTGCCATGCAGGCGACGCTTCACCGTGTAGTCCCGGAGCGCCCGGGCCATCCAGCGCGGCGGCTCGCCTTCGAGCCAGACCGACGCAAACCGCCCCTGCCGAAGCTCATCCCGCAGCGCCTTTTGGATGCCGTCACGGTCTTCGGGCAGCACGTCGGTGATGCCCATGCTGCCCACGTGCGTCTCGTGCCCGCCCAGCACCGGCCACCACGGTCTTTGAATCGCGAGCATGGGGCCCGGCGCGGCCTCGACGTCGGCACGCAGCGCCGCCGCTCGTGCGCGCTGCTCCGCCGAGGGCACCGTGCGACCGGGTCGCTGCCACGCGTAGCTTTGGCGCAGCGTCGCCGTACTCCAGCCCTTGGACTGCAAGGGCTGGTACATCGGCTCGACTGCGAGCGAGAAGAGGATCTGCGCGATGACCAGCGCCGCCGAAACGCCGCCCCACCGGCCGTGCTCGGGCAGCAACACGCCCAGCACGACCGCACCCATCAGCACGCCCGGTATGAACGCGTTCGGCTCGGCCCACTGCGTGGAATAGCCCAACGCGCTGACCAGAAGGCCCGTACACGCCATCAATGCCCAGTAGGCCGCATCCGCGCTCATCGCTCGCCGTACCCCGGCCTCGGCCGCCTTCACCCGACGCCCCAGATGCCCCACGCCGACCAGGATCGCCAGCAGCACGAAGGGACCGGCATGCAGGAACATGCCCCATGTTTTCTTCTCGAATCGCTCCTGGTTGAAGGCGTGCGTCTGGTGCAGCTCGTAGATGTAGTGCCACAGCAGGCCATCGGTCATCGCGTTGCCCACCAGCACGCCGCCACCGTCGACGATGGCGACCGTCAAGGCGTAGGTCACCGCCTGCCGCGGCGCGAGCCACAGCGCGCCGATGCCCGAGGCGATCACGAACGTGGCCGCGGTCTGCTTGGTCCAAAACGCCAGCGCCATCAGCAGCCCCGCCGCTACGGCGGTCTTGTGGCTGCCCCGGCTGCGGCGAAGCAGCACCAGCGCCCACAAGATGAGCGCCATGCTCAACGTGTCGGGCCGTGCGAGATCCAGCCACCGAAACGTGAACACGTAGCCGCTGGCGAACAGGCCAATCGCCGCGATGCGATGCCCCGCAGGCCGCCCGGCCGTGGCGACGGCCGTCCAGATCGCCCAGCCGATCGCGACGCACGAGACGATGCTGATCACGCGGCCCAGCGCGTACGAGAGACCAAACACCTTGCCCAGACTGCCGAGCAGTACGGCAAAGCCCGGCGTATAGAGGAAGGGCACGAAGTCTCGGCCGGGCGCGGGGTACAGCGCCTGGCCGTTCGCAAAGCGGTGTGCTTGATGCAGGACGCCGCCCTCCATCCACTCGAGTTCGAGCGGAAAGCCCACCCGCAGCACCATCGCCGCGAGCACGACGACGATCGCCAGCCCCCCGGCGGACGCGAGCATGCGCTGCACCCCGCTCACGGAGCCTCCGCACCGAACGGCCCCACCACGCGGTCGGCTGGACGTCGGCAGCAGTACACACCCGCAGGCAGCGTCCCGCCTTCGGCGTGGTCGTCGTCGATCGCCGGCAGGTCGATGCAGGCCCAACGATACGACCGGCCGTAGCCTCGCGGTCGTCGTCGCTCGGGCGGCTTCTTCGGTCCGCGATAGCCCACATGACACAGCAGGTCCGGGTCCCGGGAGAGCACGTAGTCCCGCGGGGCTTGCAGCTGGTGACCCGGCCGCGCGCCCTTGCCCGTGTATGGGCCCGCCTCGGGCAGCGTCGCGATGACCGGGTCGACGAGCCCATACGCGTCGAGCGTGGGCAGCCCCGCACCGTAGGGCACGGCGCCGGCGGCCCCCACCGTGATGAGTGTGTCGGGCGGAAGGTTCGCCCGCATCCAGCGGCCTGCGGCGAGGCCGACCTTGGCGAACTGATTCATGGCGATCACGCCCTCCCAGCGCCCATCGATCCACTTGCCCCCGCGCGCAACGTCGCGGGCGTACCGTGCTTTCGCGTCGCGACCCAGCAGGCCGGCGCACAGGCACACCAGCGCCAATCCAGCCCACGGTGCCGCCGTCACGCGACGCGACTTCAGCCACGCGCATGCATCGGCGACGACCCATCCGGCGAGCAAGGCAAGCAGCGCCGTCGCGACGAGGTAGAAGCGCGAGTAGGCCATGAAGTCGCCGCCCACCCACCACCCGTAGGTCACCACGCCAGCGATCGGCAGCACCACCACGGCATGGCGCGGACGTAGCCCGAGAATGAGCGGCGTCCACCAGGCCAAGTGCACGTTGTCGATCCACGCCTGCACGTAGGCCTGGCCGTAGCTGTCGCGCAGCAGCATCCCGTGTGCCTTGATCGACCAGGTGTTAGGCACCCATGCTCCGTAGTAGCTGCGACGCCACAGCAGATGCAGCAGCAGAGGAACCGTGAACACGGCGACCGCGACTCCGACTCGGCGCCAGGGGATTTCGGGCGCGCGTCGGGCCTGGATCGCCGCAGGCGCCTGGGCGAGCAGCCATCCCACGCCGAACAATGCGATCGGAAGCAGCGCATCGGGGCGGGTCAGCCCGGCGAGCGCGGCCAGGCCGGCCGCACGTCGCAAGGCACCCCGTTGCCAGCTGAGCATCGCGCCGAGCACCACCGCCGCTGCGAACGCGGTCTCGAGACCGCTGCCACTCCACACCATGGCTTCGGGCATGGCCACCAGCAGCAGCGCCGGCGTGAGGTCCAGTGGCGTCAGCGAGCGCGACGCGGCGGGCCGCAGGCTGCGGACCAGCAGCACCGAGAGCCCCAGCAGAGCCAGCGACGACGCGCCGGTCAAAACGGGCGCGAGGCTCGGAGGCTGAATCCCAAGGGCGACGCCTAGCCCCAGCACGAGAACCCACGAGAAGTTCGTATAGCCTTCGACGAACTCGGGCGGCTCCACGCCGATGTTGAAGACCGGCATCCCGTAGCGCCCGAGGTGATCGGCGTACCGGAACGAGATGAACGCGTCGTCACACAGGAAGCTCCACGCCCGCAGCTGCACCACGAACGCCGCCAGCGCGGTCAGCAGCAGCACCCATGCCAGCGGCTCGACGCGCGGATGCTGTGGGCTGGACGTGGTGCTCGAGGCGGCGATGCGCGGAGTTTACTGCGGATCGGAGGTCCCCGCCGCGCGTCTGGACCGTGTTCGCTCTCGCTTGGTACAAGGGCCGCTGGTGAAGCTGCTGATCCAGATCCCGTGCCTCAACGAGCGAGAGCACCTGGGCGGCACGTTTGCGGATCTGCCTCGCGCGATCGAGGGCATCGACGCGATCGAGGTGCTGGTCATCGACGACGGAAGCACCGATGGAACCGACGCGGTCGCCCGCGAGCTCGGGGTGCACCACATCGTGCGCTTCCCCCGAAACCGCGGACTCTCGGCGGCCCACATGGCCGGCCTCGATGCGAGCTTGCGGCTGGGCGCGGACGTCATCGTCAATACCGACGCCGACAATCAGTACAAGGGCTCGGACATCGCCCGCCTCGTCGAGCCGATCGTGGCCGGCCGCGCCGACGTGGTCATCGGCGACCGCCAGACCGACACCATCGAGCACTTTTCGGTCCTCAAGAAGCTCCTACAGCGGTGGGGTTCCCGCATGGTCCGCCGCGCATCGGGCACTCCGGTTGCCGACTCGACGAGCGGCTTTCGGGCGATGAACCGGCGCGCGGCGTCCAATCTGTTCGTCCACAACCGCTTCACGTACACGCTCGAAACGATCATTCAGGCCGGCCACGCGGGCCTGGTCCTCGAGAACGTTCGGATCACCACCAACCCAAAGACCCGCGAGTCGCGGCTGTTCAGCTCCATTCCCGAGTACCTGCGACGGAACGGCGCGGTGATTCTGCGGGCCTACAACATGTACTGGCCCGTGCAGACGTTTGGCTTCTTCGCCCTGCTACTGCTGGTGATCGGGCTGTTTCTGGGCGGGCGCTTCGCCTACTTCTATCTTCAAAATCCCGACTACAGCGGCCACGTGCAGTCGTTGCTCGTCGGCGTAGGCTCGCTGATTCTTTCGTTCCTCGTCGGCCTGATGGCGCTCTTGGGCGACCTGCTTGCGAGCAACCGCCGGCTCACCGAAGAGCTGCTGCAGCGGGTGCGCCGCCTCGATGCCCAACTCGGCGGCACCGACGGCGCGGTCGAGGGCATCGAAAGCACGGGAGCGGCAGCCTGGACCGCCTCGGAGGAGACCGCATCATGAGTGCAGCCAGCGGCAACGTGGTGGGCAACCATTACGACAAGTACGGCACCAAGAATCCCATCGCCCGCGCGCTGATGCGGGGCTTCATGGACGGCGCGACGGCGCTGTATCGCCACGCCGCGGCGTCGAGCGTGCTCGAGGTCGGCTGCGGCGAAGGACACCTCGCCCAGGCGTTGCTCGCCTCGGGGCCAGCCCCCGACCGTTTCGAGATCACCGACGTCGACATCCGCCAGGTACCCGACGACCTGCCGCTGCCGCTGACCGCCCGCCGCGCCGACGTCTACGCCTTGCCCTACCCCGACGATGCGTTCGACCTCGTGGTGTGCTGTGAAGTGCTCGAGCACCTCGACGACCCCGCGGCTGGACTGCGCGAAGTGGCCCGCGTCGCCAAGCACCACGTACTGCTTTCGACGCCCTGGGAGCCCGTGTGGCGGGCGATGAACATGGCGCGTGGCAAGTATCTGATGGACTTGGGCAACACGCCGGGGCACATCCAGCACTTTTCACGGCGTGGCCTGGAGCGGCTGGCCAGCACCCGCCTTTCGATCCTTCAGCGGCGCACGCCTCTTCCCTGGACGATGCTGCTCGGTGCCCCCCGACGCTGAGACGCCGATGTGGCAGCGCGTGCTGCCGGTTCTGGTGGTGACCGCCATCGGGCTCGCCGTGCTTTGGCCCATCCCCAGCGGCGTGATGCCGCTTTCGGCCGACCATACCGTGCACCTCACCCGCACGTGGATGTGGGCGCAGGAACTCGCAGCCGGCAACCTGCGCGGCTGGTCGCCCGTGTGGTTCTTCGGCACGCCCGTCGGCGAGCTGTACCCGGTGCTGGGCGACCTCATGATCATCGGCGTGCGAGTCGGCTCGTTCGGCTTGCTCGACTGGCCCACCGCATACGCGCTGGGGTTCACCCTCGTGGTGCTCACCCAGGGCTGGGTGCTGTTGCGAGCCGGGCGCGCGATCGGCTGGGGCATCGTGCCGGGGCTGGTCGCCGCCACCCTGGCACTCGTCGACGTGGGCTCCTATCGCGAAGGCGGTTTCATCTACACGGTCTACTATGGCGTCTGGCCACAGGCGCTGGCCACCAGCTTTACCTGGCTCGCGCTCGCAGAGCTGGTCGGGCTGCCCGACGCCACGAGTCCCGCGCAGGTTCGCCGACGCATTGCCAGCGCGGCGGCAGCGATGGGTGCAGCCTTGCTTGCGCACCCCATGTCGATGGCCGTGCTCGCGCTCGCCGGCCCCACCGCCGTTTTCGTCAGCGGACTCGGTAGCACCGCGCGCCTGCGCGAGAGCACCGCACGCGGCGCGTTGGCTGCCGTCCTCGCCTTGGGGCTCGCCGCCTGGTGGATCGTTCCGATGCTGGAACACCGGGCCTGGATGGCCAGCTATGGCTGGCTTTGGCAGTCGTTCGACGTTCTGGTGAAACGCGGCCTCGACGGACGATGGGCACAGTCGATGCCGCCGACGGCCGGCTTCTGCATCACCGGCGGCCTCGTGCTCGTGGCGCTGGTCGGCAATCGCGCGGCCCGGGCGTTCGCCGTGATCACGATCGGCCTTTGGCTCATGTCCACGCGGGACATTCCATGGACCTTCCGCCTCGACCTCGTCAGCGAGGGCTTCACGCACCTTCAGTACCAGCGCTTCCTCACCGCAGCGAAGCCGGGGCTGTTCTTGATGGCGGGCGCCATGGTCGGCGGCCTCGTCGAGCTCGCGCGTCGGCTGTGGCGCCTCGGCACGCCCGGCCCGCGTGTCGCGTCTGCCGTCGCGGCTGCACTCGCGCTGGGCGCCTTGGGGCGCATCGTGCCCGAGCAGCGCGAAGAGCAAGCAAAGAACCCCGTCTCCGAGGTCCAACAGGTCCGCATCCCTCGGCTGCCCGAGATGGATGCAGACGCGCAAGCCCTCTACGCGTGGATGGGCGAGCAGTGGCGCGTCCGCGACCGTGACTACCGGATGGTCGTGCACGACCAGCGCAACATCCACTGGTTCATGGACGGCCCGGTCTTCACGGACGGCATGCCGATGTTCAAGCTTGGTTTCACGCCAGGCGACAACTTCGTGCACAAGCCCGAGCGGGGGCCGACCGACCTGCTCGACCGGGCGCAAGTCCGCTACGAGCTTCGCCGCGGCCAGCGAAAGCGCCGCAACGAGGTCGCGCGCTTCGGCATGCTCGCGGTGATCGAGCGCCCGAGCTGGCCGAACACCGCCATCGCCCAGCTGCACGGTGACGGCCGCGTCGAGGTCCTCGAAAACGACATCGAGGCGGGCATCGTGCGCGTTCGGGTCTCGGAGACCGATGGGCCGACGCGCTTGGTCTTTGGCGTAGCTGGGTTTCCGCGGTGGTCGCTGACGGGCCCCGATGGCGAGCTCGAGTGGGTCGAAGTGCCCGCCACGGGCTTCGGCCCTGGTGCGACGCAGGACGAACGCCGCGCGGGGGCGTTCCGCGGTGGCAAAGCACAGGGCGATGACGGCAGCGAACCAACGCTCATTGCGGCCGACGTGACCGACGGCGAGTACGTACTGCGCTACCGCACCTGGTCGGCGCGCGACGTCCTCGCCGGGCTGTTGTCCATGCTCTGCTTCGGCCTTACCGTGGGCCTCTGGGGTCGTGTGCCGCCGCTGCGCCGACTCGACCCACTCGTCGACCGAGCGCTCGCCGGACTGCGCACGATTGGACACCCGCTCGTATGGACCTGCCTCGTCCTCGCGCTGGCGGGCGCACTCACGGTCCGGGTGCAGCGAGGTCGGACCGCAGAAGCTCGCGGCGCCTTCGGCCATGCGCTCGACGGCCGAGCCTCGGCGCTCCACGGCGTGAAGCCAGGCTTCTTGAAGACCGACATGCTCATTCGCCCTGCGCTCGTCTTCCGGCGCCGACACGCCGAACCGGCGGTTGCGGCATTCGAAGCCGTCACGCCAGGCCCCACGCTCGAGGGCTGGATCGCACTGGACGACGATGACACGAAGCAGCGCAAGGAAGGCACGGTTTCGGTCCGCATCGAAGTGCGACCCACCGGCGCCAGCGACTGGACCAGCCTTTTCGAGCGCCGCTTGCCGCATCGGGCTGGAATGACGCCGCTGTTACTGCCGCTGGATGGACTTGGCGATCAGCCGATCGACGTCCGCATCTCCTCCACCGCCGAGGGCAAGCGTCCGCCCCAGCTGGGCTTCGCGTTGGACCTCGCGCCCGGAGGCGAAACGTGAACACCACGACGGCGCGCCGCATGCTGGCGGGTCTAGCGGCGCTGGCGGCGGTCGAGGTCGTCGTCGGCGGCCTCGCCTACCGAGACGCGATCGACGATTCCGACTGGCCCGTGCTCGCGGATGCGGTCGCGGCTGAGGACGTCGATGCGGTGCGCCTGGCCACGCCGTGGTTGGGACCGCGCGCGCGCATGGAAGTGCCCGCGCTTGCCGCCCCGAAAGCCGCCGCGCCCCCCGACCTGCACGGCATCAGCACCGTGCTCGTGGTCGGTCTCGGCGACGACGTTTGGTCGAACGCGCTCGACCGCGAACTCGAGGGCAGCCCTCGACCCCACCGACGCGGTCAAACCAGCGTGGGCCCCTTCACGCTGTCGCGCTACGCGTTTCCCTCCGAGCCCGCCACGCTGCACGACTGGGTCGACACGCCGCCGGCGATGAACACCCCCAGCGGCTCCTGTCGCGTTCGCGGCACGAGCGGACGGTGCAAGGAGGGAGTCGTCGCGGTCCGCTTCGCCGAAGTCGACTACACGCCGCGCCGCTGCCTCAACTACGCATTCGAAGATGGCACCCCACTGACGCTCTCGCAGACGGGCATGCCGTTGGGCACAGTTCTACGCGGACACGTCGGGATCAGCGACTTCAACGGCCGCCTGCGCAACGACGCCGCCGTTCGCGTAGAGGTCCGCATCGACGGCACGTTCGCCGGGCGCTTCATCGCCACCGACGCCCAAGGCTGGCAGCCCTTCACGGTCCCCACCGCGCCAGGCACGCACGACGTCGAGGTCGTCCTCGTCGATACCGTCAAGGGAATGTGGGGCAAGCGGGGCTACGAGGGCCGTGGGGGCCGGAAGGTCTGCTTCGAGCTGCGCAGCATCGACGAGGGCGAGGTCCCCTCGTGAACGACATCCCCAAGTGGCTGCGACTGACGGCGGCGCCTGCCTTTGCGGTCCTGCTCGCGCTGCTGGTCACGGCGGCCCTATCCTCGGCGCATCGCGGGACCGGCTACGTACGCGACGAAGGCATCTACTTCGACGCTAGCCGCAGCTATGGCGCGTGGGCAGCCAAGCTCACCACCGATCCGAGCGCCGCCCTCTCGAAGAAGGTACGCGACCGGCACTTCGCGCCCAACCACGAGCACCCCGCGCTCATGAAGATCCTCGGTGGCGTCTCGGCACGCGCCGTGGGTTCGGCCCCGGCCACCGAGCGAACGCCTGCACGCGAGGGCTGGATGCCCGAGGGCGCCGCCATGCGCCTGCCCGCGCAACTGTTCGCGGGCCTGGCCACGGGACTGCTGTTTTTCGCCGGATACCGCCGTGCGGGCGTCCTCGCGGGCTTGCTCGCCGCGGGCGCGTTCATCTTGCTGCCGCGGGTGTGGTTCAACGCCGGGCTGCATGCCTTCGACGTGCCAGTGGCTGCCGCGATCCTCGTGGTCGTGCTCGCGTACAGACGGGCTCAGCATTCGATGGGCTGGGGCATTGCGGTCGGCGTGCTGTTGGGCATCGCCATCGCGGTCAAGCACAACGCACTGTTCGTCGGTCCGCTGCTCGCCGTACACCACGGCCTGAACCTGGTGATCGACCGCGTCCGACACGGCCGCGCTGCGCCGCGCTCCACCTGGGTTCCCCTTCCGCTGGTGAGCATGATGGTGCTCGCCCCGTTGGTTGCCCTCGCGCTTTGGCCGTGGCTGTGGACCGACCCCATGGGGCGCTTCACCGAGTACATGGCGTTCCACAGCCAGCACTCCTGGTACAACATGGAGTTCCTCGGCGTGAACTACAACCAGCCGCCGATGCCGCGGGGCTATGCCGCCGTGATGACGCTGGCCACCGTCCCCGCCATCATCGTGGTGACTGCGGCGTTGGGACTGGTGCTGCAAGGGCGCGAGGACCTCCGGCGTCCGCTGCACGACCAGGGCGACGCCGGCTTCACGCGGCCACGCCCCGGTTCGCTGCCCAGCCGTGACGCGCTGCTGTTCGGGTTCTTCGCGCTGTTCCCCATCGCGCTAATCAGCCTGCCGAGTACGCCGATCTTCGGCGGTACTAAGCACTGGCTCACCGCGTACCCCTTCGTCGCGCTGCTGTGCGTCGAAGCCTGGGCCCGCCTGTGGCGCTGCGCCGATCTGCCAAACGCGCGCCGACAGTGGATGCAGCCGGCAGCGTGCGCGCTTTTCCTGCTGCCCGGCGCCTTCGCCACCCGAGATGGTTTGACGCTCAACCTGTCGCAGTACGCACCGCTGGTCGGTGGTCCCCGGGGCGCCGCCGACCTCGGACTCAACCGCGGCTTCTGGGGTCACGCGATCGGCGGTCTGCTGCCGGACGACGGCGCGTCCCAGCAGATCCATCTGCACGACCTGCACGAGCTTGCCCGACGTCAGTACGCGCGCGAAGGACGGTGGCCCGCTGGCCTGCAATCTTCGGGGCTGCCCAAGGCCAACGCTGCGCTGCTCTTTCACGAGCTGCACATGACGACCTACGAGGTCGACGCATGGAACCGCTTCGACACGACGGCACCTACGGCGGTGCTCGAACTCGATGACGTGCCCCTGACGAGTCTCTACAGCGACACACCGTGAACCTCGGTTCGCACCCGAGAGACCTCACAACATCGCCATTGCACCGCGAAAGCCGGCCCCTTTAAAGTGCGCTGTCGGTCTCCCGTGTGGTCGAGGCCGCCAACCCCCACGAAAGCAGCGATGGTGAGCGACGCGACGAGCGATCTGAACAAGCACCCTCGGGGCCTGATGGTCCTGTTCCTGGCCGAGATGTGGGAGCGCTTTTGCTACTACGGCATGCGCACCCTTCTCACGCTGTATCTGGTCGAGTCGCTGCTCATGGGCGACCAGGCCGCGTTCGGTGTCTACGGGGCCTACACCGCGCTCGTCTACGCGGCGCCGGTCATCGGCGGAAAGCTGGCCGACAACCTGCTCGGCTATCAGCGCGCCGTCGTCCTCGGCGGCATCATGATGGCGATCGGCGAGTTCACGATCGTCGGCCACCGCCTGCTCGGCACCGACGACGTCGCGACCGCCACGCAGCTCATGTACGTGGGCATGGGCCTGCTCATCGTCGGCAACGGCTACTTCAAGGCCAACATCTCCTCGATCGTCGGCAAGCTGTACGACGACCGTCCCGGCCTCAAGGACTCGGGCTTCACGATCTTCTACATCGGCATCAACGTCGGTGCGCTGCTGGCCACGACCGTGTGCGCCTGGGTCGGCGCCGAGTTCGGCCGTGAGTACGGCTTCGGCCTCGCCGGCATCGGCATGCTGGTCGGCCTCGGACAGTTCATCCTCGGCCGCGGCAAGCTCGAAGGCGCCGGCGTGGCCCCCGACGAGAAGAAGCTGCACGAGTCGTTCGCGGGTCCGCTGAGTCGCTGGCACGTCACCGTGCTCGCTTCGTTCGGCGTCGCATTCGGCCTGTACTTCCTGCTGACCAACAGCAGCGTCGTCGGCTGGCTGCTCGCTGCGACTGCCGTGATCGTCGCCGTGATGCTCGTCCGGGCCTCGACCGCCGAGGGCAAGATTCAAACGCACCGGACCATCGCGCTGTTCATCTTCATGGCGATCAACGTCGTGTGGTGGGCGCTCTTCGAGCAGGCCGGCACCTCGCTGACCCTGTTCGCCGACCGTGCTGTCGACCGCTTCATCGGCGGCTGGGAAATGCCCGCGGAGAACACCCAGTTCTTCAACCCGTTCTTCATCGTCGTATTCGGGTCGGTTTTCTCCTCGATGTGGGCCCGCCTCGACAAGGCCGGCAAGAGCCCCAACATCCCGATCAAGTTCGGTCTCGCCTTCCTTCAGCTGGGCCTGGGCTTCTACATGCTCGTCATCGGCTCGGGCATGGCCGGCGCGGACTTCAAGGTCCCGCTGATGTTCCTGGCGCTGTTGTACCTCTTTCACACCACCGGTGAGCTCTTCCTCTCGCCGATCGGTCTGTCGATGGTCACCAAGTTGGCGCCCAAGGGGCAGACCGCCAGCGTCATGGGTGCCTGGTTTCTCTCCTTCGCGGGCGCGAACTTCGTCGGCGGCGAGATCGCCAAGCTGACCGGTGGCCATGGAGGCGAAGGCGAAGCCCCCCAGACCGCCGAAGCCGTCATGAACACCTACGTCGGCACGTACGAGAACTTCAGCTACGTCATCGTGGCCATCGGGGTGCTCGTCATCTTGCTGAACAAGCCGTTCAACAAGCTGCTGCACGGTGTGAAGTAGCGGTCCTCACGAGAAAAAGAACGCGGCCGGCCCTGCAATGGGACCGGCCGCTTTTTCTTGGTTCGATGACCGAGCGCCAGCAGCCTACAGGCTGCTGGCTAGAAGCTCTTCACGAAAACCGACACGTCGTCGATTTCCTGGGGCGTCAACTTGCCCATGTACGAGCGCATCTTGGTGCCCGGCACGCCCTTGATGACCGCGGTCTCGATGCGGGAGCGGCTGAGGTTGGCCAGCGAGCTGACGCCGAGCTTACGACCGAAGGCCGTGTCGCCCTTGCCGTTTGCGCCGTGGCACGTCTTGCACTTGGACATGTAGATGCGACGCCCGTTCGCCTTGTCGGCCTTTGCGACCTTCGGCTTCGGGGCGGGCTTGGGCTCTGGCTTCGCCGCCGCCTCGGGCTCCTCGGCGGCGGGCTTCGGTGCCGCTTCGGGCTTCTTCTTCTTGCGCTTCTTCTTGCGCTTGGGCTTCGCGGCCGGCTCCGCGTCGGCGAC
>CAYSPB010000137.1:0-2134 GCA_964432695.1 uncultured Nannocystaceae bacterium
GGCCACGGCGATGCGCCGCTTCCAGGCCGCGCCCAGCATCCAGGCAGACGTCGACGATGTCGCGCCAGTGGCGGCGCTGGGCGGCAAGCCAGGCTCGCAACGTGACCCCCTCCACGAACTCCATCGCGATGTACACGGCGCCGTCGTGTTCACCAACGTCGTGAACGCCGACGACGTTCGGGTGCGACAGCTTCGCCATCGCCTGCGCCTCCCGCAGCAGGGCACGGGCCCGACGTGGGCTGGTCTCCCCGTGAAGCAGTTTCAGCGCAACCTTGCGATCAAGCTCGGGGTCGAAGGCGAGGTAGACCGTTCCCATCGCCCCCTGCCCGAGCGTGCGCAGGACGACGTACCGCCCCAGCTCCTCGCGCGCTGCCGGCCTCCCTGCAGGTTTCGTCGCTCCCGACGGGTCGAGCGTCAGCTCCGCATCCAGCGTCGGCGCGGCTCCATCACTGGAGGACTGCAGCTGTTCTCGATTGCTCAGAACATCGAGGGTACCTCGCCCACGGATCCGACGAACGGATTCAGTCGAGACTGCGCAGGCCCGACGAGAGCTCCGTCCGGACCTCGCCCTCGAACCGGGCCAGCGAAGCGGGGTGGGGCCGGCGCCCTACCGGCGCGAACCGAACGAGAACCGGAACGTCGTATCGGGTATCGAGTGCCTCTTGAACGACCCAACCATCGATGTCCGACTGTACGGCGCACAGTGCATGACGATCACAGCGTAGATGCCCGCGTTCGAGCGACGGGCCGACGAGAGCCAAAGGACGAGTTGTCACCGACAGGTTCCTTCCTGACAAGGAAGAGACGCGCGCGAACGATCGCGGCGGGTCCCCAAGTCGATGAGAAGGCCCAATCCAGCGCGCAACCGTCTGCAGCCGCCGACCGGCCCGCGCACCATCGCGGGCTCGAAGATGGGCCGGGGTCTCCGGCTTCGCGGGCCGACATCATCCGCTGACGCCCGGCGCGCGGAGAGCCCGTGGCACAGTCTCCGACATGCGCGACGTTCTCCTGTGCATTTGTCTGCTCGCCGCCTGCAAGTCCAGCAGCAGCGAACGCGAGACGACGGCCCCCGAAGCGGAGACGGCCGCACCCACGGTGGAAGATGCTGATGGCAGCAGCTCGACCGACCTGCCCGGCTCCGAAGGTCCCGTCGCCAACGTCACGGGCGTGACGGTCACCGGGGACGCGGGAGCCTACACGCTTTCAGTCACCCTCGAGAGTCCGGACACTGGCTGCGACCAATACGCCAACTGGTGGGAGGTCCTCGATTCGGACGGCCAGCTGCTGTACCGCCGCATCCTCGGTCATAGCCACGTGGACGAGCAGCCTTTCACGCGCAGTGGCGGACCGGTCGCCATCGAGGCCGATCAATCCGTCTTCGTCCGCGCTCACATGGATCCCAGCGGTTATGGAGGCGTGGTCTTTACGGGCAACGCCCGAGACGGCTTCGTGGCGGCCCAGACCATCCCGGAGATCGCCGACGCCGTCGAGTCGGACGATCCACAGCCGACCGGTTGCGCGTTCTAGCGGCCTGTCGCCGGCCGGCAGCGCTGGGTAGTTCTACGTATTCTGCCTGCAGAACCGAATCGAACCTCGCGAAGCGGTGTCCGACGCCTGCCATGCATCGCCCATCGCACCGCGTCTTGCTGCTCCTTCTCTCCTCCGCGCTCGCGTGTGCATTGTCGAGCGAAGGCGCTGACGAGGGGACCGAGGCGAGCGGTTCCAGCTCCGGCGGCGGCGACTCGTTGGCCGAGACCGTGATGGACGCTGACGGCAGCTCCGACGACGGACCGGCCGCCGACGAGAGCTCGACGGGCGCGACCGCGCAATGCGGAGACGGTGTCGTCGACGACCTCGAAGAGTGCGAGCCAGGCGATCCGGACGCCCCCTGCACCCGCGACTGCCGTCTTCGCACGCGCGAGCGCTGGGCCACCGCGGTCGACGGCCGCGTCTACAACGCGGTTGGGGTGGACGCATCCGGCCACGTCTACGCCGCGGGGTTCATTCCTGCCCGCTTCGACGACGATCTCATCGTCGACGCCTACGGCCCGCAGGGCGAGCTGCTTTGGTCGTACACCCGGGACAGCGGCGAGTTTGACGACGAGGTTGCCACCGACCTCGCCGTGATGCCTAG
>CAYSPB010000137.1:2144-16250 GCA_964432695.1 uncultured Nannocystaceae bacterium
CGGCATTGCACACCTTCACAGCTTCGCGTTCAGCGAGACGGTCGAACTCGTCAAGCTGGATGGAACTCGAGGCAGCATCACAGACGTCCGCATCCTCCCCAAGCTCGCCGACCACTCCGTCCCCGAGCGCGCTCGAGTGGCGGCCGCACCCGACGGTGCCATGGTCGTCACCTACAACGAGAGCGGCCAGGGCTCGCTCGCGGGGCTCAACTACGTGTTCTACGACGCGGCAGGAGACTGGCTACGCCACGAGCTACGCGACGATGATCGCTCCATCGTCACCGACGTCGACGCAGGCCCGAATGGCGAGTACGCAATGCTCCACTGGTACGACGAACCGCCGCTGGGCGGGTTCGTTCCTCAGGTCGAACTCTTCGACGCCACCGGCACCCTCCTCGCGGTGGAGCCGCTCGTCGCCGAGGGCGGCTACGCACTCGGCGACGCTGGCGGCGTTGCCATAGCGCCGGATGGGACCCTTCGAATTCCCGCGCGCAGCAACGTCGTCGCCCTCGACGACGAGCTCTCCAACGCATGGTCGGTACGCTTTCATGAGACGAACTCGTATTGGACTTCGAGCGCCCGCGTCGCGGAGGGCGGCGCGATGGTGTTCGCGGGCGTGAACGTCGGCGCCGAGACCTCCTTCATGGCGGCGGTCTCCGGGAGCGGAGAGACCGAGTGGTTCGTTCCGTTGCCCGACGCGGGGATGCGGGCCATCGACCTCCGCGGTGAACAGGCCGCGGTGGTCGGGCAAAGCGTCGATGACGACGCACTTCACACCTGGATTCGTGCGTTCGACGTGCGCTTCGATCAGGTCCGCTGAGCCTGTTACTGCGGCGCCGCAGGGACGCCCTGCATGACGACGCCCGCTCCACTCGAGGCCTCTTGGCCGAAGTGGAACGGGCGTCGTGACCACGGGGCAAGACGGGTGTCCCAGTCTGACCCGCTGCGGCGAATCGGTTCACACGGTCACGGAAGCGCCCGCGGCCGGAATGAGGAAAGGACATCGTAGCCACTCATCAGCGGCACGGTCATGGTGCGTCCGCGCGAGCGAATGGTGACCTCTCCCCGCTCAGCAAGGCCCGAAAGCACGAGCCGACCGCACGCCGAAGCGAACGCGGTGGAAGCTGCTTCCCAGCCCTGGGTGGTTCGGAAGCCGGAAATGGTGCGGCCGTGGTCAGAGATGATGGCGATCGAGACTGTCGAACGTGTGGGCGTCATGACGACCGCCCAGTGCATGGGCAATGCCATGTCCTCAACGAACAGGTCACCCAAACCCGGCCCTGGGGCCTCGTGATCCGTCTCGCAGCGGCGATCTCATCGCAGCTGAATGCGAACCTGCGCCGAAGTCTCACGACGAAAAGGCGCGGACGAGATGCTCCACGAACGCACGCGCGGACGCCTTCGCGTGCTGCCTGCCAGGCAGCACAGCACTCACCGGGACGCTGCCCAAGCTCCATGCAGGCAGCAGCTGCACCAACGCACCGCTCTCGACCTCGCTGCGGCACCCAAGCCACGACGTCGACACGATGCCCAAGCCGGCAACGGCGGCCGCCGTGGTGCCTTCGTTCACCGAGAACGTCATACGCCCCTCGACCCGAATCGACGTCGTCTTGCCGTCTTTGACGAACGTCCAGCCTGCCGACGTTGCACTGGAAGGACCCAAGATGATGTCGTGCTGGGCGAGGTCCGCGGGCGTTTTCGGCGTGCCGCGCCGCTTCAGATAGGCGGGTGAGGCCGCGATGAGCCGCGGCGAGTCGGCGAGCTTCTTCGCCACCATGGTCGAGTCCCGCAGCGCGCCGAAGCGGAGCACCACGTCGATCGCGTCGCCGACGAGATTCTGCCGGGTATCGGTCGTGACTAGCTCGATGCGAAGACTCGGATGCGGCTCGAGAAACGCGGGGAGCCGGGGAACGACCTCTCGCATCGCAAAGCTCAACGCCGTACCCACGCGCAGCTGCCCTCGGAGCTCACCGGTTCCACGGACCGCGTGATTCGCCTCCTCGAGGGCCGAGAGAATCGGGTCGACACGGGCCAAGTAGTCCGCGCCCGACTCGGTCAGGCGCAGCGCGTGTGTGCTTCGGACGAACAACGCCGCACCGAGGTCCCGCTCCAGCATCGAGATGATGCGAGAGACCGAGGGCTGCGACAGCCCGGCCTCTTTCCCCGCGGCGGTGAAGCTGCCCAGCCTCGCCACGCGCGTGAACAGCCGAAGCGATGAGATTCGGTCAGTCATCCACTTTTCAAATAACAGATAGGCGAATCCGGCTCCTACCACACATCGAGTGGATGCCTCATGTTCGTCGTGTCGGGGGCGACAGCACGAAACGCAACGAGGCCCCCCGCAAGAAAGGCCATGAAATCATGACACTGCAAGACAAGCTCGACGCGTTCAAAGCAGACTTTGAAGCCAACGTGGCGCCGGCCGAGGCCGTGCAGGCGTTCCACCGCTCCAACCGCGAGCTCATCGACGCGGGCCGCGCCGAACGAGCTCTGAGAGCGGGCGACGTGTCACCAGCGTTTTCGCTCCGCAATGCGGAGGGCTCCACGGTCACATCGGACGCCCTGCTGGCGCGCGGACCCCTCGTCCTATCGTTCTACCGCGGTGTTTGGTGCCCGTACTGCAACCTCGAGCTCAAGGCACTCGAGGACGTGCGCGCCAAGATCGAGGCCCGCGGCGCATCGCTCGTCGCCGTCTCGCTTCAGAACGCGGCGAGTAGCCGCAAGTCCAAGCGAGACAACGGCCTCTCCTTTCCGATTCTGACGGACGCCGGCGGTGAGCTTTCGCGTCGGTTCGGACTGCTGTGGCAGCTGCCCGAATACCTCGTGAAGGTCTTCCAGAGCTTCAAGGTGGAGCTACCGGCCCTGCACGACGAGGACGCATGGCGGCTTCCGATGCCTGCCCGCTACGTCATCGATCGCGATGGCTCGATCGCCTATGGCGAGGTCAACCCAGACTACACGCGCCGCCCCGAACCGTCCGACCTGTTTCCCGTGCTCGACCGGCTGCAAGGCAAGGCCGCCTGAGCACAGACAAAGACCCACCACACCCAACACGAAAGACACGAGACGATGGAACATCAATTCACGATCAAGGTTTTCTTCCGCGGCGACTGGTGCCCATGGTGCAACGCCTACCTGCGCGACTTCAACGACAAGGCGTTCGATGAGGTCACAGCGCTGGGCGGCCGCATCGTCGGCATCACCTCGCAAGTCGGCAACCGGTCGCGGGAGAACAACAGCCTGAGGTTCGAAGTCGTCGAAGACCCGAGCAACGCGGAGGCCGAGCGCTACGATATCTTCATCACTCCCAAAGACGGCACGCCTCTGCGGGACGTCGATGGAGCCTACGAGCACGGCATGGCACAGCCGGGCGTAGTCATCGAAGACCGCAACGGGACCGTGTTGTACCGCTGGGCCATCGACCCGAACGAAATGAACCTCGGTGGCGCCAGTGACCGGCCGTTGGTCACGGACATCGTCGAGAACCTGAAGCAGATTTTGGCGGGCGGCTCCGTCGGACCCCTCGGGAAAACCGACATGAGCTACCTCGAGACCCAGCACCCCGCGCAGTTCAAGATCGTCCAGGACTACATCGCGTCCTTGAAAGGCTGACCCGCGTGACGAGACTGGGAGACCCGGACGCCGTCGACCTTTGTCGCGGCGTCCGGACCCCGGACTCGATCCTCCTCACAGCTCGACCACGAGCCCCGGGGCCGCGACTCGAGCAGCGCCGCTTGGTGAGGAAATGGCGCCCGGACTGCGCTTGGCCGCGTGGTAGCGTCGACACACCGCATGGATGACGTGACGTTCCGGGGGCTGCAGGATGCGCTCCGAGAGAGCCCCAACAACGGCCCCCTGCGATCGATGCTGCTTCGGGCCTGTATCGACCGCGCCGACGAAGATACAGGCATCGCACTCGCACGAGAGGCCGAGCCGGCCGCGCTCACCGAAGATGGACGCCGTGCCGCGGCACAGATGCTGCTCGGTGCCGATGCCAAAAGCGAGGCGCTCGCAATGCTCGAAGGGGCCGCCGACGCGCAGTCGGTCCTGCTACGCGCACGCGTCCTGTTGACGCTCGAGCGGCGTGACGATGCACGGAAGGCCTACGAGGCCGCCGTGTCTGCCAACGCCACGCTCGAATCACCGGAGCTGGCCGCGCTCGTTTCCACGGAGACCGAGGCGAACGAGCCCGTCCGAGACGGTCGGCTGCGGGTCGTTGCCGACGCCTCCGAAGACGCCGAGACGCTCGACCGTCTACTCTCGCCCCCGCTCGAGCGCATCACCTTCGACGACGTCGGCGGACTCGAAGGCGTCAAGAAAGCGATTCGCCGCCGCATCATCACGCCCTTCGAAAAGCCCTCGCTGTTCGAACGCTTTCGCCGCAAGGTCGGGGGCGGCGTGCTCATGTACGGTCCGCCTGGCTGCGGCAAGACGATGATCGCCCGCGCGACCGCAGGAGAAGCCAACGCGACGTTCATCAACGTCGCGATCTCCGACGTGCTCGACATGTACATCGGCGAGTCCGAGCGAAAGCTCGTCGCGCTGTTCGAGCGTGCCCGCGAGAATGCGCCTGCGGTCCTCTTCTTCGACGAACTCGAGGCGCTCGCGGGCAACCGCAAGTACAGCCGCGACAGCAACACGGGCAAGCTGGTCTCGCTGTTCCTCTCCGAGATGGACGGATTCGCGAACCACAACCAGGGCGTCTTGCTGATCGGGGCGACGAACGTTCCGTGGTCGATCGACCCTGCATTCCAGCGGCCGGGGCGGTTCGACCGCGTGTTGTTCGTTCCTCCTCCGGACGCACCGGCGCGGAGCACCATCCTCGAGCGGCAACTTGCCGACCGCCCCACCGAGTCCAAGCTGCCGATTGCGTCCCTCGTGCGAAGTACTTCGGGTTTCTCTGGCGCCGACCTGGCCAACCTCGTAGAGACCGCGGTCGACGAGGCCATCGATGCATCGCTCGAACGCGGTGAAGAAGTCCTGCTCAGCGCCGCTCACCTCGAGGCCGCGCGGGCCGAGCTCCGTCCCACCACTCACGAGTGGCTTTCGACCGCGCGGAACTACGCGCGCTACTCCAACGAGGGCGGTCGCTACGACGACGTCATCGCCTTCCTCGAAAAGCACGGGAAACGCGGATGAAGTTCAGCCGCCATACACTCGAACGCGGCAGCCTTTCGTCGGTGCCGCTCGTTCGGCCCGACGTGATCCTCGCCGCGACCATGTTCGTCGGAGTGTGGATGGCGTGGCCGTGGTCCGTCGTCAACGGGCTCGCGCTCGGCGTCGACCGGCGCCGGCTCGCGCTGCAGGTGATCTTCGGGCTCGCCGGGGCCTCCGCGCTGGCGCTGCTCTTCACCGCACTCATCCCGGCAGAGCCGCCGGACGACGGCGACTTCAGCTGGCTTCCCTACGTGCTCATCGCGCTGCGCGGCTGGAAGCTCGTCATCGCCTACGCGATGTTCAATGAGCAGAACAACGCGATGGCGGTGTTCTCCTACTACGGCGGCGAACCGAAGAACGGCATTCCTCTCGTGGTCGGCGGGTCGCTCCTTCGTGGATGGGTATTGCTCGACCTTCTTCCCATTGGTTGGTGGACCTTGGTGCTGGCATGAACGACCGGAAGACCTCGAACCTCGTTACGCGCGCCCGGGACCGTGTGGACCAGGGCGACCTCGACGGCGCCGTCGATGCGCTCCGGGAACTGCTCGCGCTGGACCCTTCGCACGTGTTCGGCCACGCCATGCTTGCGCTGTGCTTCGTCGATCTGCACGCGCTGCCGCTGGCAGAACGCGAGGCCGAAGAAGCGCTGGTCCTCGACCCGCAATGCGCCCTCGCGCACCGAGCGCTCGCCTCGGTCCGCTTTGCGCAGCGCTCGTTCACGGCCGCCGCCACGCACCTCGATGCTGCGCTCGAGCTCGACCCGCACGACCCCTCCTGCTACTTGGCCATGGCCCAGCTCGCGCGGGTCCGGGACCGACCACGTCGTGCCCTGCTCGAACGCGCCATCGCGCTCGACCCCGAAGACCCCGACGTCCTTGCCGCCCTCGCCGAGGAGCGACTCGACCAGGGACAAATCGACGAGGCGCGTGCCTTTGCCGACGAAGCGCTGGGCATAAACCCCGAGTGCACGGACGCGCTGCTCGCCAAGGCGCGCGTCCTGCTGCGAACCGGCAACCTCGACGACGCTCGCCACCACATCATCGCAGTCCTGCGCCAGAACGCCGTCGACCGCGACGCACTCTCCCTCTTGGTCCAGGCCCGCGCCCGCCAGAATCCCGCGCTGGGTCTGTTCATGCGCTGGAACCTCTGGCTCGAGTTCATGGGTTCCACCCGCACGATCGCGTGGATGGCCGGTCTCTACGTCGCCACGCGGCTCGCGAGTCAGATCGCGCTCGACCTCGGCCTGGCCCAGGTGGCCTCCGCACTCGACCTGCTCTGGCTGGCCTTCTGCGGGTACACCTGGGTTGGCCCCGTCATCCTCCGCAGAATGCTCGTGCGTGAGCTTGGCAATATCCAGCTGAACGAGGACTACTGACCCCTGGACCCTGACGGTCGACGTCTGGCCTCGCACAGGCATCCATCCGTCACGGCGTGAACCTCACCAAGTCCAGGTTGCCGGATCCGCCTGGGTGAGAATGTTGATGCACTCGTCGCAGTACACCGACTCGTGGTGCACGCGAGAACGCGTGTGATACATGATGCAGGGTGGCCCTGCGTCCGGGTCGACGAGCCGCTCCGGGATCTTCACATCGCCAGACGTGCCGTCGCCTGGGATGCCATAGTTGGCAACGGCGGTTGCGTTGGTAACCTCCACAGTGTTGTGCGCACAATGGTGTCCCGCACCACCGTGTGCATTGTCGTAGTGCTCCGTGTGGTTGACGGGAACCATGCCCAGGGCGTGGCCAATCTCGTGGAGGAACAACACCAGTGCGGAACGGTTGGCCGCGTCGCTGCCGTTGGGGCCCGCGTGGTACTTGTTGGTGGTGAAGATGTTGTTGCCGTCTCGGTTGCCGCCGATCTGCTGCACCACACGGGCAACAACCTCCACGTTGCGCCCGTTTTGGCGGATGTCGTTGGCGGTCTGCGCATCGGTGATCCGGACCGTCACGGCTGTATCGGACGTCCGGCGCACCCGAATGTGTTCGGCGGGAACAGGATCACCACCTACGACCTTGACAGCATGCAGGATGTGATCAGCCGTCGCGGGAAAGATACGCCGCGTGTTCGGGTCGCGGATCGTCATCTTGCACTGCCAAAAGCCCTGCCCAGCGGTCACCTCGGTAACCTGTGAATATACCGTCGACATCCCACCAAGTGCCCCGGGTAGCTGCGGGGGGTTGTCCGGCTGCCAGCTTCCCCCAACCTGATACGTCATTGTGATCTTCTCAAACGTGGGTTCGACGTGGGCACACTGGTTGGCCAGAATGAGGCGCAGGTGCTTGGGAGCGTGCGTCAGGGGCTGGGCCATGTCGACGACGTTCTTCCAGCCATAGCTGCGAATTTTCGTGTTCGTCACATACGTGATCGGTTCATCTTTGATTTGAATCGGTGGTTCTGCCTCGACGAGGTCCACGTTGGCTGCAGCGTAGATCTCCTTGAGTTCGTCCTTGACGGCATCATAGAGGGCCTTCCCCTCGTCGTTCATGTAATAGAAGTAGTAGTATACCCGTCGCTGGTCGTTGATGCCCTGATCGACGACCGGGGGGGTGGTTCGCGGGCACTCCCCGCCCTGTTCGACATCATTGTCGTACGCAGCGAAGTAGGCCCGCAGCGGGTTGAGTACGCCCTTGGCCAGGCACTCGCTCTCGAATCCCTCGGTGTAGTCGGAGGTGTCGATCAGGATGCGCCTCATGAGCGTCGGCGTCAGGCCCGTGCGAATCAGCTTGATCTTTCCCGCGATGTTCGAGGCGACGGGTAACCCGAACGAGATCCCGGTATCGTTGGCGAGGTCCTCGTCCCGGGACTTCTTCAGCTCGGCGACGACGGCTCCAAAGCCTCGCAAGCGCTGGATATCACCGAACTCGTCCGAGAACATGGCCTGGCCGGTCCCAATCTGACGCGCGGCATGCTCCCGCAGGGCTCCATAGCGCACGCCATCCCACGTATTGGTGGTGTCGTCTTCAACATGAGGTACGCGGCGTACGATCGCGTTGAGGTGCTCGAGATTCTCCGCCAGTGTGACGACGTCGTCGCGGTTCTGGTCGGGATCGCCGGGCCATGCCCACGTTTCGATCAGAGCCTTGGCAGCCTGCAGGTACTGCTTGATCCCATATTCCGGGTTGGGGCTCGACTTTGCCTCTCTCAGCAGTGCCTGGTACTCGATTTCCTCCTTCTCTTTGCGGCCCTCCTTTGCCTGGAGAAGCCTCAGCTTCATTCCTTTGACGCCCGGAAGGCTGCCTTGCACTTCCTCGGGCACATCGTTGCGCTGCTCGATCTGCTCGGCCAACCACTCCAGGGTCAGGTCGCGAACCGCCTTGACCACCCCTTCTCGGAACGCAAACGTCAGGTCCCACGGACAGTAGATATCCGCCGCGTCACCGTAGACCATGACGTCCAAACCGGGCCCGTAGCCCCGCGAGCTGTGGTGGCAGGGGATCCCGGCTGGCGTGCGGTTGTGTCCGCCGACGAACAGCGTGTTAGCAAAGTTCCGCGGAACGTCTCCCAGACCAAAGTCGGCCGAGAAGCGGTTCCTAATGGCGGGGTTCTGTCCGATCTCGTTGTAGTGGAACGGCACGCACTGGCCACGGTTGCCCCCGCTGGCCATGAACAGGGTCGTGTCCTCGAGCTCTGTGACCGCCGCGTTCGCCTCGTCGGAGTTGAACGGCATGATCTTGCTGCAGTTGAGCACCGCAACCTGCTGCTGCCCCGCCCATCGGAAAGCGCGCTCTGCCGTCACGGGGTTCATGTCTGCGGCCATCTGCCCCTTTTGAACCATTACGTCGACGAGCTTCACCTTTGTGCTGCCCCACGCCGCCTGCGCGGCGACGTTGGTGCCGTGCTTGGAGGGCGAGTCGATCAAGATGTGGTCGTCGTTTCCATCCCCTGCGGCGGTCGCTCGGTCCTCGTCAATGTTGGTTGAGAAGTACTTGCCCGCAACGATGCGCGCCTGCAGATAGTTCTTGTCCGCGCTGTCGTCGAAGACACCCGTGTCGCAGATACCCACCCGGACGTCGTTGCCGCGGAAGCCCCCCGACACATTGTAGATCGCTGCGAACTTGGTGTCCGAGCGGGTCTTGTAGTGGTCAGACTCGGTGTGGTCCCAAACGCGATATGCACCCTGTCGCTCGGCGGGCTGGGTCACGGTGATTGCGAGCTCAGCCCGGCCCATGCGCTGGTCGTGGTGGTAGACCTCAGCCACGAGGACCTCGGGGCCGGCGTTCCACTCGAGCCCAGTGATCGTGAACGTCTTGACCTCGAGATGGCCATCGTTCCACCGGCCGCTCGTGCAGGGGATCTTCGTCTTCCCACCCGCCGCAAGAGACTTGATCGGATTTCGAATACCGTCGTCGTTGGTGGCCACCCGTACTCGACTCAGATAGCGGTACGCTCCCCCAGTGACGGAGCGGGTCGCCGGGCGCTTCTTCTTCGTGCGAGCGTCCTTGTAGTAGAACTTGACGCTGTACCCGAGGGCCACGTGGCGAGACACCCGAATCTGTACCTTGAGCGTCGAGCCCTGTTCAAGGGAGGCGGCGGTCACGGTCGCGTCCGCGTCGACGTCATGAAACGTCACGTGGAGATTGCTCGTAGGTCGCAACCGTACCGTCGCGTGGCCGCTAGGCTGCAGCGTGACGGCACCGTTGGGAATGTTCGACCAGGCGTTCGGGTCATCGGCCAAGAGCTCGGCTTGATAGTTGCCGGGTGTGAGCCGGCCAAAGGTCACCGCGCCTCCTTCAGCCCGTGCGAGCTTCACATAGTCGTCCGGTCCACTGAGCCGAACGCGAAACTCGTTGGCTGCGCCAAGGCCGTGGGCCGGACGGACGAATACGGTGACCTCGCCCTTGGAGAGCGGGCAGGTGCTGGTGCTGCGGCTGGGGGGCATCGTCTACTCCTCGTTTTTCGTTCCGGAGAGCTCTTCGAGCAGGAACGCGATCTTTGCGGTGCCGGAGATGTTGGGGGCGCGCAGCGTGAGCGCAACGTCCTCGTACTCCGGCAAGTCTTCGAACCCCCAACCCAGCCGCCGATAGACGTCGGCCAGCGCAATGATCGAGGGGTCATCCTCGACGCCGTAAGCGGTGGCTCGAGCGACGGCGTGATCCGACATCGCGAGCGCCTCGGCGCGGGGCAACGCAGGCAAGTCACCCGAGGGTTGGCAGAGATGTTCGGCCAGCCGAAGTTCAAAGGCCCTCTGGGCGTGAGCATCGAGCACGTCGATTTGAACTCGTCGCAGTTGCAACATGTCTTCACCTGTCGATCTGCGGCCGCAGCCGCGGTTGTGAGTGGTTAGCCAGCGGCTGCGGCACAGACTTCGCAGAAGGCGGTTCCGTTCGCTGCAGCGTCCGTGAGTGCTTGAACTTGCGCGGCTTCTTCCGCTACGGACGCGGCCGCTGCTTCGTCGGCGGCGGGGTCCGTATTCGCAGCCGCCTGTTGGGCGGCTCGTTCGCAGACCTCGCAGAACGGCGTGCCCTCTTCGGCGGCTTTCTGAAGCGCCTGGATCTGGGCCCTCGTCGCTTCCGTCTCCGGCGCGTCTGGTACTGACGGCTCCTCCGAAGGAGTGGATCGCATCGAAAGCTCGGCTGCGGCGCTCTCTTCGGGCAGCTCCGGCACCGTCATCCGAACGGTGGAGGCGCTGAGAGAGCGCCAAGCGATCTCGACCTCTCCGTTTTCGACCGCCTCCTGTACGCGCTCGATCAGTTCGCGCGTGCCGAGTCCGAATCCGGATGTTCCGAGCAGGTGCTGGACCTGCGCCTCAGCTCCTGGGCGATGTAGGTACTCACGAAGTTCGTGAGCAAGACCCGGGGGGCTGGTAGACCAGCCAGGCCGACGGTGCACCGACCGCCGCAGCGCAAACAGTCCGAGCTCGACCGAAGGCGCGAAGGACTCGAAGATCAAGCGCGCACCTCTTCGATCTCGAGCTGTCCATCGACACCACGATACATGATCTGCGGAGTATGACCGCCTGCGGAGTCGAGTACGAATGCATCCACAGGTCCGAACAGCTGCTCGAGCTGCGTAGCATCACACGTAGGAAGGAACTGACGCATGACCCGGACGTCGTAATAGCGAAAGAGGAGTTTGGGCCCAGCATCACACCGCGCGTACGCGATGGTTCGAAAGTGCCGGCGCAGCGCTTTCATCGATGCCTTCGACCGGACGACGAGGCCCCAGGCGTCTCCCCAGCCGTCTTCGTAGAACGTTCGGGCAAAGCGAGAACCGGGCTCCAGGCGGACGAGATAGGGTGCAACGCGCGCCAGCCCGGGGCTGAGCGCCCCGTCGTACAGGCACATCGACGCGACCCGGGACGAAGCGACTGCTGGATGAATCCGAGCGTCCCGAGCTCCGTCGACGATTACGTAGTCACCTTCGAGTTGCGCTGGGGCCCATGGCACCGTCTTGTGGAGTGCCCTACGGAACATACCGTCGAGTTGCCGATTCTGCATAGTCCCCTCGAGCTCACGTGCCCCTCGGCGCGTTCGAACTCGATCGTGCGGCCATGACCTCACGGCTACAAGTACAGCTGGATTTCAAGGTTTGGGTCCCTTTTCTGAGGACAGTAGCCACCTCGCGTCCCGCGCTCGAGTGTCATTGAGTCGGCCAGGATCGACGGATTTCGATACTGGCGCGATAGGACGATCGTGCGAGCGCGTGTGATGTCACGACGATGACAAACCAGCTGCCGCTGGGCACCTCAATCGCGATGAACCGTTTCGCAATCGGGTCACGAGCCGAAACCTGGCTCCTGGGCCGAACCGGAACCTGGACGATCAAGACGCTCCGCGCCATCCCGACTGCGCTGTACGCATCGCGTCCGGCCTGGGGACTGGCTGGAAGTCCACGGCCCGCTCAGCACTTGCGACTCGTCTCTTCTCAGAGTTCGAAAACAGCAATCCCGGGTCGGGGATTCGTCATCACACATTGGCCGACGATGCCGCAGCGAGCGTAGAAGCCGTCGAATGTTCCAGCAAAGGTCGTCGGCAGCAGCTGTGCTTCGGGATCGAGAGCAGAGTCATACTCGTAGTCGACCTGCCACGGGCCGGCATCGCACTGCTGCACCCGCAGGCTGCCAAGACCTTCGGCTACGAGTGACCAGCCCCGTGGTGTACCACGCAGCAGGGATGCCGGCGTAGCCCCGTGGAGGCGGAGGAATCCGTCAGTCAGCGGGCCAAGGAGCCGACCGTGGCTGAGGGCAAGGTAGACCTTGGCGAAGTGAGCCCGGAGCTGAGCGTCGCCAAGCTCCGCGCGCAGTGCTTGTAGTGCACAGAGGTAGTCCTCTGCGGCGACCCATGACAGGCTCAGTCCACTGCTTGCCGTTTCGACGAGCGACTTCGGCAGCCGGGCTCGAACATTTCGCATGACCGGGTCGGACTCATCGACGCCGGCAAGCGCTGCTCGCAGGAGCGCATTTCGAACTCGAGCCATCTTGCGACCGTGCCCAGCGAGTACCACACCTACGCTTGGGCACGCGAGCCTTCTCGAGGCGATCCAGGTCATGCAAAGCCTGAGCTGAGCACCCGGCAGTCGGGCTCGGATGCGTCCATTGGTTCCAGGCGCGTGTCACGATGCCCTCAGGGACACCGATGCGGGAGTTGGAGTCGGCCAAAACGCCCGAGGACGACATTGCAGGTACCTCTCGAGGAGTTCTGGCGCGCCCAGACCAGAGTCGATCCGGAGAACGCTGAATGTCGAAGTCCCAGGGCATCCTTCATTCAGGAGCCATTTCTCCAGACGACGATTCTCTCGACTCGCAAATCAGAGAAAGCTGCGAGGCCGCGATGGATACACTTGAATCTCGCTGGTGGCGGGACGTTTTCCTTGCATGTCTCGAACGCTTCAGTGTGGCCTGGTGTTGGCGGTCGGAGTCGTGGGTTGTGGTGACGGTGAAGGATCGACCGGCGCCACCGTGACAAGGGGCTCTGTGGATGGCACAGGAGCCACCACGGCTACGGCTCCAGGTGATGATGTCGGCGGTTCATCTGGAAGCGAAGGGGCGGCCGACTGGATGCCAGAGGACAACACCTCAGAGGCCTCCGACCCCGACACAGTCTCCAGCGGACAGCGTGGGGAGGACTGTGAGCTCGGCTGGCTCGACTGTGACGATGAGCCTGGGTGTGAGTCGAGTGCAGCTGCAGCCACCACCTGCGGTCGCTGTGACAAGAGCTGCGTCGTAGGAGATACGGAGCTCACGTGCTCCAACGGAATGTGTAGCGGAGAACTGACACTTACAGAGGTCGAAGAGGTGTCGACCCGAGAGCCTGGGTCTGCGACCAACTACAACGACCAGCCGATCTTGTGGGTGACGGGTGCTCGCCTGAACAATGAGCACGCCTATATCCGATTTGCTGGGGTCGATGCACTGCCGGCCGGCGCAACGGTTCATGAGGCGGTGCTCCTGCTCGACCGACCCGTGCCGTTGCCGAGCGTTCAACCGATCGAGTTCAGTGTCGTCAGTGGGGATTGGACTGACGACACGCTGACCTGGGGGACAGAACCGCCGTTTCAGGCCCCCTTCGCAACGGTGATGGTTGGAGAGGAGAACCCACTTCGAGTCGACATCGTGCCGGCGGTTGAGGAATGGGTGGCCGGGGTTCCCAATCACGGCGTGGTCCTCGTTTCGGCGCTCGAGTTGGACCCTCTGGACTCCGACAACGTGAGGTTTTACGGCAGTGAGGTCGTTCAGTGGGGACTGGACGGGATCCCCCCTCGCCTTGAACTCACCCTCGCGTACTGAGTCCTAGGCTCCAGCCGGTGCCAGCGCAAGCCGAGAACCGACCGGCAACAGGGAAGTGCGGGTCGCGGCTCAGCGGAGCGAGGCACGTCTTGCAGTTGGTGGTTGCCCGCTGCGACGAGCGAGCGTTGTCGTTCGTCGCAGCGGGGTTTCCGAGCGCACCCGGAAGGATTCGAACCTCCGGCCCTCTGGTTCGAAGCCAGATGCTCTATCCAGCTGAGCTACGG
>CAYSPB010000138.1:0-16231 GCA_964432695.1 uncultured Nannocystaceae bacterium
GAGCCAGAGCCAGCGCCAGCGCCACCCTCGCTCTCTGACGGCACGGTCATCGCTGCGTGCGAGTCCGACGTCGCGAACATGGCTTGTATTCCTGGAGGCTCGTTCATCGTCGGGTCCGACGACGGACCGGAGAACGCTCGGCCTGCGCACCCGGTCGAGCTGCAGACCTTCTACATGGACGTCTTCGAAGTGACGTTCAAGGAGTACAAGGACTGCTTCAAGTCTGGGAAGTGCCCCAAGGGCGGCCCGTTCTACATGGACTTCAACCGTAAGCACCAACCGATCACCGGCGTGACCTGGTTCGGCGCACGCAAGTACTGCGAGGTGATGGGCAAGCACCTTCCGACCGAGGCGGAGTGGGAAGCGGCGGCGCGGGGTCCCGAGGGCGAGACCTACCCGTGGGGCAATGAGCCCGCGACGTGTCGCAACTCGGTCATCAAGGACGGGCGGGGTCGAAGCTGTGGCGTCGAGAAGCGCGGCACCGAAGGCTACAAGGGACGACCGTTCATCGTCGGTGCTCGGGAGGCGAGCCGCTATGGGCTGTACGACATGGCCGGCAACAACTGGGAGTACGTCGCGGACTGGATGTCCGAGGACTACACCGCATGTGGTGACGCCTGTCTCGGTGTGAATCCCAAGGGTCCGTGTGGCGGCGACGACAAGTGCGAGGATCACGGTGAGAAGATCGTCAAGGGCGGCTCGTGGTACTGGAGCGCAAGCAAAGCCGTGGGCTACTACCGCCGCCCGCAGCCGCCGAACAACCGGCCCTTCCATCACTTCGGCTTTCGCTGCGCGGCCTCGGTCGATGAGGCGGCGACTTTGCACGGCAAGCCGCGGCCCGACAACGCGCCCTACGAGGGCATGCCGAACCCGGACGCCAAGCTTCGGTAGCGGGCGAGCGGCGCGACCTGGTGGCACCGCGGACTCGGGCGAGACTCGCGGCAGGTTGGGCGAAGGCCCACTACGGCGCTGGCGCGTCGTGGTGCCAGTAGTTGACCTCGTCGGCCTTCGTTGGCGGATGGCCGGCAAGAATGTCTTTCACCCGCGTGACCCCGTCACTGCCGAGCCAGTCGCGGTACAGCGACAGCGGTTGGACGATGTACATATAGTCCTTGTTGATCTTCCAGGTCAGCCGCGTTCGCAGCAGCAGTGAGCGCTCATCGCCGTAGAGCTGGTCGACGTTCGCGACGAACTGGGGGTCGTACGCTTTCCAGTACTCCTCCGCGTTGCTCACGTAGAGCACCCGCACCGGGGTGTTCAACGCCTGCGCTGCGGTGCTGAGCCCCGTCATGCCTGCAGGCTCGTTGAGGTTCACCAGCAGCGGCCGGACTCGGTCGGTGCGAAGCATCGCTTTGACGTAGTCGAAGGAGTCTTGGTCGGTGAGATAGGTGGGGACGTCGACGCCCCGCAGATGCTTCTTGAGCGTGCGCAGGCGGTACCGGAAGTACCGACGCTGCCGGCGAAGCAGTCCTTTGAGGCCGCGGGCCTGCTTGCCGTCGTACATCGCGTCGATGGCCGCGTAGCCGCGCTCGAGATTGCTGGGTTCGAAGGTGGCAAGGAACTCTGCGGGCGTCTCTGACGCGGCGAAGATCGCCTTGTACATCTCGTGCGTCCGCAGCACGGCGGTGTCGTAGTCGATGAGCCACGCAAAGCGCGGGCGCTGCCAGCCGATGAACAGGTATGCTTGGTCGGGTCCGACGCCCACGTACCCGCCGCCGAGGTCCTTGAGGTCCTCGTAGAAGGCGTACAGGGTCCACTCGTTGCCGATGGTGTAGTGGACGTTCTCGAGTTCCTTGACGATGCCGCCGCGGACCTCCGGGGACACGTCTTCGGTCGAGCCCCAGAACGTCTCGCGCTCAGCATCGGTCAGCGGGGGAACGTCGGCCGCGCTCCAGATCGCGGGCTCGGGTTCGGGCTGCGGCTGTGGGTCGGGCGCCGGCTCGGGCTCGGGCTCGGGAGCAAGGTCGGGCTGCGGTTTCGGATCTGGCTGCGCCGGGGCGGCGGGCGCGGGCTCGGGAGGCTGTACCGGGCTGGGTGCGGGGCGACAGCCTGCGGCGAGCAGGCACGCGGCTGCGGCGAAGAGGAGCGCGCGAGCGGACATCGGTCGCGCAAGCATGCCTCAAGCTACGCGAGCGACCCAACAACGGGGTACGATCGCCGTTCGTCGCCGCTGAGGCCCCCCGCATGACCGAAACGTCCGCCGCCGTCCAGATCGCCACCCTCATTCACGATGGCTTCGACGTGTTCTACGGCGAGTTCAAGCGGCTCACTCGGGAATGCCGCCAATGGTTCGACAACCGCGAGTGGATCCGGATGCACGAGGAAAGCCACGCGCGCATCGACCTCTACCAGCGGCACGTGCGTCGGGTTCTCGACGTGCTCGAGCGGGACTTCGGTGAGCTGCCTCGCGACGTCACCCTGTGGGCAGGAGCGCACCGGCACTTTGCCGTCATCACCGAGGACCGTGTCGACCGCGAAGTTGCGGAGACGTTCTTCAACGCGATCACCCGCAAGACTTTCAAGACCGAGGGGGTCAACGCGCAGATCGAGTTCCTCGAGAACCACTTCTACGACGCGGGCACCGAACTGCGGGGCCTGTATCGCCGCATCACGAAGACCGACGACCTCGGCGCGGTGTTCCGCCAGGTCCTCTCCATTCCGCGCCCTGCCTTGGACTGGGTCGACCGCGACCAGGAGGCAGCCTACCTGGCCGAACGCTTGCAGGCTCACCTCTTGTACACCAACGGCAGCGCGGAGTTCGATTTCGTCGATGTGCTGCAGGTGTTGTTCTTCCGGGTCCGTGAGGCGTACATCGTGGGCCGGGTCGCGCGGGCGGGCCGGATCACGCCGCTCATCATTCCGCTGCAGCCGGTGACCAACGGGGTGGTCGTCGACGGGGCCATCTTCTCGATCGAGGAGACGCTGGCCGTGTTCAGCAGCACGCGGGCGTACATGTTTGTCGACGTGCACAAGCCTAGTGACTTGGTGCGGTTCTTGGGCACGCTGATGCCCGAGCTCACGCTCTCGGAGCTGTACGTCGCCATCGCGCACCACCGCCACGGCAAGACGCTGATCTATCGCGAACTCGTGGAGCATCTCGACCGCAGCGACGACAAGTTCATCATTGCGCCGG
Source organism: uncultured Nannocystaceae bacterium (assembly GCA_964432695.1). Lineage (GTDB taxonomy): Bacteria > Myxococcota_A > Polyangia > Nannocystales > Nannocystaceae > CAJXVA01. The sequence goes on from CAYSPB010000138.1 coordinate 3,134, forward strand.
GAATTCGCGGGCTGGTGATGACCGTGTTCACGATGCCGAACTACCGCAACGTGTTCAAGATCATCCGGGATACGTTCGAGAAGCCCGGCGCGACGCGGCCCGCGATCATGCAGTCGTATCGCGACGTCTTCCGCGGACGCAGGGTGGGCCGCCTCGCCGATACGCAGGAGTTCGAGCACCTCGCCTTCGACCGTGCCCGATTCACCGAGTCGTGCCTGAGCGAGCTGCTGTCGAAGGCGGCGAACACGGTCCGCGTCGTGGGCGACAAGGTCATCGTCAAGCACTGCTACATCGAGGAGAAGCTCAAGCCGCTGAACCTCCATCTTGCCGAAGCTCCAGCCGCGCAGGCCGAAGCGGCCATGGTCGACTACGGCGACGCGATCAAGGAGCTCGCTTCGAACAACATCTTCGCGGGCGACCTGCTGTGGAAGAACTTCGGCGTGTCGCAGTTCGGCCGCGCGGTGCTCTACGACTACGACGAGATTTGTCCGCTCCTCGCGTGCAACTTTCGAGACGTCCCCGAGCCGAAAACGTACGAGCAGGAGATGGCCGCTACGCCGTGGTACCCGATCGCGGAGGAAGACGTCTTTCCACAGGAGTGGGAGCCGTTCATCGTGCCGAGGGCGGCCAACTTGGCTCAGGCCTTCCGGTCGGCCCACTCGGACTTGATGACCGCCCAGATGTGGCGGCAGAAGCAGCGGGACGTGCTCGAAGGCGAGCTATCGATCGGGCTTCCGTATGCACCGCGGTATCCCGAGCTGCGTGACCCACCCGGAGACGGCTCGTCTTGAAGTCGGGGTGAATTCGCGCTCCTGTTGCGGTTCGCGGGCAAACGCATTACATCTCCGGCTGGGGATTTCCCTCATCCCCACGCTGCTGCTTCGACCCATGGATCGCGTACTACGGGTGACGGACGGACCCCTCGTAGGGGCCTTGTATGTGTTGGGCGACCGGACGCGCATCGGTCGTGCGCCCGATGTCCACATTCAGCTCACGGAGCTGGCCGTGTCGCGTCAGCACGCGCGCATCGTCCGGCTGTCCGACGGTGCCTACGAGCTCACCGACCTCTCCAGCAAGACCGGCACCTTCGTCGACGGTGGCGAGGTCGTCCAGCATCGTCTCGAGTTGGGACAGTCGGTGACGATTGGCGGCAGCACGTTCGTGTTTGAAGAGAATCGGACGCCGGCCGTGACGTCGACGACGTTCGGGGAGAAGGTCCGAGGGTTCAAGGCACTGCGAGCCACACAAGACGTACCAACGCAACGTGGCGGAGCGCGCGCGGCAGTGCAGCGGCGACCCGACTCCGCACCCTACGCCGCGGCTTATGCCCCCCGTCCGGCGACTGCAGCGTCCTCGGCTGGCGTTGCCGCAGCTGGACCCACACCGGTATCGCGCAAGCGTGCCTCGACCATGCGTCAGATGCCGGCCATGGGTGCCGCGCCGGTTTGGTCGCCGGCGATGGAGCGCACGCGCGACGAAGGCAGTGGGGCACGACTGCTCGCAAACATCCTGCGCAAGTCGGATGACGCTGCTGCACCGGCCGAAGGTGCTGCCAATGCCGATGGCTCCAAAGACGCATCGGGGCCGGCGATTCCCTTGGGCCCCGTGCACGGGTCGGCATCGCACGATGCCGAAGCTGCCAATGTCCCTTCCAAGCCGGCTTCGTTTTCGCCGGTGGCATTCTCCACCGAGGAGACCGGACCGCAGCCGGCCGCCGTGCAGCCGGACGTCCCCGTCGCGGCGGAGCTTCGGATCACCCGCCCCGAGCCCGTATCGCCGGTGACGTCGACGCCGCCCGAGCCGGCACCGGTTCCACAGGCGCGCCCCGTTCGGGCAGCGGCGCTGGTTCAGCCCGAGCCGGCTGCGCCGGTCGCTTCGCCCGAAGCGGTGACTCGTCCCGAGCCGAGCGCGCATCGTCGCAGCGCGCCCGTGTCCAGGCCACCGGCGGTGGATGCGTTCGCGGGCCTCGAGCCCGGCAGCCGCGAGTACGCGCTTGCCGTGCTGCGCGACGTTCTCGACTATCGGCGCCTTCGCCTCACCGAGCTTCGTGGCGACGTCCTTGCAGATGCGGACCGGTCGCGGTTCGATGACCTGCAGGCGCGCCTGCTCGGGGGCGCTGAGGGAGACGACCTGCCGGCTACCCGTCGCTTCACACGGTTCGAGTGCCGGCTGCCGGCAACGGTCACTCAGCGTGACGGGTCATTTTCCCGCACGCTCGACGTGGAGCTGCTCGACCTCAGCGCCGGCGGGACCCGATTGTCGCTGCATGACCCCGCGATTCGGCCTGGCGATGAAGTGTGGCTGGCGTTCAACCTTGCGGCGCTGTTCTCGTGCGGACAGCGGGTCGTGTTCCGCTCACGGGTGGTGTGGACGCTTGCCGACCGCGGCTCGATGGGGCTGATGTTCGGCGGCAACGCCGTGTTCGCGCCCTCCGTCGAGGATGCGCTCGCCGGGCTCTGAGGCGGGCGACCGAGCCTGCTACCGTCGCGGGGATGTCCGAGCTGCTCACTCTCGACCCCGGCGTCGCCGTGCTTCCCCTCCGTACGCCGACCCTTCCGCCCGCGAGCCGCACCAACACGATGGTGGTCGGTACGCAGTGCTTGGTCGTCATCGAGCCCGCGACGCCTCATGAGGAGGAGCAGTCGCGGTTGCTCGCGTACCTGGACGCGCGCGCCGAGGCGGGCGCACATGTCGAGGCAATTCTGCTCACCCATCACCACCCGGATCACACCGGATTTGCCGAGGGGTTGCGAAACCGTACGGGTGCGCCCCTCATGGCCCACGCCGAAACAGCCCGTCGCATCGCGCCGACGGTCGATCGTCAGCTGGCCGACGACGAAATCCTCGAGCTCGACGACGGCTACGCGATCCGTCCCATTTTCACGCCAGGGCACGCCCCAGGGCACCTCGTGTACGTAGAAACGCGCACCAACATCGCGCACGTCGGCGACATGGTGGCAGGCGAGGGGACGATCCTCATCGACCCGGACGACTCTGGGGACATGCTGGCCTATCTCGACTCCCTGCGCCGATTGATCGACCTGGACCTCGGGCGGCTCGTGCCGGCACACGGTCCGGTGCTCGAGGAGCCCAAAGCGGTCTTCGAGCACTACATCGCGCACCGGCTCGGGCGAGAGCGCAAGGTCGTGGACGCGATCGGGACGGACTGGACGGAGGTCGATGACGTGCTTGCGGGTGCGTACGCCGACACGCCGAAGATGCTGTGGCCATTGGCCCGCCGCTCCCTCGAAGCGCACGTGCAGAAGCTCGTGACCGAGGGGCGCGTGGGCCGAGACGGGACCACGCTCCGGCGCCTCGACGCGTGAGCGGACGGGTTGTCCCAGCCGCGACCGCTTCATCTCGGATCGCGCGCAGGTGAAGGTGGGACACCTTCGAGTCGGCACGCGGGTTGAACCGTGTGCCCTGCATGCAGCGGTGGAGCGTGGCGTGGATGATGGGCGCACTCTTGGTCGGCGGGTGCGATGCGAGCCCCGACGGGATCGGCGGCGACGCCTTCGCAGGGTCGGCTGCCGTCGATGAAGAAACGCCCCCCATGCCGCCGCCGAGCGACGATGGGGACGAGGACTCGTCCGGGGAACCCGAGGACGGCTCCACGTCGGGTGGTGACGACGACGACGAGGACGACGCGTTCGGTTCCACAGGGTTCCGCTTCGACCTTCCGCCCGACGACGGCACCGAGGAGCCGGGTCTGTGCGACGCGGTCGACTTGCTGTTCGTGATCGACAACTCCGGATCGATGGCGGACGAACAGCAGAACCTCATCGCCAGCGTGCCCGGCTTCATCGACGGCATTCAGCAGCGGTTGGGTGTACAGACCGACTACCACGTGGGCGTGGTGAGCACCGACGACGCATCGTTCAACGCGAACGGTTGCCAGGAACTCGGCGCGCTGGTCACCCGCACCGACGGCGACCTCTCGAGCGCGAGTGACTGTGGGCCGTATGCCTCGGGACGGGCATTCATGACGCCCGAGGACGACCTCGAGTCGGCCTTCGCCTGCGCGGCCCAGCTGGGCATCGATGGCAACGGCCTGGAGCGACCCATGGATGCCCTCGCTTCGGCGCTGCATCCCGAGGGCTCGCTGCAGAGCTGCAACGACGGTTTTCTGCGCGATGAGGCTCTGCTCGTCATCGTGCTCATCACCGATGAAGAGGACGAAGATGACTCCGCGGGCGGACCGGGCAATTGGTACGAGAACGTGGTGGCCGCCAAGGGCGGCGTGGACGAGCAAATCGTGATGCTCAGCCTCATCGGCCATCCCAAGCCCAATGCGTGCATTCCCGGTCAGTGGACGGGCATGATGGGCGCCGAGATCGCCCCGCGCCTGATGGGCTTCACCAGCATCTTCGAACACGGCTACGTGGGGGACGTGTGCGCCGGCGACTACGAGCCGTTCTTCACCGAGGCGGTCGAGCACATCAACACCGCGTGCACGGCGCCTGCAGGCTGACGCTCAACGAAGTGTGGTCGAGGTGACGCCCTCGGTGCCGGTTGGCCCGCGGGTCCAGGCCGCAACCATCGTGCCGTCGGGGCCGATGTCGACGGTGGGCCCGAGCGCGTGCCCCTCGGTCGGGACGCTGAGCTCGACGGGCTCACCCCAGCCGGTCCCAAGTGGCCCGCGACGGCTGCCCATGATGCGCCACCGGCCGTTGTCCTGCTCGGTCCAAACGATCACCGCTTCGCCGTCGGGGCCCACGGCGATCCGTGGGTTCTGGGCGGGTCGACCCGGCGTCGAGAGCTGTACGCCGCGGGCATCCCAGGTCCGCGCGGGCGTACGATGTGCCGTGAGGACGACGCGCGCCTCGGAGGGTCCATCGAACCATACGAGGTGGGCTTCCCCGGTGGTCGCCATCGCGACGCTCGCTCCGGTAGCGAATCGATCCAGCGGCACGAACGTATCGTCGATCGTCTCGGGTGCGGTCCATGCTCCCAGCCCATCCCGCTGCGCGACGTACAGGCCCGCCACGCCAGAGGGATGCATCTGCGACCACGCGACGATCGCCGCGCCGCGCTCGTCGATCGCCGTGACCGGGTTGCGCACCTCGTGGTTGGCGACGGGCGGGCCTGGAGGCGAGAGGTTGTCGTCGATGGTCGGCCGCGTGAACGCCCCGGTCTCGCGGGTCCGCTCGCTGATGTAGATCCGCAGCCCGTCGCTGTTGCCCGCGGGAGCGTCGGGGTCCGGTGCGGCTTGGTACCAAGTGATGATCGCGTCTCCGTTGGCAGCGATGGCCGGCTGGGGCGCGTTGGAGAAGAAGACGTTGGGAGAGAGCAGGTCGTCGCCGGTCCGTGGCAGTGTGAGCGCATCGGTCTCGAAGGCCTGTGTCGCAACCGCAACGCCGTACCCGCCTTCGTCGCGCCACTGATTCCAAACCAGCATGCGCTCGCCGGTTGATGCGAGGACCGGACGCGGCTCGTACGCGCGCGTCGAAAACGAGACCTGCCGCCCCACGTCGGACTCGATCCAGGCGCCCGCAGCATCGCGCCGGAGAAGGTGCACGCTGCTACCGTCTCCGCCGTCGAGGCCGTCGGCCTGCTGCGACCATGCGACCCACGCCTCGAGCCCGCGCGCGGCGATCGTAGCCCGCGCCCCGAATCCGTTCTCGGGGGCTCCGAGCACGTGCCGCTGCCAGCCCTGCTCGGTCCACTCCATCAACACAGAGCGCGTGTCGTCGGGGGCGACGCGTCGCGCCTGCCAGCTCACCAGCGGCCGGCCGAGTCCGTCGACCGCAACCTCGACCGCGGCGGCGCCCGGTGCATCGAACCGGTCGTACTCGGTCGGCGGCCACGCTCGCGCCACGCAGCCTCCCGCTGTGTCGGGCTGGAGCCACCCGCTGCAGCAAATCCCCTCGGCCTCCGGACACGCGCACGGGTCATCGCACACCGCCCCGGCCGCACACCCGACGAGTCCGAATGCGGCGAGCAGCAGCGCAGCGCGGGTCTTCATCAGGGCGAGGTTAGCCGCTCGCCGCGGGTGAGGGAGGTGAGGAAGACGCGTAGCGGGGCGCGCTCTTCTTCGTCGAGGGCGTCGAAGGCATCTCGGGAGGCTCGAGCCTCGCCGCCGTGCAGCAAGATCGCGTCCTCGAGCGTCGGGGCGCGGGCGTCGTGCAGGTAGGGGCGGGTTCGGGCGATGCCCCACAGCGGTGGGGTGAGGAAAACGTCTGCCGGCAGGCCGGCGTCGTCCCGAGCCTCTGCGAGCGCCTCCCCCATCGCGTGGCGCTTGAGGTCGCTGTACAGAGGAACCCGCAGGTCACCGGTGATCGCGTCGGGGCGAAGGCGTGGCTGGGCGCCCTCGTTGAGCAGGTCCAGCGCAAGGTCGTCGAGGCCGTTGCGTCCCGTAAGCGTGTAGACCGTGCGGTCGACCGGCATCGACGGGGTGTGACATGCGGCGCACCCGAGGTCGGAGAAGGACTGACGGCCCTTGGCGTAGAGCAGGAGCTGGTCCGGTTCGACCGGCGGCTGGTCGACGGGCACGTCCTGCATTGCGAGGAACATCGTCAGGAGGGAAACCTGGCCTTCGTTGATCTCGTCGGTGACACCGTCGCCATCGGGGTCGTCGGGTTCGCCTTTGCCGACACGCTCGGGGTCCGCGTTTTCGGCGAACCACGAGGACTGCATGCCGTGGTGCACGTTCAGCGCGTCCTCGCTGACCTCGCGTAGCGTTTCGAAGGTGCCCTTCCAGCCGAAGGGCTTCACCACGAGGTCGTCGTCGATGCCCTCGAGCCCAGTGAGATCGACCGTTCCGTCCTCGGCGACTTCGATCGCGCCGAAGGACACGCCGTGGGTGGAGAGTGCGAGTTGAAACGCGGTACCGTGAGACCGCGCAAACACGACGGCTTCATCGCGCTGCGCGTGGAGGTCCGCGGTCATCGAAGCCGCGACCAGCTCTTTCCAGCCTGCGCCGACGAGTGAAGGCGGGTTGCGGGCGAGTGCGCTGGCCTCGGTGTTGCCGTCGCCGCGAAAGAACGCGTTATCGGACGCATCACCGGCGCCCGCAAGGCCACCGCGCCAGTGGCAGGCGGCGCACCGCCGGGCATCAGGCCCTCCGCGTTCGCCTCGGTGGAACCGCGACATCGCGGGCAGGTCGGCGCCGCCGAAGCCTTGTTCCTCGGTGAAGTTCATCGTGAACAGCTGCGCGCCCATCGAAAACCAGTCCGCGGATTCGAAGGTGCCGTCGGTGAGTTCGCGGTGGTGCGGCCGGACGCTCCGGAACGCAAACCCCGGAGCGATGGCGTCCATGAAGCGAACCTCACGTCGCCAGGCGTCCTGCGCGAGCGCGTCGAAGCCTTGGCCAGCGGTGGTTTCGGCGAGCGTTGGCGAGAAGATCGGAAACGAGCGCGCTTCGCTGGGCGTCGAGGGCTCGACATCGTCGATCGGATCGAGCCAGCCACAGGCGCCGATGGTGGCGAGTACGCCGAGGACGAAAAGGGGTTGGGCGTTCATAGCGGCGCCCTCAACTTCGGCGTGCGGGTGAGCGACAGGAGGAACACGTGCAGGCTCGCTCGCTCGTCGTCGGACAGGGCCGCGAAGCGGTCACGACTGTCTCGTGCCTCTCCGCCGTGCGCCAAGATTGCGTCGGGAATGGTCGCTGCGCGGCCATCGTGCAGGTAGGGCGCCGTCTCGGCGAGCCCCCAAAGCGGGCGGGTGAGCCAGGTGGCCGCGGGGATGTCGTGGTCGGTGTCGGCGTGCGGGTCGGCGAGTATGGGCCCCATGTCGTGGCGCTTCAGATCGCTGAACAGCTTTACCGAAGGGCTGCCTTTGGGCTCTTCACCATCCTCGAACAAGAAGATCTCGAACGGCGTTCCTTCCGTGGTGTCGGGTTGCTCGAGCCAGACGCTGTTCGCCAGCCCCAGGGCGCGGGTGTGGCAGTCGGCGCAGCCGACTGCGTCGAACAGCGCGTCCCCCTGCGCCCAACGATCTCGCAGCGCCGGGCTCGAGGGCGGCAGGATTACCGGCACCTCGAGCGTGGCCAGGTACACCGCGGTCGCTGTCAGCGAGCCCTCTTCGAGCTCACGCTGCAGTCCGTCTTCGTCCGGATCCCACCAGTTCGGCCCGGGCCCCAGCAGGTCGGGCATCGGCGTGTCCCGGTGCTGCTCGGCGATGACGCTGGACTGAATGCCGAAGTGGATCCGGGCGGCATCTTCGATCGCGCGCCGTAGGGTTGCGAACTGCCCCTTCCACCCAAACGGCTTGACGACCAGGTCCGGGTCGATGCCCTCGAGGCCGGCGTCGTCCACGGTCCCGTCAGGCCGCGCGGTGAGCTGGCCAAAGTCGACGCCACGCGTTTGAAGCCGCACCGTGGTCGGGCGCCCCGAAGCCTCGGCGTCGACGAGCGCCTGGGCGCGCTGCCGCTGAAGGTCGTCGCTCATCTCTTTGGCGACCGCCTGCACCATGCCGAGCCCGAGCACGTGCGGGCTGTTGCGCACGAGCGTGCTGTCGAGCGTTTCGCCGTTGCCGAACAGGTAGGCGTTTTGCGTCGCCGCACCGGCTCCGTTCGGCCCACCGACCGAGTGGCAGCCCGAGCAGGAGAACGTATCGAGGCCACCCCGCGAGCCATCGTGGACCCGCCGCCCGGGCACCACCGCCTGCACGTCGGCATACCCGTCGAGCATTCGAAACTCGTGGCCGAACACCGCATCGCCAAAGGCGAACAGGTCGTCGGCGGTGTACTGCCCGAGGTCGATGTCGTCTTGGTAGACGGTGCTGTGCCCGGAGTCCTCGCCCTTCTCTTGGGCCTCGCGATACTCCTCGAAGCGCTCGACCGTCAGCAGGTCGAGCGCTTCGGCCACGCGCGCCTCCAGCACCAAGTCGGTGGGGGGCGCGCCGGTGGGCCATGGAATGGGGTCGTCGCCGCCCGCACCAGCGAGCACGCTGGCGGCCAAGACCAGGGTGATGACCGCGCCCTGTTTCATCGGCGTGCTATGGGCAGACGTTGCAGCAGGGGATGGACCGCATGATGCCCCCGCAGTCGAGCTGCAGTGGGTCAGGCCCAGCGATCGTGGGGTCCGAGTCCAACGTGAAGGTCAGCGTACCGCCCGCAGGGGACACGGTGGCGTACTCACCGTCGTTCACGTCGTTGGTCGGGTAGCGCCAGTCGTCACAGCGCGAGCGCGTGTCGGGTTGGATCATCGCGCCGTTGAACATGGTCGCGACGACGCGATGCACCCAGAACGTGGTGCCAGCCGGAACCGCGGCAAACTCCGCTTGGTCCGAGGCCTGCTGCAGCTGGGTGTATGTACACACGCCTGGATAGCCCGCGGCGATGCATGCCTGCGTGCCCGAGGTGAAGCCGTCGCCGAATCCTGGATGCGTCCAGACCGAAGCCGAGGCGGGGACCATGCCGGCATAGACCTGGCAGACCTGTTGGCCGCCCGAGCTGTCACCGGCCGAGTCGTCTGTGTCGCCGTCGGTGTCCGAGTCGGACTCCGTCGCGGACTGGCAGTCCTCCGGACACGGAGTCATGGTGCCGTCGGGCCCGATGTCGCACTCACCGGGGTCTGGGAAGCCGTTGCCGCACAGGTCAGGGCCTTCCCCGGTCGAACCGTTGGAGTCGCTGTCACTTTCGGCCGTATCCGCCGAGTCGGTACCGTCTGCCCCGTCGGTGCCGCCCACAGTTGGGTCGGCGCCGCACATGCAAAGCCCGTAGGTTCCGTCCGCCAGGCAGGTTTGCGTACCGCTGGGGGACGTCACCGCGTCGCCCGGGCAGGGGCAGAAGTTCACTTGGCCGGTCACGCAGGTGCTACCCGTACTCTCCGCGTCGTTGTTGCAACCGGACGTAAAGCCGAACACAAGCCCGGCGACAGCCAGCAGAGAGTTCAAACCCGTCGTTTGTTTCGAGAAGCGCATTTCAGTCCCCCTACGGTGCATCCATGGTCTCCGAGCCGTTCGCGCGAATCAACCGTGAGCCCCGTTGCAGATGCTGCATGTCCGACACCAGCCGACATCGGTTTTTCCGGCCGGCGGATGCAAAAATGTGCGGCGCAAGTGGCGGTATCGTTGCGCGCTGCTCAATCCAGCGCCGGTAGGTCGTTCGGGCGAACCCGGAGCCACTGGGCGCCATCAGGAGCATCGGCTTCGATCCACGCCTGCAGCACGTCGTATTCGTCGGTGTGCAGGGAGCCGAACTCGGCGTCGCCGCAGTAGTAGGTCGGTGGCATGTTCAGCTCGTCGAGCGCACGGATGCCAACCTCGACGTACATCGGTGCGCCCTCGAAATTCGCCTGCATCTCGGCGTACGTCGTGAAGCGGGCGTTGCCGAAGTACAGCGGCGCGTCCTCGACGAAGGCGTCCAGGTCGGCGACGTGGCAGCTGCACACGCGCTCGAGCAGGGCGCCGATCTCGGTTGGGAGCAGCGCGGGCTCGTCGCCGGCTTCGAGGATGCTGTCGGCGCCCGGGGCCAGGACCTCGAGCGAGCACTCGTCGACCATCGGCTCGGTGGTCTCGCCCGCCGAGTCACCGCCGCTCGCCGAGCCACCGGCACACTCGGCGTTGAACCCTTGCACGCAGTCGGCGTCGCAGCTCTCGACGATGCTCGCGGTCTGCGTCCAGCAGGTTCCTTCGGCCCCGTATTGGTCAGCAAGCTGTGCCTGCGCCGTTTCATCGAGGCAATCGAGCCAGCTCTTGCATGCAAGCGTTTGGTCGAACTGCTGCCCGCCGTTGGTGGTCGTCGTGGCAGGTGCCGTGGTCACGGGCCCCGACGTCGAGCCTTCCCCGTCGGTCTCCGTATCGGCCCCCTCGGCGACGGGATCACATCCCGTGCAGGCCAACACCACTGCCGCCGTCCACACCGCCCTTCGCATCCACGTTGATGGTACGGAGTCGGCTGCGCAGGTGCCAAGCACTTCCGTACCCTGTCGCGCGGGCCTCGCCAGGGGGACGCCGTGTGCACGACCGAAGTCCAGACCGTCGAGTACGACGCGTATCTCGATGAGGCGGACGCCGTGCTTGCCGAAGGCTTTGCGTGCGCGTCGTTCGACGACGAACTCGTCTCGCTCGTGAACGCGTGCCTCGAGGCGTTCGAAATCGACGCCTGCTTGGACCCAGCGTCCGAGGTCGCGATGGACTTCGGCATGCCGCGGCGCTGCGCGTACGCGCTGGACGCCATCTTGCGCTGCACGTCCGGCGAGGACGAGGCGACTACGCCCGATAGCGAGTGATTGCCGGGCTGGCGAAGGCGAGGCGCTCGCGCATCACGGCGATCGCTTCGGGGTTCTCGTCGACGAGCGTGAAGCTGCGCTCGAGTCGGGCCGCCGCTTCTCCGGTCGTACCGCTGCCCGCAAAGAAGTCGAGCACGGCGTCGCCGGGGTTCGTGTGCACCCGGACGATCCGCTCGAGGATCTTCAGCGGCTTCTGCGTCGGGTAGCCGGTCCGCTCCTTGCCCGCCGTCGGCACGATCGTTTGCCACCAGACGTCGGTGGGCGTTTTGCCGCGGGCGGCCTTTTCGGCCGAGACGAGCTTGGGCGCCATGTACGGGATGCGGTCGATGGCGTCGTAGTGGAACGTGTACGCCTTCGGGTCCTTGGCGTACCAGAGGATGGTGTCGTGCTTGGCGGGCCAGCGACGCTTGCTGCGACCGCCGTAGTCGTAGGCCCAGATGATCTCGTTGAGGAACGCGTCGCGGCCGAAGACCGCGTCGGCCATCACCTTGGCGTAGTGCGCCTCGCGGGGGTCGAGGTGCAAGAAGAAGGACCCCGTCTCGGTCAGCAGCCGGTGCGCGTGCTCGAGCCGCGGCATCAAGAAGGCGCCGAAGTCTTCGAAGGCGTCGGCGTAGCTGGCGGAGCCCACGGCGGTGGTCTTGTACGGAATGCCGCCAAAGCCCATGCGGTCGGCGTCATCGGCCGAGGCGCGCTCCACCTTCACGCGGGTGTGTTTGCGGGCCCGGCCGGTGTTGAACGGGGGGTCGATGTAGATCAGCGCGAAGCTGGCGTCGGCCAGCGTGGGCAGGACCGCGAGGTTGTCACCCTCGATGATCCGGTTGCCGCTCACCCGTGCCCCGGTCCGTCGTGCGGCCCATCATTTGGTTGGGTCACGAAGCGTGCCGAGAGGAACGCCAGCGCCATGATCGCGTAGCCGGCGGCCCACGGCCACGCGGGCGCGAGGTTGATGACCGTGTCCGCCGGCGTGAAGCCGTAGCCGTGCATGAGCCCGACGGCGGACAGCGCCGAAGCCACGCCGCACCAGATCGCTGCCGTCACGAACTTGCGCTCGATGACCGCGACGGTCGCCGCCGCGAGGATCATCGACGTGAAGATGAAGCCCTGCTCCAGTGCAAAGGCGCCGTGAATCCAGGTGTCGCTGGCGGCGAACTTGGCGATGATGTCGGTGGAGAAGGGCGGTCCACCCGGCGTGCCCATGCCCGCGGCACGCAGGCCGTTCTTCGCCAGCGTTGCGCCCCAGGCTCCCACGCCGGGCAGCAGTCCGACGACGACCGCAGGCGCATGTGCACGCGGCGTGGCTTCGAACGCCTGCGCCGTGATGACCATGCCGATCCATAGGACCACCGCCATGCCGGCGTCGATCGGGATCGCGTAGGCGAGATAGGCCAGCGTGCCGGTCAGGCACACCACGGTGACGAAGACCGCGTTGGCGACCGAGTAGCCCGCGCGGGCGCCCATCGCCTTCCAGCCGGGGTGCCCGATGTAGATCGTGGTGGGAAAGCAGCTGCCGAACAGGCCCGCGACGAGGGTGCCGGCGCCGTTGACCGAGAGCGAGGGGGCGGTGGGGAAGGTGTCGCCCGTGGCCGATGCGGACTCGATGTTCTGCAGCGAGCCGACGAGGTTGAACAGCCCCATCGGCAGGATGACGCTGAAGTAGGTCATCAGGTGGCCTGCCCCGACCGCGTCGATGAGGTCGCCGAGCACGGGCACCGGGAGCTGGAAGCTGGCGCCCGTGGGGGCTTCGCCGACGGGGGCCAGCCCCGTGGCCCACGCGATGATGATGCCCAGCCCCACCGCCACGAGGCCGCCGGGAATGTTGCCCTTGAAGCGGACCCGACCGAAGTAGGTCAGCATCACGATGCCCAGCGTGGCCAGGCCGATGAGCGGGTTGGCGAACGTGCGAAGCAGGAAGCCTAAGGAAATA
>CAYSPB010000139.1:0-16203 GCA_964432695.1 uncultured Nannocystaceae bacterium
CTTCGGCTGTGGCTTCGGCTGTGGCTTTGACTTTGGCGGAGCGTCGGCGAACGGCTCCACAGGCGCGCTGTCGGCTTCGGGTGTCGTCGGTTGCTCGGGCGAAGGCGTCGGAGAAGCATCCGGCGCGTCCGGCTTGGGCTCGGGAACGGCGGCGTCCGGGGTCGGGGTCTGTGGTTCGGCGTCGGCTGGATCCGGCTCGACGGGCGGCGCTTCGAGCACCCGCGGTGCGGACGCCGGAGCCGGCGTCGTGTCGGCCGCATCGTCCCCTCCGGACATCATGTACAGGCCACCGCCCAGACCGAGCGTGAGCACGAATCCGGCAGCGATGGCAGCGACCGCCCGGCCGCGTCGCTGCTGGTCCGACGGATCGGCGACATGGATGTCGGTGCTCGAGCCGTTCGTGTCGCCCACGAGTCCCGGCGTGGCCTGGGCGTGCTGCCGAACTTCGCTCGGCGTCAGATCGGAGAGGCCCTCGGGCGGCGTGCTCGGTGAGACCACCATCGTGCCGCCGGGCACCTCGGATGCGCTGGCTTCGGCGTCCTTGAGCTCGGCGGCCGCATGCTTGATCTCCTCATCGAAGAGCTGCCGCATGAACCGGCCCATGCGAGCAGACGACACGGGGAGCCGTGCTTCGCGAGCGAAGTCCTCGAGATCGATCTGCAGGTCGATTGCCGTCGGATAGCGATTCTCAGCGCTGACGCTCAGTGCACGCATCACGATCGCCTCGAGTTCCGGCGGGTACTCGGGCCGGATGCTGCTGGGCGGCGGGACGTCAGCCTTGGCGACCCGGTTGAGAATCGCGAACTCGTTCTCTCCCGCGAACAGCCGCTTTCCCGTGGTCAGCTCCCACAGGAGCGTGCCGATCGAGAAGATGTCGCGGCGAAGGTCGACCGCCTCCCCGCGACACTGTTCCGGCGACATGTACGGGATCTTTCCCTTCAGAGTGCCCGCGATCGTCGAAACCTGAGCGGCGGCCGCTTTGGCAATGCCGAAGTCGACGACCTTCACGTCGCCCTCGTATGTCACCAGCACGTTCGAAGGCGACACGTCGCGGTGCACGATGCCCAGCGGCCGACCGTCACTCCCATTCTTCTCGTGGGCGTGATGTAGACCACCGGCCATCCCCATGATGATGTGCAGGATATGCGCGAGCGGAATGGGGGTCTGTTTCTTCCGCGCGGCCCGAACGATGCGGCGCAGGTCCTGCCCCTGGATCCACTCCATCGTGAAGAAGTAGGTCCCGAGCTCTTCGCCGATGTCGTAGACCTGAACGATGTTGGGATGGTGCAGCGTGGCCGCAAGCCGTGCTTCCGCGAGGAACATCCGGATGAAGTCATCGCTGGATGCGTGTTGCGGAAGGATGCGTTTCAACACGACCTGCTTCTCGAAGCCGTGAATCGCCTGCGCGCGCGCGAGGAAAATCTCCGCCATCCCACCCGTCGCAATGCGACGAATGAGTTGGTATTTGCCGAGCCGAGTCCCGGGCGCCTCGCCCGGCAAGGCCGTGGAACCCCCTTGCACCGGTCGCTAGTGTACCGATTTCGCGGGTGTACGATCAAGCGCGTGAAGCGCGACGCAAGGTTTGTTCGGCGTTCGCGCACGCTCGCTTTCGCCCTGGTCAATCGGCCGGGCCCGCAGGCTCCGGCGAAACCGCGCTCCGCGTACTTTGTAAGCTCAGAAACACACCTGTCCCGGGGTGAACCACAGATCGGCACAGAGGCGCACGCAACGACACCCCTGAGCGCAATGCACTCAAGCGCCCCCACGCAATCGACGATGGCTGGAAGGTCCAATGTCCTTTCTCGTCGATTCCGCATGGACGCTGCCTCCCGCGCTGAGCCGGCGTGAAACCCGCCGGAGCCTCGAGCTTTTCTACGTGCGGATCCCATTTGGCGCGTCGCTCGAGCAGCGCGCCGGCCTTCGCGCCCACGCCTCGCTGGTCGAATGCGTGGCTCGCACGCTGGTCGGCACCCTCGGCGTCAGCGGACGCGAGTATGGCGTTCGGCGCTGGCCCGCCGACGACTTCATCGCATGGCGTGACCGTGACGAAGATAAGTTGGGCGAAGACGAACTGCGTGCGCTGGTCGTCGACGCGGTTCGACCGATGCTCGACACGCCAACCGACGCCGACGAGATCACGGTCGCACGCGTCCCGCTACAGCTCGACCCTGGACATCGCGCGCAGAGCTTTGCCCGCGCGGTTGCGGCTGCCCAGCGAGCGGCCGCCGACCCCAAGGGGTACCAACTCGAGTGCTCTGCGTCGCTGCTCGACCGAGCACTTCGCGACAGCGCCTTCGTGTTCCACCACCAGCCGATCGTCGACTGCCGCGATCGCAGCGTCATCGCCTACGAGTCACTGTGCCGCGGAACGATGGACGGCATGAAGTTTCCCGATCTCATCTTCGGCGTCGCGGAACGAACGAACCGCGTGTGGCAAGTCGGCCGCGTCTTGCGAAGTGTCATCGCGGACGAACTTCGCGACGAAGGGCCGACGCCATACATGCACTTCATCAACATCCACCCCGCCGACCTCGACGATCCGAAGTTCGCCGAGCAAGCGCTCGACGGCGTGCTGACGCCACACGCGTCCAACGTCGTTTTCGAGCTGACCGAACGCGCGGCGATCGGCGACTACCGCCGCATCAAGTCGTTCTTCGGCAAGCTTCGCGACTGCGGCTACCGCCTCGCCATCGACGACCTCGGAAGCGGCTACGCAGGCCTCACAGCCCTCGCAGAGCTCGATCCGGACTTCATCAAGTTCGACATGGGTCTCATCCGTGACGTGCACTTGCACCCGGTGAAGCAACGCCTTCTGCAACGCATGCACGAGTTCGCGGACGAAATCGGTGCACGCGCAATTTCCGAGGGCGTCGAAAACCAGGCAGAGCGAGACGCGTTGCTCGACGTCGGAAGCACGCTCATGCAGGGCTACTTTTTCGCGCGGCCTGCCCGCGGATTCGCAGTCGTCGATGACGATCGGTTCACGGTGCAAGAGAACGAAGAGCGGGATGCGATCTAGCCACGGCATCGCGCGCTTGATTTATGCACTTCATTGTCCGCTTGCATTCGGAGCCTTGCGCCGGATCCATGGGCGTCGCTCGTGACGTCATGCCACGTACGAAATCGGGCACGCTCAAAGGTTCCCAAGTGACGGTGCACGTGGTCGTGTTGCAGATGGCTGCAGTCCGTGAGGAGGCGGCGGCTCGATGTCAAGCACTCGGCCGGGATGCAGGTGCTTTTTCCTTGACCGAACCCCGCGCCACCGATCTATGGTGGCGCCATGCTTCGCACTGGGTTTGGCATTGCTTGCGCCGTGTTCCTCGGCACTCTCGTCGGGTGCACGACTGAAGTCGATGATCCGGGCCTGACGACGGCCTCGGGCGGTTCAGCCGCCGAGACCGGCAACGACACAGACTCCGGCACCTCCGCCGACGCGGACGACACCGCCGAGCCCACCACCGAAGGCCAGTCGGGCACCTCGACCACCGGCCCCAAGGGCAGCACTACCGACGACAACCCATCGACCTCCGAGTCGGCGGGCGACTCGTCGTCCTCCGGCGCCGACCCGACCACCGGCAACCCCGGCGGCTGTGGCGACGGTCAGGTCAGCCCCGGTGAGCAGTGCGACGGCGCCGATCTTCAGGGCTTCGACTGCGCAAGCCTCGGCCTTGGCTCGGGCACCCTGGGCTGCGACCCGGTCATGTGCACCTTCGACACCTCGATGTGCATGTCGGACACCGGCGGCACCTCCGGCTGATCGCCTCGCGCGTGACGTCCACGCAAAAACACCAGGAACGGCGACGCATTGTCGCGTTCCTGGTGTTTTGCGTTTGTGCATACCTGCTCAGCGCATCCGGTCGCATCGTCTTCCCCGATGACGAGATCGTCTTCCAGACGTCGGAGGCATTGGTCGAGCGCGGGTCACTCGACATCGCGGGCATTCCGCGTCGTACCGGGGAGCCGAAAGGTCGACCCAACGGCACGTTCGGGTGGGCGCCCGGTCCCAAGGGCGAACGCTTCGGCTTCTTTGGCCACGCGCTGTCGGTCGTCGCGATGCCGATGGTCGTCGCGGGCGACGCGGCGGCTGACCACGCTCCGCCTCCGTGGAAGCATGCGATCCGCTCGGACCACTTCTTCGTCCATCGCCGCAGCCAGCGAGGCGACTGGATGCGACTGGTCGTCAGCCTCACGAACTGCCTACTCACGCCGCTAGCGACGCTGCTGTACATCCTCTGGACCCGCCGGCTCGGATTCGGGTCGCGGACCGCCTTGTTCATGGGAGTCGCGTACGGGCTGGGGACGTTGGCGTGGCCGTATACGCGGACATTCCTGAGCGAGCCACTGTCGACGGTCGCGCTACTCGGCGCGGCGCTGTGCGTGACGGTGCATCACGAGCAACGCGCCCGCCGGCCGAGGGCGGCCGCTCGATGGCTGTATTCCGCAGCAGCAATCGTTGGGCTCAGCGTGCACGTCCACCTGCTCAACCTGGTCGCGATCCCGGCATTCGTCGGATACGCGATCGTGCCAGCTTGGTCGAAGCGTGCCGCGATGCGGACGACATGGGTCGTTGCGCTCTGCCTCGGTGCGCTCGGGTTGGCCAGCCTCGGCCTCAGCCAGTACCTCCGCTTCGGTAGCGCGTTCGAGTCCGGCCGGTTCGGGTACTACAGCCATTTCGTGCTGCCCGGGCTCGAGCTCGTTGCGCTGCTCGTCAGCCCGGGGCGTAGCCTCTGGTGGACGTCGCCGATTCTCCTCGGCGCGCTCATGGGATGTCGCGACTTGCGGCGACGGCTTCCCGCCGTCGCGTGGTTCAGTCTCGTCCTGGTCGTGACGAGGCTTCTGTTCGTCGCCACCCGCAGCGACTGGTGGGGTGGCTGGGCGCTCGGTCCTCGCTTCTTGATCCCGGTCCTGCCGTTTGCCCTGCTCCCGCTCGCCGCTGCATGGGACGACGCCTCGCGTCCTCGCCGCGTCGGCTTGGCCGTGCTACTCGCAGCCTCAGTGGCGCTTCAAGGCCACTTCGCCCAGCACTCGATCTTCGAGTGGATGGTGACGCTGCACGGCAACACGCCCGACGATCCGGGCTACCTCTGGGTCTCCCACTGGACGCTGCGCGGTTCACCCGCCTGGGGATTCGTCGCACAAAAACCCGACCTGCTGATCGTCGGCGCCCGCAGACTCGCAGACGTCGGGCACCCGGGCCTGTGGAGGATCTTCGTCGGGGTCGCGTGCGTGGCAGTGAGCAGCCTCGCCGCCCTGCTTTGGTGGTTGCGGACGCCACGCTTGCGCCCGGCCGCTGGCGCAGGCGGCGACAAGGGCGGAGAGCGCGGCGGTAAGATCACGCCGCGGTCCGAGGACTACCCGCAGTGGTACCAGGACGTGATCCGGGAAGCGGACCTGGCCGAGCCTGCGAAGGTGGTCAAAGGCTGCATGGTGATCAAGCCGTACGGCTTCGCGATCTGGGAGAAGATTCAGCGCGGCCTCGACACGCGCTTCAAGGACACGGGGCACCAGAACGCCTACTTCCCGCTGCTCGTCCCGCAGAGCTTCATCACCAAGGAAGCCGAGCACGTCGAAGGCTTCGCGCCCGAGCTCGCCGTGGTCACCCACGCCGGCGGTGAAGAGCTCGAAGAGCCCTACGTCGTCCGACCCACGTCCGAGACGATCATCGGGCACTTCTTCGGCAAGTGGATTTCGAGCTACCGCGATCTTCCGATGCTGGTGAACCAGTGGGCGAACGTCATGCGCTGGGAGCTCAAGACCCGCATGTTCCTGCGTACCACCGAGTTCCTCTGGCAAGAGGGTCACACGGCCCACGCCAACCACGACGAGGCCAAGGAAGAGGTTCGCCGCATGCTCGACGTCTACGGTGACTTCGCCGAGGGCACGATGGGCATGCCCGTCTTCCGCGGCATCAAGACGGAAACCGAGAAGTTCGCCGGCGCGCTTCAGAGCCTGTGCATCGAAGCGATGATGCAGGACGGCAAGGCGCTGCAGGCCGGCACCAGTCACGACCTGGGTCAGAACTTCGGCAAGGCGTTCGACGTGAAGTTCCAAGCCGAGAGCGGCGATCTCGAGTACGTATGGCAGACGTCCTGGGGCGTCTCGACGCGCCTCATCGGTGGCCTCATCATGACGCACTCCGACGACGAGGGGCTCGTGCTGCCCCCTGCCCTGGCGCCGATTCACGCGGTCATCATCCCGATCTACCGCAACGACGAGCAGAAGGCCGCGGTCATGGAGGCCGCCGAAGCCCTCCGCGAGGAGCTCGGCAGCATCGACATTGCGCCAAAAGGCGTACGGTACCGCGACTTCCTGGAGGTCAAGATCGACGACCGCGACATGCGACCCGGCGCAAAGTTTTATCACTGGGAGCGACGCGGCGTTCCGATGCGGATCGAACTCGGACCCAAAGATCTCGAGAAGGGCCAGGTCTGCGTGAAGATGCGCAGCGGTGGCACCGGCAAGAAGGAGTTCCTCGACCGCGGCGAGTTCGTCGCGGGCGTGACCGAGCGCCTCGAGGCATACCAAGCCGAACTGTTGGCCGCGGCCAAGCTGCGGATCGCAGAGCGCACCGTCACCCTCGACACCTGGGACGAGTTCGTCGAGGCGTTCCGCGACGGACACAGCACCTTCGCATGGTGCCACTGGGACGGCACGGCCGAGACCGAAGCGGCGATCAAAGCGGAGACCAAGGTCACGATCCGCTGTATCCCGCTGCCGGGCCAAGGTCCCGATGCCGAGCCGGGCGTGTGCATCAAGACAGGCAAGCCCTCGGCACAGCGGGTGCTGATGGCGAAGGCGTATTGATTTGGGGGAACCGCCGGGTTCCCGCCGCCTTCGGCAGCAAAGCTGCCTTCGGGGCTCCCTCCCGGGTCGGGCTGACGCCCTCGCTCGCATGCCCGGAGGGCATGAATGCTCTTGGGGGAACCGCCGGGTTCCCGCCGCCTTCGGCAGCAAAGCTGCCTTCGGGGCTCCCTCCCGGGTCGGGCTGACGCCCTCGCTCGCATGCCCGGAGGGCATGCTCCTTCGTATTCGGTCGTCGGTGGGTGAGCGATGGGTGGGAGTAAAGCAAGGCTATCCCTTATGTTCCGGCCGGTTTTGAAACGACCGCGATTGTGCTTCGGAAACCGGTTCGAGAGCCGTCAGGAATGGGAGTGCGAACGGTCATTTGGCCGTTTTTCGGGCTCTGGGCTTGATTTGCGCCATTGTGCGCCCTGCGCACCGGCAGTACATTTCGGTTCGCACATCTTTGCACGCGACCATCAGGTACCAGTGGTTACCTGTTTTCCGGGTTCAGCTTTGCGCCGGAACCGCGCCCCTCTCATCCCCGATACATGGCGAAGGATTCCCATGCATCTCCCCAGGACGAGGTCCAACCCATCGAACGCAAGCCGAAGCTCTCTCGCCGGACGCTGCTCGGCACGACCGCAGCGAGCCCGGTCCTCGCGGCGGCGCTTGGTGGTGGCACGGCGCTGACGGCTGGCACGGCCAACGCGGAAGTCCTCGCGCCGGTAAAACCCCACAAGCGACTCAAGCGCGCCGCCAAGATTCGCTGTGAAGCCGCGGCGACCAACTACTTCCTCGCGAAGCCCCGGCCGAAACAGCAGACCAACGACGACGACCTGATCTACGACGACTACCGCGGCAGCTTCACCAAGACCCTGCCCCACAACGCACTCGGCGAAGTCGACCCGGTGGCCTACGAGGCGCTGCGTGACGCGCTGAGCAGCGGGGCTCCGGACGACTTCGACGCGATTCCCCTCTCCGTCGAGGCCGACCGTCGGCTCGCCAACCCGCAAGCGGCCCTCGCCTACAACCTCACCGGGATCGACCCGCACGGAACGCGCATGCGGCCAGCCCCCGCCTTCGCCAGCGCCGAAGCCGCCGCCGAGATGGCCGAGGTGTACTGGCACGCCCTTCTGCGCGACGTCCCCTTCGACGACTACGGAAGCCACGTGCTGGTCGGCGATGCCCTGGCCGACCTCAATGCCCTCAGCGAGACGGTTGGACCGACCGTCGGCGGCAGCGTCACCGCGAGCACGCTCTTCCGCGGACCCACGCCTGGCGATCTACAGGGCCCCTACGTCTCGCAGTTTCTGCTTCGGCCGATCCAGTTCGGGCTCGCGAGCATCGAGCAGCGCTACGCGATGCCGATCAGCGTCGACTTCATGACCACCGTGCCCGACTGGCTCGCTGTCCAGCGTGGCGCAGCGCCGGCCAGCGGAATCGCCTACGACGCTCAACCCCGCTACATCCACAACGCACGGACGCTGGGCGAGTACGTTCACGTTGATGCGCTGTTTCAGGCGTACCTGTTTGCGGCATCGATCGCCCTGGGCTTCGGCCCCGATGCGCTCGCACCCACGCCCTACACCGGCAACCCTTCGCAGGGCGGGTTCACCACGCTTGGCGGGGCCGACATCCTCGACTCGGTCTCCCACGTGGGCAACCTGTCGCTGCGCGCCGCGTGGTTCCAGAAATGGTCGGTGCACCGACGCTTGCGACCCGAGGCGTACACCGGTCGCGTGCACTTCACTCGGACCGGCGACCGCGACTACGGCCTTCCGGCGGAGATTCTCGACAGCGCGGCCGTATCGCTGCTGGAGTCGGCCCAAGGTACGGCGCTGCTGCCCCTGGCGTTTCCCGAAGGCTCGCCGACGCACCCGTCCTACCCCGCCGGCCACGCAACGATCGCGGGGTCATGCTGCACGATGATCAAGGCGTTCTTCGACGAGTCCTTCGTCATCCTAGACCCGGTCGTCGCCTCGAGCGACGGCCTGAGCCTGATCCCGTACGTCGGTGGCGACCTCACCTTGGGCGGTGAGGTGAACAAACTCGCCAGCAACATCTCGCTCGGCCGCGACCTCGCCGGCGTGCACTACCGATCCGACGGCATCGACGGCATCCTCGTCGGCGAGCAAGTCGCCGAGGCATACCTCGCCGACCTGACGCGGGGCTACAACGAGGACTTCGGTGGCTTCAGTTTCCATCGTTTCGACGGCACCGAAGTCCTGATCGCCGGGGGCCACATCTACACCTGAACCGCTCGACGCGAGGGGCATCCGCAGCTTTACTGCCGGGGATGCTCGTCGCAACCGACGTCCACTACCTCTCGGATACGCAGGCGCGTGCGGCCGCCGTCGTGTTCGCGCGGTGGGACGACCCGATCCCGGCTGCGACGTACACCCAGATGGCGACCGGCTTTGCGCCATACGTGCCCGGGCGGTTCTTCGAGCGCGAGCTGCCGTGCTTGATGCCCCTGCTGCACTGGGTGCTTGCCGCCCACGACGTGCACACCGTACTCGTGGACGGCTATGTCGACCTCGGCCCGGGCCACCCCGGGCTGGGCCGTCACGTGCTGGACACCCTCGGCGAAGATGCACTGATGCCGACGATGGTGGGCGTCGCCAAGACGGCTTTCGACGGCGCCCCGGCCGAGCCGGTCCTGCGCGGCAGCAGCAGCACCCCCCTGTGGGTGACGGCGGCCGGTGATCTGACCAACGTCGAAGCAGCCGACGCCGTTCGATCGATGGACGGCCGGTACCGACTGCCAACGCTCCTGCTTCTCGTCGATCACCTGGCCCGCGGCCACGCGCAACCGAGCTGAGGGTCGCTCAGTCGTCGGCGCCGATGCGACGACGGGCGATCTCGGGACGACTCTCGATCGCCTTCTCGAGTTCGACGAGCTCCTCGGCTTTGAGGTAGCTGAGGCTCTTCGCACCGCCACTGAGCACCAGCTTGACGATGGGCTGGTCTCCTTCGTGCACCACCTCGAACGCCTCGCAGGTTTCGACCTGCTCCATGAGGCGGCCGAGCCGAGGCGAGCTGAACTTCACCTTCTTGTGCGCACGCTTGTAGCGAAGCACCTTCTTGGGCTTGAAGTCCGCGCTGCCCTCGGCCCCGAGCAGAGAGTCGTTCGCCGTCTTGATTCGCGAGCGCAGCGCGTTGGGGGCCTGACGCAGCTCGTTGTGCTCCACGTCGGTCACCTCGGCGGTGTGCGTGACCATCACCGGCAGTTCGTTGACCTCGCCCTCGACGACTTCGAACTTCCGACACTTCACTTCGACCGAGCGCCGCCCGAACAGCGAACCCTTCGTCGTGAACACCATCAGAGGCGCAGACAACGCGGTGTGTACATGTCGGGCAAGGTCGCGGACCACGTTGACCTCGTCGATGCGCACCGCGAGGACACCGTCCGGGTTGGCGAGCAACACGAACTCGGTCGCCTCGTCCTCCGGATCTTCCTCGGGCGGTGCCTTGCCCGAATACGTTTGGTCCCAGCCGAGCTTCTCCAGCGCCGTTGCCAGCGCCTTCTCGAGCTTCGGCATTTTGACGGCGGGGTCGCCCCGCGTCTCGATAAGACCTGTTCCCAGGTGCAACGCCATCGCGCGCCGGAGTATGGCACAACCGGCCAGCGGGAAAAAACGCGCATCCCCAGGCATTTCAGGCCATTTCCACGAGATCGTCGAGAAATGGCGAGAGCCCGCCCCCTGCGGTTACGTATGGGGCATGAACGAACTGCACAGCGACGCGCTGCTGGGCGGTTTGTGGACGTGGGATCCCGAGATCGACGAAGTTTCGGTCCACGACGCGACCGACGAAGTCCACGACCTGCTCCGCGACCTCATGGATACGCTCGACGATTAAACGACGAAGCCGCGCTGAACGCGCGGCTTCGTCTGCCCCGAACGCGACAAGCCTAGAGCACGCGGTAGGCCAGCTCGTACTCGACGCATGCCTGGGTCTCTTGGCCACCAACCCGCATCACGCCGGTCCCGTCGTTGTTCACGCCGGTGCAGAAGAAGTCCGGCTCGACCGAGTCGACGTCGCAGCAACCGGGCAGCCCGTCCGGCGACATGACCTCGTCGGCATTGGGGCAGTTGACCGATGCCGCGCCCGCGTCGCAGGCGAAGAACATGCAAACCTCGAGCGGCTGGTCCGCGGTCACGATCGCGATCGTGCCGTCGCTCATCGGGCAATCATCCCCCGCGTCGGTGATCGCGAAGGTGTAGTAGTCCTCGTCGCCGACTTCGCTGCTGCCCTCGACCGCGGTCAGCTGCCCGCAGCTCACATCGTTGGCGGGTTGAGCGGAGCCTTCGTCGTTGTTGGGCTCGGTGTCGGTTTGCTTGCCTTGGCAACCGGCAGGGTCGAGGCACACATCGTCGAGGCACTCGAGATCACCTTCGCAGCCGCCCTGGTCGTCGCAAACGCAGTTGTTCGTCCCGGGGTCGCACACGGGGCCGGTCGTCGACGAGCTTCCATCTTCGGAGCCCGTACTCGTGGAGCTGCCCTCGGCCGTCGTGCCCGACGAGCTGCTGGCGGCGTCGGTCGTCGCCACCCCCGTGCTCGATCCCGTCGAGGGGTCGGGCGTCTCGGTGGTGGTCGAGGTGCTCGGATCACCGCTGGTGCTGGAGCCCCCGGACGTGCTCGCGCCATCGGAGCCGCCGCTGTCGCAGCCTCCGGCGAACATCGCGGTGAGGGTCATCGCAAAGGCCGCGGGCTGAAGATGGCGGAGTCGAAAAGCCATGCGCCCGAGAATATCCGCCCGGCATGCCGCCGACAATCGCGTGTCATACTGACCGGCTCATGGCGAAGGACCTGCCGATCTTCGTGACCCCCGAAGGCCACAAAAAGGTCACGGACGAGCTCGAGTACCTATGGAAGGAAGAGCGTCCGCGGGTCACCGGTGAAGTCGAGGCTGCAGCTGCGCTCGGAGACCGATCGGAGAATGCGGAGTACCAGTACGGCAAGCGTCGTCTGCGGGAGATAGACCGGCGCTTGCGCTTCCTCTCGAAGCGGCTCGATCGCATGAAGGTGATCACGCCCGCGATGCAGGCGGCGAGCGCGGGCAAGGTGGGTTTTGGTGCGTGGGTCGTCCTCGAAGACGACGATGGAAAGCGCACCTGCTATCGAATCGTGGGGCCTGACGAGTCCGACGCCGACCGCGGGCACATCAGCCTGCAGTCGCCGGTCGCGAAAGCCCTGATGGGCAAGGTCGAAGGCGACGAAGTCGAGGTGATCCGCCCTCGGGGCGAGGCTTACTTCACCATCGAAGCGATCGTGTATGGCGATCGCCCCGAGGTCTGAGAATCGCGTGAACCGCAGTGCCTCTTGGTGCAACCATGGGGCGATGCGACGCGTGCCGGTGATCTTGCTCTTGCTCGGGGGATGCGACGGGAAGGCCGCCGCCGGCGAAAACGACGAGGGCTCGACCTCCACGACGGCGCCAGCCTCCACGAGCATGAGCACCGGCGCACCCGTCGGAACGACCAGTTCCTCCAACCCGGGCGAGACCACGACCGGGAACGGCACCTCGAGCTCGACCTCGCCCAGCACCGGGTCCAGCAGCAGCGACGGGTCCGACGGCGAGAGCACCTCGAGCTCCGCCAGCGACTCGAGTTCTTCGAGCACGAGCGATGCCGCGGAAAGCAGTTCGACCGGTACGAGCGCCGAGACCTGTCCGTCGCCTCCAGCAGGTCTGTCCCGCTGGTTGGTCGGCAACGAAGCGGATGCCGACGTCGACCCCACCGGGCCCGGACTGATCCTCATGGGCGGTGGCCCGGACGTCGACGAAGCGTTCAGTGCGGCGTTCGGATGGGCGTCCGGCGGAGACGCGGTGGTCATCCGCGCATCTGGCAGCGACGGATACAACGACTACTTTCTCGACGATATCGGCGGCCTGGACTCCGTCGAAACGCTTCGGGTCGACAACGCGGTCTGGGCCAACGACCCATACGTGGCGTGTCGCGTCGAGCAGGCCGAGGTCATCTTCTTCGCCGGTGGCGACCAGGCCGACTACATGACGTTCTACGGCGAGAGTCCGCTCGCCGAAGCCGTGCAGTCGGTGTACGAGCGCGGCGGCGTCATTGGAGGCACGAGCGCCGGCTTGGCAATTCTCGGCGAGTTCGTCTTCGCAGCCTACGAAGGCACGGTCTACCCGGACGAGGTCCTCGAGGACCCGTACAACATGTATATGACGATGGACGAAGGCCCCTTTGCCTTCGCGCCCCTGCAAGGCATCGTCACCGATTCCCACTTCTACGAGCGCGACCGCATGGGACGACTGCTCGGCTTCATGGCCCGCATCGCCCAAGACGGCTGGCATCCGGACCCCGTGGGCATCGGCGTTGACGAGGTCACAGCGCTCGTCATCGATCCCGAGGGCGTGGGTACGGTCCACGGCGACGGCTTCGTCTACGTGGCGAGCGAGGGCGGCACTCCTGAAGTTTGCATGCCGGGCGTGCCGCTGACCCACGCCGGCCTCGACCTGTTGCGACTGCAAGCAGGCGATAGCGTGACGCTGCCGGGGGTCACGGATGCCTCCGTCGGAACGGACGAGGTCGGAGCGGTTGGGGGCGCGCTCGTGCCCGCGAACCCATACTAAACGCCCTGCCCTCCAGGGTGCGCGTCATTCGGCGACCGAGGGCTCGACGTCCGCTGTATCGGGCTCGGGCGCCAGCTGTGCACCGCCACCTACGAGGTTCCGGACGCGCGCCGGCAACCCACGAAGGTCGTCGAGGATGCTGTAGAGCGTCGGCACGAGGACCAGGGTCAGCACGGTCGCAAACGCCAAGCCGAAGATGACAGCGACCGCCATCGCGCCCCACCACTGCGCGCTCTGAGTCCCCTCGAGGATTCGCAGATTGCGGAAGTCGATCGAGACGCCCAACGCCATCGGCACCAGGCCGAGCACTGTCGTGGCCGCAGTGAGCATCACTGGGCGGAAGCGGGCCGAGCCGGCCTCGATCAGCGCCTCCATCGTGGCGATGCCCGTGGCCTTGAGCTGCTGCACGTAGTCGAGCAAGACGATCGCGTTGTTCACGACGACGCCCGCGAGCGAGATGACCCCCAAGCCCGTCATGATCACGCCGAACGGCGTCTTCGTGATCATCAAGCCCCACAGCACGCCTACGAGCGAAAGCACGACCGAGGCGAGAATGATGAGCGGAAGGTCGAAGCGGTTGAACTGCGACACCAACACCACTGCGATGAGGAAGATCGCGATGAGGAACGCGTTGCCGAGGAACTCCTCGGCTTCTTTCTGCTCATCCTGTGCGCCGCCCAGTCGAAGGTTGAAGCCGGGCGGAACCTCGGCTTCGTCGATGTACGTGAGCACCGCATTGCGGACCTCGGTCTCGTTGTGCCCCTCGGCGATGTCGCCCTCGATCGTGACGACCAGGTCCTGATCGATGTGCCGGATGCTGCCGTTTCCACCCGCCAGCTCGAATGATGCGACGGTGGACATCGGGACCGGGAACGTGTCCGGGCTCGTGTCGAGCTTGCCCGGAACGCGCAGACCCAAGACGGACTGCAGGTCATCGCGGAAGCGCGGGTCGACCATCACCTTGATGTCGTACTCGTCATCGCCGTCGCGGAACGAAGAGGCCTTCGCGCCCGCTACCGCGGTTCGCACGGTGTTGGCCACCGACGACGTGCTGGTGCCGACCCGCTTCGCCGCGCCGCGATCGATGCGCAGTCGCATCTCCGGACGCCCGACGCGGTAGTTGTCGGTGAGGTCGGTCGCGCCCTCGATCTCCGCCAGCGCGCGGCGGGTCCGCGCCGCGTACTCGCCGACCTCGTGGAAGCTCTCGCCCGAGATTTCCACCGCGATCGGCGACCCCACCGGCGGGCCCATGCGTTCTTTCTCGACCGAAATCTCGGCGCCGGGGATCTCGAGGACCTTCTGGCGAATGCGGTCGACCGTCAGCGTCGTCGACTCGAGTCGCACGGTCTCGCCCGCGAGCGCGGAGGCTTCGTCCGGCAGAAAGTCGACGGTGATGCGGGCGAAGTTCGCGGCAGGCTGCGCTGCCGTCATCGGGTCGCCACCGCCGCTGATGCCGGTCTCGGCCACGAACACGTCGACGTTGCCCTCTTCAGCAAGGATGGCCTCGATCTGGCGCACGATCGCGTCCGTGGCGTCGAGGTCGGTTCCGTCCGGCGCGCGCACGCTGATCGTCGCGCGGTTGGGGTCCGTCTCGGGGAAGAACTCCATGCCGTAGTTGTTGCCAGCGTAGATCGCCACCGTGCCGACCAGCGCGACGACGCCGGCCATCGCCGAGACGTAGCGGTGGCGAATCGACCACCGCAGCACGCCCTGGTAGGCCTTCATCCACCGGTTCGGTCCGGTCTCGGCCGCGGCTTTCGTGCCCATCGAGGACGGCAGCAGCCGCGCGGTGGCGACGGGCAGAATGCCGATCGCAACGACGAGCGAGGCGACCAGCACGATGATGACCGTCTTGGGCATGTAGCCCATGAACTGGCCCATCACGCCGGTCCAGAACACCAGCGGTGCGAACGCAGCCACGGTCGTGGCCGTGGACGCCGCCACCGGGATGGCGACTTCCCGCGTGCCGTCGATCGCCGCCTGCCGCTTGCTCTTTCCCATCTCCGCGTGGCGATAGATGTTCTCGACGAGCACGATCGCGTTGTCGACGAGCATGCCCAGCGCGAGGATGAGCGAGAACAGCACGATCATGTTCAGCGTCATGTCGAACGCCGCCACCACGACCATGGCCAGCAGCATCGACAGCGGAATGGACACCGCAACGAACAGGCTGCTGCGCACGCCCATGAAGATGATGAGCACGCCGACCACGAGCAGCAGCGCCGTGACGATGCCGTTCTCGAGGTCGCTCACCATCGAAGAGATCATCTCGGACTGATCGCCGAGCGTTCGGAAGGTGACGCCTTTGGGCCAGCGCTCTTGGTGCTCCTCGGCGAGCACGCGTACGGCCTGCGCGACCTCCAAAATGTTTGCGCCGCTGCGCTTGGAGACCGCCAGCGACACCGCCGGCTGGCCGTTCATGCGCGCATAGGTGTCGCGCTCTTCGTAGCCATCGACCACACGCGCCACGTCGCGAATGAACACCGGGCGGTCGCCCTTGCGCTTGATGGCGACGCTCTCGATTTCGGCAGGGTCCTTGAACTCTCCGGGGACCCGCAGCAGCACGCTGGCTTGTCCAGCCGCCACGTCGCCGCCGGGAACGTTGACGTTTTCGTCGCCGATTGCCCCGATGACGTCGGTCAGCGCGAGGCCGTAGTGATCGAGCCGCACCGGGTCGATCTGCACCTGGACTTCGCGCGTACGCCCGCCGGTGAGCTTCGCATCGAGGACGCCGGAGAGTTCTTTGACGTCTTCTTGCAGGTCCTCGCCGAGCTTTTTGAGGTCTTCTTGATCGACGGGTCCCGCGATCGTGACGATGACGA
>CAYSPB010000140.1:0-14482 GCA_964432695.1 uncultured Nannocystaceae bacterium
CTCCATCTCGTTGTCCTCGAGAAAGTCGTGCATCGAGGCGAGGTCTTCGGCACCCCCGCTCGGGTAGCCCTCGCCGTGTTGCAGCACCTCGTCGAGCCGCGTCGCGTTCTCGGCACACAGGCTCAGCAGTGCGTTGATGTCGGAGTCGAACACCGCCGAGAGCAACAGGGTGTCGTCATCCATCGGAAGCATGCGCAGGTAGTGCACGCCGCCGGTGGGGTGTTCGAACACGTGCTGCTCCAGCTGCGCATGCAGGGCGTCCTTCTGCCCGGTTTTGATCTTCATCCCGACTGCGATGGTTTCCGGCGCGACCTTTTCACCGATGTCGGGGTCGACATCGGGGATCTTGGTCTTTCGGCGCTTGCACGCCATCAAGGCAGACGTCGCGGCGCCGAGGCACAGCTCGCGTCGTCCCAAACGGAGGCGAGTGGTGGATCCCACGAGGGCGACGGTATCACTGAGGGCCCTCGTTGGACCCGTGCACGCGCAACCTCTTCGGAGCCCTCGACTCTGTTCAGGTGGTTGAGAAGGCGACGTGGTGCAGACGATCAGCCTGCGTCGGCGAGGCGAAGCGAGTCTTCGATCGCGTCGAGCACTTCGTCGAGCTGGCACGGCTTGCAGACGTATCGGTCGGCGCGCAGCCCGACGGCGCGGCGTCCGGCGTCGAGTGGATCGCCACCGCTGATCACGACGATGGGCAGCCTCGGATGTTGGGACCGGATGCGTTCGATCAGGGCAGCGCCGTCGAGGCCCGGCATGTCGAGATCCGTGATCACCAGGTCGGGGGCGCAGGCGAGAATGGCTTGCCAGGCCTCCAGTCCGTCGGCAGCCTCCTGCACCGCGAACCCTTCGCCGCGAAACAGCGCCGCCAAGCCGCTGCGAGTCGTGGCGTGGTCGTCGGCAAGAAGGAGTCGCTTGCGCTGCATGATGGGGCTTTACGCGCCACAGCGCCGCTCCTGCCGGCAAGGGTTGCGCGCAGTTGGCTTCGCGGAGCACCCTCATTGCAACCGTGACCCGCGAACCTGAAGCCGGTCCCTCGTCTGCGAAGCCCAGCACGCCTGCCGAAGCCGTCATCGGTGCGACGCAGGATGCCGTGCTCGCAATCGACTCCGACTCGAAGATCACGCTGTGCAACTCCGCGGCAGCGCGGATGTTCGGGTACGACGCCGAGACGCTGATGGGCATGCACATCAACGGCCTCATGGCGCAGCCGTACGCGAAGGAGCACGACGACTACATCCGGCGCTACGAACAAACCGGCGAGCGCAAGGCGATCGGTCGGGTTCGTACCGTCAGTGGCCGGCGTGCCGACGGAGAGGAGTTCCCGATCGAGCTGTCGGTGGCCGAGTACGAGGAGAATGGTGCGCGCCGCTACGCCGCGATTCTTCGCGACATTTCCGACAAGGTCCGCCTCACACAGGCGCGCATCGATGCCGAGAAGATGGCTGCGATCGGCACGACGGCGAGCAAATTTGCTCATGAGCTCGGAAACCCGATCAACGGGATGGCCGTCAGCGTGCAGCTGCTTCGGCGTTGGCTTCAACGGGCCGAGCCCGCCACCGAAGCACGAGTCCTCGAGCGCGTCGACTTGCTCATGAAGGGAGTGGACCAGCTCACCGAGCTTCTCGGCGAGTTCCGCACGATGTCGCGGAAGCACGAGTACAAGTTCGAGTCGGTCGACGTCGCGGCGATGGTCGCGGAGCTGTGCGCAATGGAGCGCCCGCACTACAACCAGCAGGGGATCGGCATCGAGACCGATGTCGACGAAGACCTCGGACCCGTCCGGGCGGATGCGGGCAAGCTGCGGCAGGTGCTGCTGAATCTGTGCAAGAACGCGCTCGAAGCCATGCCCGACGGCGGCAAGTTGACGGTGGCGGCGATGCGAACCTCGGTCGGTGTGCTGCTCGAGGTGCGTGACACGGGCCGCGGTATTCCCGAGGGGCTCGATGTGTTTGCGCCGTTCACCAGCTCCAAGCCGAGTGGTTCGGGGCTAGGGCTGCCCATTGCGAGGCAAATCATGGAAGCGCATCAGGGGACGCTCACCTACGAGCGTCCCCCCGACGGCGGCACGGTCTTCCGCCTCACGCTGCCGAGCTGATGGCGGGCTCCCGTACGACCACGACGGTGGCGGTGCATCGGTTCACGACCTTCGCCGCGGTCGTGCCGAGCAGGTAGTCCAGGCCCGCGTATCCGTGACTGCCGATCACGACGAGGTCGCAGCCGCGCTCGAGAACGGCGCGAAGCATCACGTCGGCGGGCTGACCGATCTCGGTCACGATGTCGGCGACCAGCCCCGAAGGGAGGGTCTCGGCGAGTTTGAGGAGCTGGCCGCGGGCGTGCTCGACGAGGAAGTCGTCGAACTCGTCACCTTGCAGTGACCACGCGATGGCAGGAATGCTCGCCGGCACCTGGACCGCGCGGCACAGCACGAGCGTGCCGCCGCAGCGGTCGGCCAGCTCCACGGCCTGGCGAAGGACTTCGGGCTGACGCTCGGAGCCATCGAGCCCCACGAGGATCTTGGTGAACATGCGCGTGCCGTGGTGCCGCCGGCAAGGACCCGATGCGCAGCATTTGCCGCGTCGAGCTCGACCGGATGCCCACCCCGCAACGGATGCCGGGTTTCGTCGGGCGAGCGCAGCATTTGCCGGGGATCGCGTTCGCGAGGGGTCGAACACGGCATTTTGGATTGGCCAGGTTCTTGCTCTGTCCTCGGGCATGCGTGAGCGACTGAGCCGAACGGACGAACGGGAGCTGCTCGACCGATGGGCGGCGCATGGATGCCCAAGGGCCCACGAACGCCTCGTGGCGAGCCAGCAGCCGATGATTCGCGGGTGGGCCCGTCGGTATCGTTCGGCGGCCTGCAGTGCGGGAGATCTGGTGCAGGAAGGCAACGTTGGCCTGCTCGGTGCCCTCCGGCGGTTCGACACCACCCGTGACGTACGGCTGAGCACGTTTGCCAGCTGGTACGTCCGCGCGCACATGCTGCGCTTCGTCGAACGCAACTGCGGGGTGGTGCGAGGGGCGACCACCACGGCTCGGCGGCGTCTCTTCTACCAGCTGTCGCGAACCCGGGAGGCGCTCGCCCAGGGCGGCGGCGTGCCGACGCGGGCCGAACTGGCCGAGGCGCTGGGCGTTGCCGAAGACGACGTCCAGGCTATGGAGCAGCTCAAGGCGCCCGCGACCTCACTCGAGACGCCGACGCAGGACGAGGGCCGTGCCGCGATGGAGCAGATGCAGGACCCCACGCCCACACCCGAAGACGACGTCGCGGCGGGGGAACTTGCGCGGCTGCTGCACGCCTCGCTCGACGCGTTTGCAGCCAGCCTGTCGGCGCCAGCCCGGGCGATGCTGCACGAGCGGATCGCGACCGCGACGCCGGCGTCGATCACCGAGCTGGCCACACAGTGGGGCATCAGCGGGACGGCGGCCCGGCGCCTCGAGTCGAAGGTCGCCACGCCGCTTCGCCGACACCTGTACCGCACGATGGGGGATGCCATCGTCGCGACCCTGGGCCACTGCTGACGGCAGCATTTGCCGGGCTGCGGCCCGGCATCGAACCCAGGCGAAGGACATGGACGTTCACGAAGTGATGACCCGCCTTCTGGTCACGGCCAGCCCCTCGGACACGGTCTCGCAAGCGCTCCGGCGGCTAGAAACCGAGGAGTTTCGTCACCTGCCCGTCGTCGAAAGCGGGCGACTCGTGGGGATGGTCAGCGATCGGGACCTTCGGGAGGTTCGCCTGCCGCTCATCGAGGCCATCGACAACCCTGCGATGGCGGCTCGCCTGCTCGCGACCCCGCTGAGCGATGTCATGGAAACCAGCGTCGTGACGGTGGGCCTCGAGGACAGCATCGAGGACGTTATCGAATGCATGCTCGAGCATCGCGTCGGTGCGCTACCGGTCATCGAGCACCACGGTGGATCGCTCGTAGGTATCGTCAGCTACATCGACCTGCTGGCCGCGATGCGGTCACGCCCGCGCGTCGGGCTTGTTGGCTAGCAGCAGCGCCACCCCTTCGGGGTCGTCGTCGCGGTACTGATTCATGCGGTATTGAATCGTGCGCGGCGAGATGCCGAGGATCTTGGCGGCCTTCGAGGTGCTGCCGCCGACCGACTCGAGCGTTTTGAGAATCACGTAGCGCTCGACTTCGGCCATGGACGCGCCGGGCACGATGGGCATTTCATCGAGCCCGCGACCCGACCCGAGGATGTCGCGAGGTAGGTGGCGGACGTCGATCTCGAAGTCGTTGCACAGCGCGACGGCATGCTCGATGCAGTTCTCGAGCTGGCGCACGTTGCCGGGCCAGTCGAACGCGCGTAGGGCATCGAGCGCGCGATCGCTGATGCCGCGAAGCTGCTTGCGGGCGCGGCTGGCGTGCTGCGCGAGGAAGTGCATCGCGAGCAAGGGGACGTCGTCGGCGCGCTCGCGCAGGGTGGGCAGCCGAACGTTGATGACGTTGAGCCGATAGAACAGGTCTTCTCGGAACCGGCCCGCCTTGACGTCCGCCTGAAGGTCGCGGTGCGTTGCGGCGACGATTCGGACGTCGATGTCGATCGGGGTGTCGCCGCCGACGCGCTCGTACGTGCGCTCCTGAAGCACGCGCAGCAGCTTCACCTGCACCGAAAGCGGAATCTCGCCCACTTCGTCCAAAAACAGCGTGCCGCCTTCGGCTCGACCGAACCGCCCGTCACGCTTGCTGTCTGCACCCGTAAACGCGCCTTTTTCGTGCCCAAAGAGCTCGCTCTCGAGGACGCCTTCGGACAGCGCCGCGCAGTGCACCGGCACGAACGGACCTTCGCTGCGTTCGCTCGCGTCGTGCAGGGCGCGCGCGGCGAGCTCCTTGCCCGTGCCGCTCTCGCCGGTGAGCAGGACCGATGCGGGGGAGGCCGCGACCTGCGTGATCAGATCGAGCACGGTGCGCGAGGCCTTGGAGCGGCCGACCCAACTCGTCGACGTGTCTTGCTCGCTGGCCTGGCGGAACGCCTCGAGCTGCCGAGCGGTCTCGCGGTGGGCGAGCAAGCGCTCCACTACCACGAGAAGCTCGTCGAAGCGGATCGGCTTGGTGAGATAGTCGTCGGCGCCGTTTTGCATGGCGGCGACCGCTCGCTCGACCGTGCTGAAGGCCGTCATCACGATCACACCCACGCTCGGGTAGGTGGCTTGCACCTTCTCCATGAGCTGCGTGCCGTCCATGTCCGGCATGTGCACGTCGGTGATCAAGAGGTCGGGGACGTCCGATTCGATGAGGCCCAGCGCCTTGAAGGCATCGGCTGCGCCGCGGACTTCGTAGCCCTCCTCGCGAAGCAGCTCGACGAGGCCGGTCCGTGCCGAGGCTTCGTCGTCCACCACCAAAATCTGTACGCGCTCGCTCCTCGACATCGCCGGTTCAAGTACTGTGCGGAACGGTGGCGCGACACTGCCGGCAGATCTTGCGGCCCGCGCAACTACGTGCGATCCAACAGGAATCGCCCGCAGTCGTGGATGCTCAGTCGGCTTTGGCGGCCTGCTGCTTGTCCCACTTGGCTCGCTTGCGCTTGAGCCAGGGGCGGTACTCGCCCTCGTCGAGTTGCGGCAGGCCATCGCGCGCCCGGATCTCGTTGGGCAGCTGTCCCATCACCGCGCGACCGCAGTTCTCGGTGTACGAGATGCGCTCGTGGCCGGCGCGTTCGAGCAGCTCTTCGGGCACGTAGTAGCCGCGCTTGCGGGTCTGCTCCGGACTGGGAATGCGGTACCAGATCTTGACCAGGTCGACGCGACGTGGGGCTTCGCCGCCATGCTCGCGAGCCCACTGCCGGCAGTGATAGCGCGCGTACCACTTGCGGTACCAGCTGTTGGGTCCTGACTCTCCGCCGATGATGCGGCGGTTGACCTTGCGCATGCGGTCGTTCCATATCCACGGCTGCGGCTTCTGTTCCTCGGCGTATACGTCGGTCCGCAGGTCCCAGGTCTCGCCGTGCTGGTCGGTGACGAGGACCTTAAGGAAGACGTTGCTGCGCGGAGGGTTGGGCGCAAACATGCCCCAGGCTTGGTCCGTCGTGGTTCGGGTGAGCCAGTACGCAAAGGTGGCGCGCGCCGGAGCGCGGAACGTCGACATGCAGTCTTTCTTGGGCATGAGCCACGTGGCGACCGCGACGAGATGCCAGACGAGCAGCCCGCCAATGACCAGCCGACCGGCGGGGCCGTAGGCCCACGGCTCGCGGCCGAGGATGCTGGCATCGGTTCGGTCCTTGGCCGCCCGTGCGTAGACGACCGCGGCGCCGGCGAGCATGACGGCGGTCCCAGCCCAGATCCAGCGGAAGTCCCAGTCGGGCTGGACCTTCACGCGTACGACGACGCCGAGCACGGCCCCGCTCAGTCCGAGCAGAAGCATGGTGAGCGGAAGGCGAGCGGCATCGTGGTGATGCTGCGGGAGCGTGACGTCGGCAGCAGGAAGGACCGAGAGACGTTCCCGAGCGACGCGCGGTAGGCCGGGCACGCCCCATGCGTGTAGACGGTGGCCGACGTCGCGGAGCACCGCCGCGATTTCGTGCCCACGAAGAAACGCGAACGTGGCCGAAATCATCCCGGTCTGGAACTGGCCCACGTTCATCATCGTGAAGATGTGACCGTGAAAGGCGAGGTGCCAGACCAGCAAGACGCGGCGACCGAGGATCCAGGTACAGACCCACTGCCGATCGATCGTGACCGGTGCCTCGAAACGCCACCGGCCGATGCCGTTCAGCACGAACGGGTTGCGGTCGAGCTTGCGCCAAAGCAGGTACAGCGCGGTCCAAACGCCGAGCCACAGGCCCACGAACACGTTCACGCTCATCGGTGGCGTGAAGTGGACGGGATAGGCGACGTGGATGATCGCGGCACTGATGCCGACGAGGGCGAAGAAGCAGCCGCGAATGGCCCACTGTCGCCACGCTGCGTAGGGCGTGAACTTCTGCGCGATCGACCAGCGCGTGATGAGCCCGAACAGGACCAGGGCGAACGACATCTGACCGACCTTGGTCGCGTACGTCATGCCCTTGAACGCCGTGGTTCCGGCAATGGAGGAGAGGAACTGCGGCGGAACCCGGTAGAAGTGGTCGAGGTTGAGCGCGTAGTACATCGCGTCGCCCGCCATCCACACGCTGCCGGTCTTGAGGCTTCCCGTCGTGACGTAGATGGTGGCCAGCTGCAGCATGATCAGCTTGCGCGGCCAGGAGGGGATGCGACGATAGACGGGATCGAGTCCCTCGGGGTGCGCGTCACAGGGTGGAACGCCAGCGCCTCCGCCGGGTCCGTCACGCTCGCTCAGTCGTCCGTGCTTGCGAAGCCTCCGACACCGAAGCCAGTTGTCGACGCTGTATGCGTGCCCCGACCGGGCCAGGATGAGGTAGGCGAGGAAACATCGATAGACGACCTCGGTACCCTCCCAGCCCAGCGAGTTGCGCGTCAGGATGCTGTTCATCAGGAACCACGTCAGCACGCCCATCAGGCGCGTACGGAAGCCGATGAGAAAGCAGACCGCGGCAACCTCGAACGCAATGAGATGGGCCCAAAAGAAGGTCGGAGAGTCCCAGAAGTAGAGCAGGGACCACTTGGGGCCATTGAGGAACGCGAAGAACGCGGCGCCGTCGAAGAAGCCCCACGGCTCGCCGTCGACCATGCCGTCGCCGAAACCGACGAACTGCTTCGAGGCGAAGACCTGTCGTGCCACGTCGGCGGTGAAGATGCCCTCGTCGGTGTAGAGGAACGTGAACACGTCCCACATCCCGTTGATGTTGCACAGGACGAAGAACGTGAAGACGATCCGGAACAGCGCGATGCCGCGGGGGTCTTCTGCGGTGAGCCACCAGCGTTTCCAGCGGTCGGCCTGGAGGAGGAACAGTCCCACCACCGCGACGGCTGCGGCGAGCATCAGCCATCCCAGGGTTGGGGAGAGCGCGACAGCCTCCGTGTTGACGGGCGGCTTGGCGAGTGCGAGCAACGACATCGACGTCACCGAACTCAGCGCGTGGGTTGAGGCAGGGCGCTGCCGAAGCTGGGCTGGGCCGTGGGCTTGGCCGTCTCGATGGGCATGGCCCGGGGCGCGGGCGGTGGCGGCGGCACGTCGTCTGCACGCATGACGGGGGCATCACGCTCGGCTTGGGTGCGGATCGCCCAGCGCCAAACGAACACGATGAACGCGGCGCCGAAGATCCACAGGCCGCCCATGGTGCCGAAGATCGCCAGGTCGAGAGGTCGGAGCGCAAGCAAGCTCATGACCGCTGGCGTGGGGCGCTCGTTGGGGACCCCTCCGGCAGAGGCTGCGTCAGATTGGGGGACGCGGGGCGCAGGTTTTGCCGGCGTGCGGTTCGTCCTCGAACAGGATTCGCAGCGCGGGCGTCTCGAGGTCGTCGAGCTGACCCTCTCGAACCGTGCGCGCAAAGGCGTACAGGGCGAGGGCACCGAGGCCGAGGGCGATGGGCAGGGCGATGTAGAGCACGCTCATGGTCGTCGGGTAGGGGCAAGGGCGGCCGCGATGACGCTCACCGAGCTCAGCGGCATGAGCAGGGCCGCGACCAGCGGGGACATCACGCCGGTTGCGGCGAGACCGACGGCGACCGCGTTGTAGAGGAGGGAGACGCTCAGCGTGCGCCGAATGGTGCCCACGGCGGCGGTCGAGTCGTCGACGAGCTCGACGAGGGCACCGAGGTCGGGCCGGCCCAAATACACGGGTGCAGCGCGCAGGCTCGCCTCGGCGCCACCGTGGACCGCGATGCCGACGGTCGCTGCCATCAAGGCGCCGCTGTCGTTCACGCCGTCGCCCACCATGACGGTGGTCCGTCCGGCTTCGGCGCTCACGAGTGCAGCCTTCTCGGCGGGCGAGAGCCCTCCACGGCAGTCTTCGGCGCGCAGGCCGAGCTGCGCGCCGACGCGCTCGACGACGTCGGCGTGGTCGCCCGATAGAATAGCGACTGTCCAGCCGCGGGCGCGGAGGGCATCGATCACCGCGCGCGCGTCATCGCGTAGGGGATCGCCGAGGGCGGCCATGCCCACGATGACGCCGTCGCGAACGACGAACAGCGGGCTGAGTCCGGCTTCGACCCACGCGGCCGCGCGTTGGAATGGGCCGCGCTCGAGCGGTGCGCCCATGTGCGCCGTGGCAAAGCCGGCGTGCCCCGCTCCGAACGATACGCCGTCGACGAGGCCGGTCACCCCTCCGTCGACCACGGTGACGTTCTCGGCCGCCGCGCTGCGGGGGCGCTCGGGGGCATGGTCGAGCACGGCCGCGGCGATGGGATGGACGACGTGGGCTTCGAGGGCGGCGAGTCGCGCAAGGTCCTCTTCGCTGCCGTGCCAGTGGACCACGCGCATGCGGCCCTGGGTGATCGTGCCGGTCTTGTCGAACCAGATGTGGCCGGGCTTGCTCAGTCGCTGCAGCGCGCTGCCGCCTTTGACGAGGATGCGGCGCTTGGCCGCGCGGCCGAGCGCCACGTTCAGCGCCAGCGGGGTGGCCAAGCCGAGCGCGCAGGGGCAGGCGACGATGAGCAGTGCGACGGTGTGGTCCACCGCGACGCTCGGATCGAGCCAGGTCCAGGCCACGAACGTGAGCGCGGCGAGCAGGACGACCGTGGTGACGAACCATCCCGCGATGCGGTCGGCAAAGCGCACGATGGGTGGCCGCGTGGTGGAGGCGCGGGTGACCTGGTCGACCACGCTGCCGATGCGGGTGTCGGTCCCCACGGCGTCGATGCGCACGCGAAGCGGCGCCGTCAGGTTCGTGGCGCCTGCGACGGCGGCATTGCCGACTTCGACCGTGACCGGGCGGGCTTCGCCGGTGAGCACCGCATGATCCACCGCCGAGGCTCCGTCGAGCACGACGCCGTCGGCGGGGATGACGTCGCCGGCTCGAACCTCGACCACGTCACCACAGCGCAGCACGTCGGCGGGGACGATGCGGATGCCTTCGTCATCGACGCGGTGGGCGACGGTGGGGGTGATGCGGTACAGCAGCTCGATCGACGAGGCGGCTTGGTCCTGCTGGCGGACCTGCAGCCAGCGACCGAGCAGGAGCAGGAAGACGAGGGCGCTGAGGGTGTCGAAGTAGATCTCGCCCGTGCCGCGAATCGTGTTGACCAAGCCGGCGATGCCGCCGATCGACAGCCCGAGGGCGACGGGCAGGTCCATGTGCGGGACGCGGGCGCGGATGGCCGCCCACGCGCCCGTGAAAAACGTCCGTCCCGGGACGGCGAGCGAGAAGGCACCCACCGCGCAGCTTGCCCAGCGCAGCAAGCTCGCCATGTCGCCGGTGATGCCCGAGGCCTCGCCGAGGTACAGCCCCACCGCGATGAGCATGTTGTTGCCTGCGGCGGCGAAGGCGAGCGCCAGGTGGATCAGCCGCCGCTGCGCGTGTGGGCGCGTTCGGCCCGAACCGGCGGGGTCGTCGAGCCGCAGCGGCGTCGGCCGGTAGCCGAGGTTTGCCAGCGCCGTTGCGATCGCACCGAGTCCGGTCTGCGCGGCGTCCCAGCGGACCTCGATCGTGGCCCGGCGCCAATCCACGCGGGCTTGGAGAACGCCCGGATGGAGCGTCGGTAGGCGCTCGAGCAGCCAAACGCACGCGGCGCAGTGCATCCCTTCGAGCGCGAGCGTGGCCCGGCGTTCGCCCGCGTCGAGCGTTGCGTGTGCTTCGAGGAACTCGCGTCGGTCGAAGTCGGCGTAGTCCACCGCGACCGCGTCGAGTGGACCATCGGTCTTGGGCTCCGCGAAGCGGTAGTAGTCCTCCAGCCCGCACGCGTGGATCAGTGAATAGGCCGACGCGCATCCCGAGCAGCAGAAGGTCTCGGCGTGGTTGGGGGCGGCGGGCGTGGGCGTGCCGCAGTGCGTGCAGGGGGCTAGTGGCATGGTGCGGTCGCTGAGGTCGGCGTTGCCCGCAGCCGCGGCGCTCGGGTCACGAGGGTGAAGGTGCCGGCGAGGATGCAGAGCACGGGGACGATCCATCGAACGTGCGGCCCGAGGCGGCGGCCGAGGTGTTGCATGCCCACGCCGATGCCCAGCAGCGCGGGTACGGTTCCTAGCCAGAAGGTGGCCATCACCAGCGCGCCACGAAGCGGCGCGGCGGTCCCGGCCGCGACCGCGACGTAGGCCCACAGCCATCCGCAGGGCATCAACCCGGTCAGTCCGCCGAGTGCGAAGGGGAACCAGGGACGCCCACGCAGTCGGGCCGCGTGCCGGGATAAGCCGGACGTGGAGGAGTTGACGTTGCGTCGAATCAAGCTGCGAACGCCGAGCGCGACCAGGGTGCCTCCTGCAAGGACGGTGGCCGCGGACTGCAGGCCGAGAAAGATGCCGCCCGCGTCGAGCAGTGCGCCGGCCAGCCCCGCGAGCGCTCCAAGCAGCGCGTAGGACAGGAGACGGCCACCGTGGTAGCCCATCGCGCCTCGGTGTTGTCCCGCGACCTTCAAGTGGACGCGGCCGGGCGTATGAGTGATCGCGGCGAGCGGTCCACACATGCCTGCGCAGTGAAGGCTGCCCAGCAGGCTCGTGCCCAGCACCGCCAGCAGCGACGGACTCATCGCTCCACCTCGGCCGCGCCCGGCCCGTCCTTCGGCACCAGATGGAGCGCCGTGGTCCACAGCACCGCCTGGGCGACGAAGAACGACAGGATGAATGAGATCCAGAAGCGGCGAGCGCGGGTTTCGGCGGTCATGGAGCGCGGTTCACGGGCAGGTGTGCAGCCGGCCCCGGCGTCGCATCCGGCAGTTCTTGCGCGTGGCCGACCTGCCTCACATTGTTTTCTTCATCGTGTGCGGATCGAGAGTCGTCGTTGGCACACTGGACTGACGATGAAGACGCGTTCTCACTCGTTCGCCGCTCGTCGCCTTTCGCGGACCGGTCTTGGGTTCGGATCGGTTCGTCGCTGGATCTGCGCAGGCATGCTTGCGGCGGCAGGGCTGGGATGCGCGGCGACGCGGCCGCTTCAGCTTCGTGACGAGTCCGTGCGCGCGCTGAATCCCGCTTGCCTCGACAACGGTCTCGAAGCATGCGAGTCGGCATGCCATGGCGGTGACGGTGCCGCCTGCCTTGCCGCATCGGTGGCGCATGCGGAGATGCCATGGAAAGACGACGCGCGCCTTGCCGCCGTGACGTTCGCCGAGAAAGCGTGTGCCGCCGACATCGCGCCGGGGTGTCTCGCCCTCGGCTCCAGCTTCGAGGCTTCTGATCCCGATGCGCTGCGGTGGTTCGAACGTGGCTGCGCACTCGGTAGCGGCCGGTCGTGCGCGCACGCTGGCGTGGGTCGGCTGTCGTCTGGGACGCGCGCGGACGCGGCGGCGCTGCTTCGCCGAGGTTGTTCATTCGATGATCCTCTGGCGTGCAATCAGCTTGGGGACGCCGTGCGACTGGGCCTGCTGCGCGAGCCGGGGGACGGGCTCAGCCACCATCTGCGGGCCTGTACCCTTGGCGCCGAGTCGGCCTGCCGCACCGTGGCAGAGGTGGGCGAGGTCTGGGTCACGCTGCCGCCCGACCTGCTCTTTGCGGAGCAGGACCGACCGGCGTCCGAAATCGAAATGGCCATGCAGCCCGGCGAAACCCTGCGCCTCGAGCTCGACCTCTGCATCCGAGACGGCCGTCCCGTCACCGCAGCTGTCCGCACTTCATCGGGAGAACCCGGCCTCGACGAGGCCATGCTTCACACGGCCTCGCGCTGGCGCTTCTCGACCCGGCCGCCCATCCCCAAGGATGTCGCCCTCTGCCGTACCTGGCCGATCCGACTCATCCCCGCCAACGAATCCCCGGCTTGGGAATGGCGCCGCCGCCACGGCAAGGCGTGAGCCTGCGCCGGCGTCGAGACCCGCGCTCGGATCGTCCTTCGATCGCGGCACTCGGGAGGGCTCCGTTTTCGGTCAAGTACGAGCGCGCCTCGCGAGTCCGACGCGGCGGACAGAACCCCAGGGGTCCCGACGAATTCAGTCCGAAAGACTGCAAGCTCCAGCATCCCTGCCGCCGCAACGTCGAGGTCCGCGACCTCTTCTGGCTCGGCCACCGCGGACGAGTCCGGGGTCTGCGCGTAGCCCACCGCCAGCTGACGTTCTGCCGGCACCAGACCGCTCTCGAAATCGCATGCAACCGCCGTCTGCGCGCCGGCCCGTTGGAGAATCGGTACGCTTTCCCGTGGAGGTCGGCGGCTTCGGGGCTTGCCAGGGGCCCTCCATTTCCTACGCCTCCACGCATTGGTGCGTCTGTCGAGGACGTGTCTTTCGCGAGCAGGTTTTTCGGGCGTGCGGATCTCTTGCAACGGTGGCGGCTCGCGGTCGACTTTACCGTCGATGTCGAAGCCGCGGAGTCTCTACCCCTCCACGACGGTCTTCGTTTCGGTTCGCTGCGTGCACAAGAGTTTTCGGCTCGTCCCCACGCCGCTCGTTCGCAAGGTTGTCGACTTCTGTTTCGGTGCTGTCTCGAGTCGGTACCGCAACGAGTACGGCATGCGGTTCTACGAGTACGAGTTCCTCTCGACGCACTACCACCTGCTCGCGAACAACGCTTGCGGTCGGATCACCGACTTCTTGCAGGATCTCAACGCTCTCATCGCTCGGGGACTCAACGCGGTCCGCGGGACCCGCGGAGCCTTTTTTGACCGCCATCCAGGCATTCAGACCGTGTTGGGAGATGCGAAGGTCTTCAAGCACTGCGTCTACACGCTCGCCAACGCTGTCGCCGCCGGTCTTGTCCACAAAACCGCCCACTGGAAGGGCTCCAACTCCTTACGCTTCGAGTATGGGAAGGACTATGTCGTCGTGAAGCCTCCGGTTGGGCTGTGGTCCAAGAAACTCCAGCACGCGCAGCGGCGTAGTTCCAAGCGCGCCGGTCGAGCTGCCTTCGCGGGGCGTTCGGCTCTCTCGGAGACCGCCATCATCAGGCTCGACCGGCCGCCCATTCTGCACGAACTCTCTGACGCTCAGCTTCGCGCCCGGATTCGGGAGGCCCTCGCCCTCGAGGAGGCACTCGTCGCGGAGACGCGGGCCGGTAGACCTGTCCTCGGAATGAAGGCTGCGCTCGAGCTCCACTGGTCGACCGTGCCCAAGAAGGGCGAGGAGCTCTTTGGGCTCAACCCAACTCTGTCCGCCGAGACCGTGGAGCACCGCGTCGCGATGAAACGGCTACGGCTCGAGTTCCTCCTTGCGTATCGGTACGCGTTGGACCGCTGGAATGCGGGTGAACGCGATGTCGTTTTCCCGGCGGGCACCGTCCGCATGCGACTTCGACACAAGGTGAAGACCGAGCCAATTCCGGCACTCCTTCGGGCCGCATAAGCTTCGGGACAAAACGAGGGACTGCGAAGGCGAGCGAAGGCTCGTCCATTCGTATTGGTTCTTCGTTGGCGGTGGCGATGCCAACATGGTCTCGAAGGCCAGGTGACCCGGCCCCCATGGACAGATGGAGTCGATCGTGCTGGGCCCTCGCGAGGGCCCAGCAGTCGAAACAACCTTCACTGACACGCGTGTCATCACACTACTTCCAGACTGGTCATCA
>CAYSPB010000140.1:14582-16169 GCA_964432695.1 uncultured Nannocystaceae bacterium
TGAACGCCTGTACCAGAACGGCCAGCTGGACGATGGACCCGTGAGCTCGGGCCTACCTCACGCACGTCGCGGACGGTTGGGAGGCGTGCCGCGCGTACCCTTCGTGCGCCGATGAAACGATCTTCTTTCATCCAATCCGCTGCGTCTCTTCTCCTCGTGCTGGTCGCCCAAGGCGGGTGCGAATCCGAAAGCGCCGAGTCAGTTGCGCGTGCTCATGTCTCTGCGGCGCGCGAGGGTGTTGCTGCGGCGCTGTCGATCCAGAACGAATCCCTGACGTTGTACGTGTGTGGCAGCGGCAGCACCCTTGCCACGCACACGCGATGGTTCTTCTCCTTACCCTTCGAAGACAAAGAGTCGTTCGAGGGGCAAGCCGACGGGTGGACGGTCGCGGGAGATCGGGAAGGGGATTCCTTCCGGGCCACGTTGACCGACCCCGCTGGTGCCACGACCTCACTCGACTTCGAGGCTGCGTCGGGTGCCGAGGGGCTGTACTCGTTCGAAAATGCCGACGGTCGAACTGGGCTGGTGGCGTGGGACGATGCCGATGCTCCAGG
This sequence comes from uncultured Nannocystaceae bacterium, assembly GCA_964432695.1. Taxonomy (GTDB): domain Bacteria; phylum Myxococcota_A; class Polyangia; order Nannocystales; family Nannocystaceae; genus CAJXVA01. The sequence goes on from CAYSPB010000140.1 coordinate 15,137, forward strand.
CGGGCTCGGTTTTCAGGGCGCCTGGAGCGATGGGGTCGACGCGTTCGAGCAGGTCATCATCCTCGCGCCCGACGCATTCACGTCCGATGGCGGCGACGGAGCTGTGGATGGTCGTCGCGACCTCGGAACGCTGATGCTTCGCCCGCTTTGACGGGGATCGCTCACGGTGGACGACGCGGGCTGCATCCACGCCGCGTCCTCCACCGCACCCCGACCGCGTCAGCCCCGGTTCACGAACCGCGTGAACACAGCCTGGTGCCGCTCGAGGTCCAGCTTCGGCGACACGGCAACCCGAACGATGTAGTCCTTGTCGCCTTCTTTCGTGGTGCCCTGCGTGGAGGTGGCGGGGATCGTCCAGTAGCACCCCGCGAGCTGGCCGTAGCTCACGCAGAACTTGCTCTCGGGGATGGTCTCGATCATCAGGTTGATGAGCTCGAGGTTTGCCGCGCGCTTGTAGGCCTCGCGCTCTTCGTCGGTGTCGCCCTTGGTCGGCAAGTCGAGCGAGAAGACCGAAGGGGTGAAGCCCTGGCTCGCGAGTTCTTCGGAGACGAAGTTGATCTTGGCGTCGGGCAGCACGTCGTGGATGAAGTTCACGAAGGTGCGCGTGTTGACGTAGGCGGCCTGGATGCGCTCGAGCATGGAGGGCAGCTGCTCTGCGAGAACCTCGAGCTGGTGCTCGGTGGCGGAGTTGTCACACAGCGTTAAGTGCCGCTCCATGAACGGCAGCAGGTGCTGAGCCCTGGCATTGGTGACGCAGTAGCCGGCGGTGCAGCGGCCTCCGCTGGGGAACTTCGAGCCGCTGACGTAGGCGACCGTTTGCACGGTGGAGAGGATGTCGCCCTCGCCCACGAAGCGCACGTTGGGGCAGAACGTTTGGTCGAGGATGAAGACCGGGGCAACCGCAGCGGCGCCGGCCGGGGTGGTGCGTTCGCCGGAGAGCACGGCGCGCAGCGCTTCGAGGTCGGGCACTTCGACGCGCGGGTTGGTGGGGATCTCCGCGATGATCAGCGGCACGGCGTCTTCGGCCGCGAGC
>CAYSPB010000141.1:0-16067 GCA_964432695.1 uncultured Nannocystaceae bacterium
TGTTCGTGCCCCTCGACTCTTCGGTCGCGGGCATCGTGGCGAGCATCTTGCTCTGGAAACGCATGCCCATGGAGCGCAGGCGCTTGATCGCATCGGTGACTTCGTCGACGAAGATCTGGCACAGCTCGCTGTCCGCGGTGCCGAGACCGAGCTGGCACATCGCGCCATGCACCTGCTCGGGCGGATTGAAGAGGCCGCCCTTGGGACCTACCGTCCGGATCGTCCAGAAGTCCGCTTTCGGGTTGGACGTCGCGCCCGCGCCTCGCACCCCCGGCACACCGAAGCGGCCCTTGACCGCCATCATCGTGCGCGCGCCAGCATCGTGCGCGGCAATCGTGGACGCCGTGGCAGCGCCGCCGCCCCCAACGACGAGCACGTCGGTCTCGTAGGTCTTCATGCCGGCATCATGCACCAGCACGACCGAGGTGTCAGCGGGGCCCGACACAACGGCGGTGACGTTGCGGTCTCACGCCGCGCCAGCGGGCGCTACCGCTTGGCCTTGAACTCTTTGATGTCGATCGAGTCCAGAAGGTCCTGCGGCAGACGGTTCTTCGTGAAGCTGCGCGCCGGCTTCAGCGGCCGCGTTGCGTCGACACCCATCTTGGCGCTGCGGCCGTCTTCGGTCCGGCACGAAGGATCCAGCGGAGTCCCCTGCTCGTCGTCGAACACGTACACCTTGGCGTCGGCCTGCGTCTGCAGGGCCATCGCTGCCGCGACCTGTCGAAGGTCGCCCGGGTCGACGTCGGCATCGACCACGAAGACGTGCTTCGAGTAAATGTCGGCGCGCAGTAGCGCTTCGATGAGGCGCCGCGGCTCATCATCGTCGGCCTTCTCAATCGCCACGACGGCCGTCAGTGGTGCCGGCAGGGCGACCCCAGCAACCGACTTGGCCACCGCGTTCGCGGTCTTGCGGGTGCGGTGCTCGATCGCCGGCATCGAGAGCACGAGGTGCTCCATTCGACCCGAGACGATGTCTTGAAACATGAAGTCCTCACGATGCGTCATCGCGGAGACCTCGAACACGGGCGTCTGGGTGATGCCCGTGCCGTAGCCGGTGAACTCGCCGAACGGTCCCTCGCGCATGCGCTGCTCGTGCGTGACCACGCCCTCGAGCACCAGCTCCGCACCGGCGGGAACCTGGAGGCCGGCCTGTGAGACGCAGTCGACGACCGGAAGGGGTCGTTCCATCAAGCCGCCGATGACGTCGTACTCCTCGACGTCGGCCGAGCCCGAGTACAGCGCGCCGAGCGAGACCAGCGGGTGCACGCCGACGATGACGGCGACCGGCATGTCCTCGCCGCGCGCGACGTACTTTTGGAAGATGCCGTCGAGATGACGGCCCTTCTCCATGAGGATGCCGGTGCGGTCGCGCCCGGCGATCATCATGCGGTGGTAGCTGAGGTTCGTCTTTCCGGTCTCGGGGTCGCGCGCGAGCACGATCGCCGCGGTGATGTACGGCTCCTCTGCGTCGTCGAGGTGGTAGACGAGCCGCGGCAGAATGCCCAGATCGATGTCCTCGCCTCGCTTGACCACCTGCTGGCAGGGGGCATCGGCGGCCTCGACCGGGCTGGGCGCCTGTGGCTGCTCCGCCCGCGCCCCGAAGGTGGAGGCCACCTCGCGAATCGAGCAGCCCAAGGCCATTGCCAAGCGTCCCATCGAACCGCACACGTTCGTGACCACGGTGTGCTCGCAGCCGGCCACGTTGCGAAACAGGAGCATCGGCGAGCGACCGCGCGTCTCCAGCTTGGTGACGATGGCCGCCGTCTCGTACTTGGGCTGGACCTCGCGCGCCACGTCGACCACGTCGGCGGCGCGCTTGGTACGAACGGTCTCGATGAACGCGCGAAGGTCGGTCATGCGGGGGGGGTCTCCGCGGCTTCTTGGCGGAGCTTGCCGCGGCTGACCTTGCCCGAGCCCGTCTTGGGCAGGTCATCGCGCACGACGAACGCCTTGGGCACGCGCACGAACGGAAGCGACGCGAGACACAACGCCTTGAACTCGCTCGCTTCGACCGCATCGCCTTCGGTCAGCTTGAGATACGCGACGATGCGCTCGCCCAGGGTTGCGTCCTTGATGCCGATGACGGCGACCTCATCCACGCGCGGGTGCTTGGCCAGCACGGCCTCGATCTCCTGAGGGAAGATGCGTTCCCCCGCGCTCTTGATCATCTCCGAGCTGCGTCCGGCCAAATAGAGGTGACCATCGTCGTCCAAATACGCAAGGTCGCCGGTTCGCAGCCGACCCTGTGCGTCGATCTTGCCCAGCTCGCGGTGGTCGCCGGAGACATAGCCGACCATGATGTTGGGACCGCCTGCCGCAACCTCTCCAATCTGGCCCGGACCCACCGGCTGCTCGTCGCTGCCGAGGATCTCCAGCGTCGTACCCGGCAGCGCTTTGCCGACCGAAAACTTGCCGTCTCGGGCTTTGACGAACAGCTCGTCGGGACCGATGTACGTGATGCGGGGCGAGGCCTCGGTCTGGCCGTAGGCGATGTGGATGCCCGTGTTCGGCAGCATGCCGTCCAGGCGCTTCAGCTCGTCGATCGGCAGCGCCCCCCCGGTGATCAGCACGTACTTCAGCGCCGCCGGCGGGGTCTTGGCCATCTTCGAGCGGTCCATCAGCTGCTTGAAGTGGAACGGCACCCCCGAGAAGCCGGTGGTCTGGTGCTCGACCAGCTCGAGCAGCACCTTTTGCGGGAAGGCGAAGCCAGCCGAGAAAACGACCGTCCCGCCGATCATCGCGTGCCACAGCAGCTGCATTCGCCCGTGGATGTAGTGCAGCGGAACGACGACGAGAATGCTGTCGGCGTCGGTGAGCCCCATCAGCTCGTTCCCCGCGATGAGGTTCGAGCTGAAGTTGCGGTGCGAGAGCATGACACCGTTGGGCCGGCCGGTGGTACCCGAGGTGTAGACGATGAGCGCAGGGTCGTCGGGGTTGGTGCTCGGTGGCGTCGGCGTCGCGTCATTGGCGAGAATCGACGACAGCGTGGTCACCTCGCGCGCGCCCGCAACTTGGGACCCCGCCTCGGTCGTGAGCACGAGCGAGGGCAGCGTGAGCCCGTCGTCGACGACGACGTGCTTCTTCATCAGCGCCACGTCGACGCAAATCGCCTTGGGTGCGGCTTCGTCGAGCACCGCCTGGATCGTGTCGCGGCCAGCGAGCCCCGGTACGTCGACCGTGGCTGCACCCGCCTTGAGGACGCCCCAGAACCAGCACAGCGCCGGCAGCGTGTTCTCGCACAGCAACGCGACCCGGTCACCAGGGCCGACGCCCTTCGATTGCAAAAACGCGGCGACCCGGTCGCTGCGATGGTCGAGTTCCGCAAACGAGATGCGCTCCTCACCGTCGACGCCAGAATCGCCGCAAAAGATCGCGGCGGGTTTGTCCGGATGCGCCTGGGCATCCGCTCGCAGCCATTCGAACAACAGCATGGTCAGAGGTCCCTTCGCGCGGCCGTCCCGCCGCCGTGTCGACGCGCCCCGGAGCCGAGCCCGGAGCCGGGTCGCTACTTCTTGTTCTTCTCGATGTAGGCGGACAGCGCTTTGACGCTGCCGAAGTTATCGGGGGTGATGTCGTCGATCTCGACGTCGAAGCCGTACTGGCCCTCGATCCATACCACGAGCTCCATCACCGCGGTGGAGTCGACCACGCCCGAGAGGCTGGCCTCTGCGTCGATGTCCGAGTTGCCCGGCGCGAGCTCTTTGGTGATGTACGTGAGGAGGTCTTGCTCGATGCTCATGATTGCGTGCTCGATGCTCTTGTAAACTCAGAAACGGAGGACATCGCCGACACGGTGTCGTTGCAACAGGTCTTCGCTGACGTGCAGGCCGAGGCCGTGGTCTTCAGCTCCGTTCCGCGCGCGATGGTCGCTGGATTCCTCCAAGATGTCCACCTCGAGCAAGAACGCATTTTGTCCCTTGCCATCCAAACAAGCGAAGCCCGGCTCGCAGCGCCCGAAGATCTCACTCGCTCGTGAAAGCACGCCGCTCTCCCCGACCATCGTCCCCAGATGGATGTCGATGCCCGCTGCTCGCGCGGTCTCGCAGAGCCGATGCGCGGCCCACACGCCTCCGTTTTTCCCGAGGCGCACGTTGAAAATCTTCGCCGCTCCGGCATCGATGAGCCGCGTGGCGTCGGCTAGACTACATACCGATTCATCCGCCATGACGGGGATGTTCGTTTCGGCCTGAATGCGGGCAAGTCCGTCGATGTCTGCCGCCGCGATGGGCTGCTCGATCGACGCGATCGTACAGACTTCCGCGAGCGCGGCCAGACGGTCGATCGCCTCCCGGACGCCCCACGCAGCATTCGCATCGAGCCGCAGCGGCAGCGTCTTGAACACCTTGGTGATCGCCTGGAGTCGCTGGACGTCGTCGTCGAGACCGACTTTGACCTTCACGTGCGTGCGGCCCCCCAAGCGCAGGGTGGCGCAGTACCGGGCCACCTTTTCGGTTGGATGCTCGAAGCCGACGATGACCCCTGGCGGAAGGTCTTCTTCCTGTATGCCGCCCAGCGCCGCTGCCAGCGGCTGCCCCAGGGATCGGCCGAGCGCGTCGAGCAGCGCCAAGTCGAATCCGCACAGGCTTGCGAGGTGTTGGCCAACCGCCTCGGCCTGCGCCTCCCGCCCCGGCGTGCGGTCGTCGAAGCACGCAAAGCTCCGTCCCACCAGCGCCTTCGCGAGGGCCGGGCCCTGGGTCGCCAAGACGCTCTCGATGGACTCGCCGGTCACGTACGGCCGCGGCAAAATCTCGCCCCACCCCACAGCCCCATCGTCGGCGCGCACCGTCACGAAGACCGCATCGGTGTGCTTGCGCTCATGCAGCGCGTGCTTGAAGGCGCGCTTGAGCGGCACCTGAACGCGTTGAAGCTCGACGGACTCAACGCGCACGGAGCCGCTCCTCGATGTCGAATTGTTCGCTGAAGTTCACGTCTCGGGTCAGGTGCGTTGGTTTGAACTGACTGTCGCTCGTCCCGCTGGCCAGCCGCTGTCGACGAAAGCGTTCGAAGCTGCCCTGCTCGACGACCCAGACTTCGGGGGCGCCCAGGCGCTGTGAGCTGCGCTTGCTCCCGTACTCGATGTTGCGCTGTTCGAGCGCCTCGTCGAGCCGGTGCGGCAAGCCCTCGAGCGCGCCCGCGGCGGGTGCGTCCTTGAATTCGAGCAGCGCGATGTAGCGGGGAAAGCCCTCCGGCGCGGGGGCAATGGTGAAGGCGTGCACCGGCAGCGACGCGGTTGCATCGGCCATCGCTTCGGTGACTTGGTCCTCGGTGAGCTTCTCACCGGTAAGCGAGCACGTGCTGCCCGCGCGATGCAGGAACTCGATGCACGGCGTCCGTCCCGCAAAGCCAGTGACCTCGACGACGTCCCCGATGTTGTAGCGGTACAAGCCGCCCTGCGTGGTCAACACCATCACGTAGCGTTCGCCGAGCGTCAGCTCGTGAGGCAGCAGCGTTTGCGGATCGGCTTCGTCAACGTCGGCGTGGCGAACGAACTCGTACACGTGGCTGTCGATCGCCAACGGTCCACCGCGCCGACGCGGGTCCAGCGGCAGCGACATCACCCCCTCGGAGGCCATCGTGATGAAGTCTCGCTGCGCACATAGACCGAAGTGCGGCTGCAGCAGCTCGATGTACGGACGCAGCATCGGTGACCGCCAGCAGACGCCCAGGGCCAGCGACGGCCACAGCCGGTGGGCAAGGACCGCGTCCTCGGCAATGAGCCCGCGCAGCGCGGCGGCCCGCTCTGGGTTGGGTCCGCAGCGCGCAGCGACGACTGCGGCCACTTCGTCGGGCACTGAGAACGCGGCACCGATCGTTCCGCGTTCCAAATCGTCGGCCAGCGCAGCCGCGTGGGCGACGATCTTCTCGAACAACAGAACGATGGTGCTGGGATTCAGCGACATGATCCCGGTGATCGGCTGCTCGATCAGCAGGCGCGCAAGCGCGTAGTACCGGGTCTCGCTGTCGCCGATCGACGCGACCGCGGCTGGGATCATGGGTTCGCGGCCCAGCGCAGCCGCCCGCGAGACTGAACTCCAGTAGGCGGACTCGGAGCTCGACGGGAGCCCCCCGCGAGTCGCAACGGCGTCCCCGCCGTCGGAGAAGTTGGTCACCATGCTCGCGCGCGTCACGGTCGGGTGGGTCTCGTACACCGACGACCAGAAGATCGAGAATGCGCGGGACTTCGCCCGCAGCAGCGAGCGCGTGATGGGGATGTACTTCGACTTCGCCGACGACCCCGAGGTGAGGAAGAAGCGTCGTACCGGTTCGGTCGTCAGCAGCCCCTGCTCCCCAGCGAGCACCATTTTGTCGATCGCGGCCGAAAACGCGCCGTAGCCGGCCACCGGCGTGCACCGCCGGAACTCCTCCATCGAAGACACCTAGCCAAAGCGGCACCGCTGGCCGAACGCGCACTGGGCGTTTTGCGAGAGAATCGTCCGCAGAACGGCCTCCTGCGCAGCCTCGGGACGGTCGAGCGCGCGCAGGAACGGCTGGACTTCGGGGGACTGCAGGGGCGGCATCGCGGGCATGACGGGCGTCCAGTCAGGGCAGGTGTTCGTCGATGAAGGCGGTGATCGCCGCGGTCGTTTCCCGCGGCGCGTCGAACTGCACCCCGTGACGACCCGGCACCCGCTCGATGCGGACCCGATCGCAGGGCAGCTTGCGAAAGTAGGTCTCGGTGGCCTCGTTGTCGGTGGCCTCGTCCTCGTCCGCGAGCACCACGAGCACCGGCACCGCCAGCTTACGGAGGCGGATCGTCGCCGCGGTGGCGAGCTTCTTGGTCACCGCGAGCATGCGCGGGGAGATCGTCTGCACGCGATGCGCGTCGGCGCGAACGAAGGTCTCGAGCGCGTCGGAACGCGTGAACATCGTGTCGTCGATCGGTGAGTCGATGACCGCCGCCTCGGGCTCTGCGGCGGCAATGCGCTCCGTCTGCGCCTCGATGGCAGCGTGCAGCGCAGGGCGGTTGAACATGCCGGGTGTGACCAACAGGAGCCCGGCGACGCGGTCCCCCAGCGCGTGCGCGACGGCGGTCGCCAGCGCAGCGCCCCAGCACCACCCGACCAAGAACAGGGGCGTTTCGTCGGATTCGGCCTCGATCAGAGCGAGCGCGTCGTCGACAAAGACGCTCGCCGCCGGCGCATCACCCCGACCGGTCTCGTTGAGCCCGCTGCCGCGCCGGTCGAGCCCGATGAGGCGCAAGCCCACCTCGGTGAGCCCCGGCGCGAGCGGCCCGAACCACGCCGAGTGGCTCATGATGCCGTTGAAAAGCCCCACCCTCGCGCGCGCCGGGTCCGACGCGGGCCAAACCCGGTACGTCAGCGAGGTGCCATCGGGCACCGTGCTCGAGCGGAGGACGTCCACGTGGGCCTCAGTCCATGACCGATCCGCCGCACACGTTGAGCGACTGTCCGGTGATGCCGCGCGCCTCGTTCGACATCAAAAAGAGCGCGAGGCCACCGACTTCACGCGTCGTGATCAGCCGCTTCTGCGGGCTGTGGTCGACGATCTCGGCAATGTACGCCTCGGTGTCCTTGCCGAACATCTTGGCGCGATTGGCCATCGCCTCTTGCACGAGTTCGGTGTCGACGTGCCAAGGGCAGATGGCGTTCGAGGTGATGCCCACCTTGGCAACCTCGCGCGCGACCGACTTCGTGAAGCCGAGCATCGCGGCCTTGGAGGACGCGTAGGCGCTGTTGTAGGCCGCACCGAGCTTGGCGGACACCGACGAGACGTTGATGATGCGGCCCGACTTCTGGCGAATCATGTGCCGCAGGGCGAGCTGCGTGAGCGTGAAGACCGAAAAGAGGTTGACGTCGTAGAGGTCGCGAACCTTGTCCTCTTTCGCCATCACGAGGTTCGCGATGTAGTTGGTCGCGGCGTTGTTCACGAGTACGTCGAGGCGGCCGTACGTTTCGACCGTGGTCTTGACCAACGCCTTGAGCGCGTCCTTGTCGGTGACGTCGGTCGGCACCGCGAGCGCCGTTCCGCCCGCCGCCTCGATCTCGGAAACGACCTGACCCAGCTGGTCTGCGCTGCGCGAGGCAACGACCACCTTCGCGCCGGCCTCGGCGGCCATCTTCGCGATCTCTTTGCCAATCCCGCGGCCGGCCCCCGTGATGAGAACGACCTGGTCGGTGAGTGCGATGTTCACGAGTCGCAACACACCGGCACTGACGCCGCTTGTCAACGTGAGACTGCTCAACGCATGCCGGTTCGTGCCGCATTGGGACACCGCCGACACGCCGTTGCCCCACTGGGCTCACCGTCCGGCATTCGGCCGCGCTGACGCGGCCGATTGCAAACCGGTTTCATCGTCGCGTTTCGAGACGGTTCCTGTGGAAGCTTCGTTCGGGTCGCGGCTGTATAGTCCGCGGCGGAGAGCCCCACGCACGGGAGACCCACGCATGGCGAAGTTCAAGACCCAAGCGGACAACGTTCACTCCACCCTCCGAGAATGGATGCTGGTCGACGGCCTGGAAGTCGTCTACGACACCGAAAAGAGCAAGGGCTCGCGGTTCGTCGACGCCCTTTCAGGCAACGAGTACATCGACCTGTTCTCGTTCTTCGCCAGCATGCCGGTGGGGCACAATCACCCCGGCCTCGACGACCCTTCGTTCCGCGAAAAGCTCATGGCGGCGGCGCTGGTCAAACCGTCCAACTCCGACATCTACACCACGGCCATGGCGGACTTCGTCGCCACGTTCGGGCGGACGATGCCCGAGGGCTACAAGAACCTGTTCTTCATCGAGGGCGGCGGCCTGGCCGTCGAGAACGCGCTCAAGGTCGCGTTCGACTGGAAGGTCCGCAAGAACGTCGAAAAGGGCCTCCTTTCGGGCGACGGCGACCCGGATCTGGGCACCAAGGCCCTGCACTTCCGCAACGCGTTCCACGGGCGCACGGGCTACACGTTGTCGCTGACCAACGGCTTCTCGGCCAACAAGACCAAGTACTTCCCCAAGTTCCCCTGGCCCCGCGTCACCGCGCCCGGCTGCCGCTTCCCGGTCGAGGGCGAAAACCTGGAGATGGTCAAAGCCGCCGAGGCCGCGACCCTGCAAGAGATTCACGACGCGCTCGCGGCCAACCCCAACGACATCGGCGCGATCATCCTGGAGACGATTCAGGGTGAAGGTGGCGACGTCCACTTCCGGCCCGAGTTCCTCAAGGCGCTGCGCGACCTCTGCGACAACGAGGAGGTCTGCCTGGTCTTCGACGAAGTCCAAGCGGGCATGGGCCTGACTGGCAAGTGGTGGGCCTTCGAGCACATGGGGGTGCAGCCCGACGTCTTCTCGTTCGGCAAGAAGGCGCAGGTCTGCGGCGTTGCAGCAGCGGAACGCATCAACGAGGTCGACAGCTGCTTCAAGGTCAGCAGCCGAATCAACTCAACGTGGGGTGGCAACCTCGTCGACATGGTTCGCTGCGCGCGCTACGTCGAGATCATCGAGGAGAACGACCTGCTCACCAACGCGACCAACGTCGGTGAGCACCTGCTGGGCAAGCTCCGCGAGCTCGAGCACGACTTCGAACAGGTCAGCAACAGCCGCGGCCTGGGCTTGATGCTCGCGTTCGACCTGCCCTCCCCCGAAGCCCGCGACCGGCTGATCTCCGCGCTGTGGGACGCACACACGATGGTCTTGCCCTGCGGACCCAACAGCGTCCGCTTCCGGCCGTTCCTCGACATCACCATGGATGACGCCAATCTGGCGGCCGACCGCATTCGTACGGCGCTCGGTGCCATGGGCTGACGCAGCCCGCCGGACGTTTCAGGACGCGCTCGACCTCGGTCGGGCGCGTTTTCTTTTGTCGATGTGTTTCGCGTCTGGGCGCTCACGAAGGTAGCCCGACCGCGCAAAGAGCAGCTCGCTACCATCGACGGATGGGACGGTCCGCAACCGCATCCGTGCTGCTCACCCTCGTGCTCGTGGCCTGTGGTGACGACGACCGCCGCGAGGACTCCGCGGGGATGACCCCCGGACAGATCACGATCAACGCCGGCGAGACCGACAGCTCCAGCGGCGATGACGGCGGCGTGCCCGGTTCCACCGGCTTCGTGCTCGACGTCGGCGGCGCCACCGACGGGCCGGATCCGACCGCTGGCGGCGACTGCCCCGGAAGTGACGGCATGCAGGGCGAGGACAACAGCCTCATCTGGATCGCGAACTCACCCGAGGGCACCGTCTCCAAGATCGACACGCGGACCGGCGTCGAGCTCGCGCGATACCTCTCAGGCCCCGGCGGCGGCCTCGACGACCCCTCGCGAACGTCGGTGAACCTCTCGGGCGACGTCGCGGTGACCAACCGCGCCGGAAGCATCACGAAGATCGCGAGCGTGCCCGAAAACTGCGTCGACCAAAACGGTGACGGCGTCATTCAAACCTCCGCGGGACCCGAAGACGTGCTCGCCTGGGGCACCGACGAGTGCGTGCTGTGGCATCTCGCGCTGCCCTCAGACGGCAACAACAACCACGGCCCCCGGCCCACCGCCTGGGACGGCGGCGCTGGCCAGTCCGGCGGTAACTGCAACGCACCCGACGAAAACCTCTGGGTCGGATATTGGGACGCCGCCCTGAACACCGGGGAGTTCCGCCGCATCGATGGACAGAGCGGCACGATCATCGACACGATTTCGATCCCGGACTGGAACATGCGAGGGACGGACTACGGACCCTACGGCGGTGCCGTAGACGGTGAAGGCAACCTCTGGGCGATCGGGCTGTTCGAAAACCTCGTGAAGATCGACGCGGAGACGCTCGCGGTCAGCCGCTGGCCGATGCCTGACGGCGCCGACCCCTATGGCATCGCCATCGACGCGGAGGGCCGCCCGTGGACCGCGGGATGGTTGGGCCTCATCACGCGCTTCAACCCCGACACCGAGCAGTTCGATGTGATCCCCACCGCCGACAACCGGCGCATGCGAGGCCTGCAAATCGACCGCGACGGAATCGTGTGGATCGCCGCCAACGATCCCTGCGGCGCAATCTCGGTCGACAGCAGCACGCTGCAGATCATCAACGGCAACATCGCCCTGCCCGAGTGTGACTCCCCGGTGGGGGTGAGCATCGACATCGACGGCAGCGTTTGGCTACCCGACCGCGGCGGCAACAAGGCGTACAAGCTCGACCCCGCAACGCTGCAGACCACAACGACGACCGGACTCGTCGGCCCCTACACCTACTCGGACATGACCGGCGCAGGGCTTGGGCTGGTGGTCAACCCACCGGTGGGCTGAGCCTCAGCGCGCCATCACGGTCAGCGACTGCTCGACCGAGCCGACCTCGCCCTGCGCGTCGAAGAGCGCCCCCACGGTCATGCCGAACGCAGCAACTCCACACCAACGCGCACCAGGATGCGCTCGCCCGCTCCATCCCCAAACGCCTCCATGGCGCCGGCGAGCAGCGCCGCGGGCGGTCCTCCGTGCTGCACGTCGCCCCACGGACCACGTGTCAGCTCGGTCGCTTCGAACGCGCCTGCATCGGCGAGATAGAACGCGTCGGGCAGCGTCATGTCCCGGCGTACCACCCTCGAGACCTGCAGCGCATCACCGCATTGCAGTGGCGTCGACCTTCAGTGCACTCGCCCGCCACGGCCGCGGCGGCTGCACGGTCAACCCCAGATGATTGCGAAGCGCCGCGACGCACCGAGTCGCGGCAAACCCGTCGCCGAAGGGATTGTGGTTCGGTCGAGCCTGCCCAAGCGCGCTCGGGTCGTCGAGCCAGCGAAGCGCCGCAGCCTCGAGCCGCGCCCCGTCCCACCCGACGACGCACGCCGCCCCCAGCGCGACGGCCTCGGGTCGCTCGGTCTGCCGTCGCGTGACCAGCACCGGCACGCCCACGCTCGGCGCCTCCTCCTGTAACCCCCCCGAGTCGGAGATCGCGAACGCGCTGCCGGCAAGCAGCCAGATGAACGCCGCGTGTGACAGCGGGGGAAGACACTTCACGTTCGGTACGTCGCGCAACGGCGCAAGGGCTTCGGCGACGCAGGGGTTCGGGTGCATCGGCAGGACGATGTCCACGGCCGGCCGAGCACGGGCGATGCGAGCCACGGCGCGGGCAACCGCTGCGGCACCGTGCGGAAGGCTCTCGCGCCGATGGTGGGTGAACACGATACGCCGACGCCCGCCGCCCAGTGAGGCCACGGCGTCGGCAGGCGGTGACCCGTCGGGCGGAAGCGAGGCAAGCGTGTGCTGCACCGCGTCCACGACGGTGTTGCCGGTGACGACGATCCGCGCCGCCTCGACCCCTTCGGCCCGCAGGTTCGCGGCCGCCCCGCTCGTCGGCGCAAGGTGCAAGCTCGCGAGCCGAGCGACCTCTACGCGGTTGCCTTCCTCGGGGAACGGATGCGCGAGGTCTCCGGTCCGCAGTCCGGCCTCGAGATGGACGAACGGCACCCCGTGGCTCACCGACGCCCGCGCAGCCGCGAGGACCGACGCGGTGTCGCCCTGCGCGAGCACGGCGGCAGGTCGACGGGCCGAGAGCCGCCCATCGACCCGGTGCTGCAGGGTGTCGAGCGCCGCCCCAACGGCTGGGGCCTCCACGCGGACCCCGGCCCCGAGGGCCCGCAGCAGCGTGCCGTGCTGCCCGGTCGCAAACACCTTCAGGTGGAGGTCGGACGCGCGCCGTGCGGCTCGAAGCACCGGACCGATCTTCACCGCCTCGGGCCGGGTCCCGACGACGACGAGCACCTCCTTCATGCCCGGAGCGTATCAGCACCCGGGCACGACGAAGCGCTGCCGCGGGCGCCGGCGCTGCCGGCTGCTACTGTCCGGCCATGGTTCGAAGCTTCGCGCGCCGAACGGCCATCGGCGTCCTCGCGATCGGGCTCACCGCCTGTCCGCGGACCGACCCGGCCCCCCCCGCGTCCGAACCGACGGCGCCCGAAGACCCCGCCGCCTGCCCGCCCGACGTCCCCGTACCGAGCCCCGCCCCGTCGTGGTCGGTCGAACCGCGCGAGGACGGCAGCCTCGCCATCGCGCACGCCGGCACACCGATGCTCGTGCTTTCGCACGGCGGCTACGACAAGCGCGCGTCATTTGCCAAGCCCCAGGTCGACTACACCTCGACGGCGCCCGACGACCTCACGTTCACCATCCGCTTCGAAACGTTACCGGTCCGCATCGTAGGGCACGCGACGCGCCCCACGCCAACCGAGCTCCGCATCGACTACACGCTCGACGCCGAGCAAGACCTACGAGACATCGCCGGCGTGGGACTCGAGATTCGGCGAGTCGACGCCGAGGGTCGCCTGCAACTCGAAGAGACGGGGCGTGTCCGGGCGACGTTCGGCCCCCATGGAAGCGTCGGACTCTCCTTCGACGCCGATCACGACCCCCCGCGCATGTTCCAAACGCCGGCCGACACGGTTCGTGCGGCCTGGTTCGAGCAAGACACGCCCAAGGGGATCAGTACTGCCCGCCTGTCGATCGAGCTCCCCTCCCCCACCTCCATCCTGCCTCCCGTCGACGAGCGCTACGATCCGGTCGAGCTGGCGAGCTGGCACGCCGATGCGCTGGTGTTCGATGACTGGCCCATCGACCTGGGCAGCTTGAACGCAGCCCACGGACGTGCGGGCAGCCACGGTCCGATTCGCGTCCGCGGCGATGCGCTCGAGTTCGCCGACGGCACGCCCGCCCGCTTTTGGGGCACCAACGTCGCCGCCAGGGCGCTGTTCGAATCCGACGACGCCGCCATCGAGCGCGAAGCGCAGCGCCTCGCGGCGCTCGGGTACAACCTCGTCCGCCTGCACCATCACGACGCAGGCTGGATCGGCACCAACGTCTTCGACACGACCGACGGCACGACACAGGTGCTCGACGCCGACGCCCTCGACCGCCTCGACCGCTGGATCGACGCCCTTGCCGAGCGCGGTATCTACGTCTGGGTCGACCTGCACACCGGCCGCCGCTTCCTGCCTGGCGACAAGATCCCCGGCTACGACGACATGCTGATCGGCCCGCACCCCCAAGAGGCGCGTGGCTTTGGCTACATCAACCCGCGCGTCGAGGCGCTGCAGAACGCGTTCGCCGCAGCGCTGCTCGAGCGCGAGAATCCCCATACGGGGCGCGCATGGGCCAAAGAACCGGCGATCGTCGCGTTCCAGCTCACCAACGAGAACGACATCACGCAGCACTATTCTGCCGCCTTCACACAGGACACCGGCCGGGAAACGCACGCGGCGATGTTCGAGCGTCTCGGTCGCGAGATCGTGGTGGAGCTCGGCCTCGACGGTCGTCAGGCACGCCGTCTTCGTCGCCCCGGCGACGCCAAGGTGATGCTTGCCGAAATGCAGCATCGCTGGGACACCCGCGCGCTCGAGCACGTGCGCTCGCTGGGTACGAGGGCGCCGCGGGTGACCACGAACGCGTGGGGCCACGGCTCGATGTACAGCCTGCCGCCGCTGGCCGCTGGAGATATCATCGACGCGCATAGCTACGGCAAGCCGGGTGCCCTCTCGAACAATCCGCACCGCGCCGCGAACTTCCTGCACCACATCGCTTCGAATCAGGTCGCCGGCATGCCGATGACGGTCTCGGAGTGGGCGCTGCCCAAGCCTGCGCCCGACCGCCACACCGCCATCCTCTGGGCCGCGGCAATCGGTCGACTTCAGGGCTGGGATGCAATGCTCGCCTACAACTACGCCCAGAACCGGCTCGGCCCACCAACCCGCGACACGAGATGGGACCAGCGCATCGACCCCGCGCAGCTGGGCTTGGCCCCGACCGCCGCGCTCGCGTTTCGACGGGGCGATGTCGCCGAAGCGAAGACCACCATCGCGCTCGCGCCCTCGGTCGATGCGCTGTGGAACCAGGACCTCAACCCGAAGCTCAGCGCTGCCTTGCGGACCGCGCCCGAGCAGTCCCGCGTGGTCGTTGAGCTACCGGACCACCCCAAGCTGCGCTGGGATCGGAGCACGCACGCGCCGGAGGACGCGCGCCGCGTCGACGACCTCTCCGTGGATCTGCTGGAGCCATCCGGCACGACGGTCCGCGCGGACACGGACGAGATCGCCCGGGATTGGGCGGCGGGCATCCTGCAAATCGACACGCCCCGGCTGCAGGCCGCGTCCGGCTGGATCGGAGGTCACCCACGCACGCTCGGGGACCTCCGGATCTCTGCGACCACCGCCCACGCCACGATCGCCGCGGTCGCGCTGGATGACCGTCCGCTCGCCGAGAGCCAGCGCATCCTGGTGACGGCGGTCGGCCGGGCCTTGCCCGACCCCGATGCACCGGGGCACCTCCGCAGCGAGCCGATCGCGGCGGAGGTCTCGCTCCGCGGAGAACGGCGTCTTCAGCTCGTTCCGCTGACCGCTCGAAGTCGCGCGAGTGCCGGCGCCCCGGTCGAGTCCGGCATATCGGGCGCCGCGGCCGACGGCTGGACCTCGTTCGTGCTACCCACCGACCAGCCCACGCACTGGTTCCTCCTGACCAGACGCAAAGACTGAGGGCTGCAGACCCCTACCTTGAGGTTTTCTGAAATCGTAGTGGCACGGCGCGGGGCACGGTGCATCTTGGAACCGGCCGAGGGTCGGCATAGAATGAGCGAAGGCGAGCGCGCCCCGGCGCGCACGAGACGGCACGAGCGTGGCTGACGAGCGGGCAGCATTCGCGGGACAGATCACCGACCTCCCGGTGGTCGAACTCTTGCGGACCATCTCTACGGGCAAGAAGACGGGCGTCGCCCGATTCGAGACCAACCTCGGCACGGCAACCGTGTGGTTTCGCGACGGCACCCTGGTCGACGCGGACATGGGTCGCTTTCACATGGGCGACGCGGTTCGCCGCCTCATGGGCACCGACGCGGGCTCCTTCGAGGTCGAGTTCAAGCCGGTGACGCGACGGCGGCTGATCCAAGAGGACACTGGCGCGCTCATCGACGAAGGCGCCGGCTCGCCGCCCGGTCGCGCCGACGCGCCCGTGCCGAGTCAGCCCCCCAGCGCAAGGCGAGGTCCGGCGGCTCGTCGAGCGCGCGCGGGTGCCTCCTGGCGACCGACCGGGGGGGGTTCCGGACACGATGGGGCAACCCGCCCTCCGCGGCCCGCGCCATCTCCCGCGCAGGGGGCGGCATCACCCG
>CAYSPB010000142.1:0-16047 GCA_964432695.1 uncultured Nannocystaceae bacterium
CGGCCTCGGGCTCCTCGGGCGCGGGCGGTGGCGGAAGCGGTGCGGCCGCGGCCGCGGTCTTACGCGTGGGCGTGCGCCGGGCGGGAGCGGCCTCGGTGGACGGCGCGGTGGGGCGAGGGGCCGGGCTCGGTTCGTCGCGGGGCCACAGGGCAAATGCCAAGGCGGCGACGCCGAGCGCTGCGACGCCGACCAGGACTGGGAGCCGACGCCGCGGGGGCGACACTCGATAGGCCTCGGTCGGCCGACGGTCGAGCTCGGCCTCCTGCTCATCGTCGTCGAGTCCCGAGGCATGGGTCGGCTGCTCGGACTCCGGCTCGTCCGGGTGCGGCGGGGTCAGCAGGGGGGCCGGTGGACCATCGGGACCGTCGGGCAGGTCCGTGGGCGTGTATCCGTCGACACGCGTCGGCACGTCGGCGGCAACCACGGGGAGGAGGGGGGACGTGCCGTCATCGTCGAGGGCCTCGCGCGTGACCTGCAGCGCTTCTCGCAGCGCGACGACGTCGGCATAGCGGTCGCCGATGGCCTTGGACATGCAGCGCTCCACCACCTCGACGAGGGCCTCGGGCACGTCCTTGCGCAGCGTTCGAAGGGGCGTGGGTTCGTCGTGCGTGACCATCAGCAGCGTCGCCGCGACGGTCGGCCCCTTGAAGGCGTGCTTGCCGGTGAGCGCCCGGTACAAGATGGCACCCACGGCCCACACGTCCGTGCGCGCTTCGGCGAGGTCGGCCCCCTTGAACTGCTCCGGCGCCATGTACTCGGGCGTGCCGAGCAGAGCGCCGTGTTCCGTGGTGATTTCGGCCGAGCCGTCGGTGAACTTCGCGACGCCGAAGTCCATCAGCTTGACCACGGGGGGACCGATTGCCGGCTCGTGCAGGAACACGTTTTCCGGCTTGAGGTCGCGATGCACGATTCCGGCTTCGTGGGCGGCCTGCAGCCCGTCCAGCGCTTCGAGCACGAGGTCGACCGCCGCGGCTGGGCTCAGGGCGCGGCGAGCCTTGATGATCTGCGCCAGCGTCTGGCCGCGCAGAGACTCCATGACGATGTACGGACCGACCGGACCGAGACCGAAGTCGAGGATTTCGCAGATGTTGGGGTGGTCGATGCGTCCGGCGGCTTTCGCCTCGCTGCGAAAGCGGGCGACGAGGTCCTCGCTCTTGAGGACTTCGGGTCGGATGAGCTTGATCGCGACTTCGCGGTCGACCGCTTCGTTCACCGCGAGCCATACCGACGCCATGCCGCCCTTGCCCAGCCGGCGGATGAAGCGAAACTTGTCGGAGAGCAACCGCCCGGCCAGCGGCAGCGGCATGTCCGTCTTCGTGCATTTGAGCACGGTGTCGGGATGCGTTTGCCCGCAGTATGGGCACGCGGGCAGGGACTCGTCCGCCGGCTGTGGGGCGTTGTCGTCCAACTCGCGCAGCGTACCACCGCGGCCGCGCCGCGGGTCGTGGCCGGCGTCGGCTGAAGTCGGCCCGCTCGCGGACGATGTGAACGCCATGCTGCTGCGTCGTGGACGTTGGGTCGCGCTGGCCTGGATCGCCGGGCTGGGGTTGGGCTGTGCTGGAACGCCGGAGGTGGTCGTGAGCGCGGAGGAGGCGCAGCGCGCCGCGACCCAGTCGGCACTCGACCACGCCGTGGTCGCCTATCACGACGATGGGAACCTCGCCGGGTTGACGGCGTGGGTCGACGAGCATCCTGAACACCCCGATCACGCACTGTGGGAAGAGGTCGTCGCCCTCCGGGTCTACGAGTCCGTGGTGATTGGAGATCCGTGGACCGAAGAACCCGAAGCGGAGGGCGAGGACCCTGCCGTGGCGCCGCTGCCCGAACCCTCGGTGCCGAAGCTGCGAGCCCTGGTCGAGCGCTATCCGAACACGGTGGCGGCGAAGACCGCCACCGCGGTGCTGGAAGCCGAAGGCCTGCGCCGGCTCACGCAGCCGCCGTTCAACGACAGTGTCGTCGCGTTCCTCGAGGGGAACGACGACTGGGTCCGCGATGATGAGGGCCGTTCCCTGCTACCCAACGTCGACCTCGATGCGTTTCGCAATCGGTATGAAGACACGCTGCGGACGCGGCTGGGCGAGCGGCTGGTCGAGGACGGATGCACCTCGAAGATGGGCTACTGCACGTGGTACGTGCAGGCGTTTCCCGAGGCCTCGGTCGTCGTCGGGCTGCAGAGCGCGATGAAGGACGAGTGGTACCGACGCGCGCACCCGCGATGGCGAGGCAAGCGGTTTGCCAACTGCACGTACAAGTGCGCCAAGCGCTGCCAGCGGAACGCCGAGCCGCTCGACGACGCTTGCTATGCGCCCTGCTTCAGCCGCTGCGAAGCCGACTGAGCAGGCGGGCTCGGCTGCGCTGGATCGGGCGCGAGCTCGCCCTTCTTCTTGGCGCGTCGACCCGCTAGCATCTCTCGGAAGCGCAGATCGATGCCGATCGTGAGCAAGTCGTAGCGCGATGTGAAGGTGCCTGCATTGGCCGGCACGCCGCTGAGGCCGTCGCAGTTGTCCGGGCACGGACGCAGTGGACGCTGCTGGAAGACCTTGCCGAACTCCTCGCTCACCGTGCGCTTCTCTTGGAACACGTGCATGTAGCCGACGGTCAGGTACGCACCCTTGGCGCCCGCGGAGAAGCCCGCGCCTACGCCCACGCGGCGGAAGCTTGGAAAGTCGATGTGCGAGAAGTTCTCGGGCACGGCGGCGGTCTCGAAGAACGCGCCGGTGCGCAGGGTGAGGTAGGGCGGCAGCGGGTGTACGTCGCCGCCCAGTCGCACCGAGACGGTGTCCTTCCAGTTCTTGGGTAGCGTGAGCTCCTGAAGCTCCTGGCCGTTGATCTGCCCCTGCACGTCGAGTTCGAAGCTCTCGAGCAGTGACCACGACTCGTAGACGGCGTCGAGTTCGATGTCGAACCACTCGCGGTCTCCCGTGTCGTGGATGTAGCGGATGCCGCCGCGGACGATCGCGGGCAGGGTGAGGTCCATGTCGACGGTGATCTCCTCGGTGACGAGCGTGGACTTGTCGACCGAGACACCGCCCTTGGGCTTGAAGTACACCGGGACGAATCGGCTACTCAGGCCGAACTCGATGCGCTGCCACGGGCGGTACCAGAAGCCGATCTGTGCCGTCGCGCCCGTCCGGTCGCTCAGCTCGATGGTGGTCTCGAGCTGCGTACTCTCGTCGTTGGGCACGGGGGCGAGGCCCGGCGTCAAGGATGAGTCGGCCACGACGCCGTAGTCGAGTTGGATGAGGTCTGCGTACTGCACGACCGCGCCGATGCCGAACACGTCCTTCCACTTCCACGCCGCGCCGAGTGTGTAGTACGCGAGCAGGACGTTCAGGTCGGTCATCATGAACGACTGCGGCCCGTAGTTGTCGTAGCGCTGCGAGCCGACCCCATTGGGGCCGTAGACGCCCGCCGCAAAGGTCCAGTTGTCCAGACCGAAGTCGGTGGTGACCGCCAAGGCGCCCAAGATTGGGAACAAGCGGGTGCTGCTGCGTGCTTCGGCAAACTCGGTGCCGGCGTCGGCGCCCCACGCCTCGCTCAGCGTCGAGCGCTGGAAGCGGGTGTCGTGGAACATCAGGCCGTGGTGGTACATCACCGTCGTGCCGCGGATCTTCGCAAGGGCGGCGGGGTTGTAGTGAATCGCGGTGCCGTCCTGCACGCCGACCACGTACGCAGCGCCGCGACCGATGGCGCGGCCGCCCAAGTCCGGCACCTCAAAACCGCCGGCCCAGGCCGTGTCAGCGGTGAGGGCTGCAGCCAAGCCGAACGCGATGCTGAGACCAGTCCGAGACGGCGACATCGTCGGGCACGCTAACACGGTGCACTGCGTTGATGTCGGGTCACCGTGTTAGACTGGCGCCACGATGGGTGGCCGCATCATCCTCGGTTGCATGATGGCAGGCCTGGCCTGCGTGTCCTTGGCATGCACCAACGGCGAAGGCGACGAGCCGAACGCTCTGCCCGAACCACCGTCGGCGGACGCATCGACCTCCGCGGGCCCAACGACCTCGGAGCCGATGACCACGACCGGCCTCGACACGGGGGCGGGTTCGGGGTCGGGTGACATGGTCGAGCTTCCGGCAACGTATCGTTTCGACTGCATCGACATCCAAGGAGTCGGCGATGCCGACGGGACGGCTTTCCAGGCGCAGGTGCTCGAAAACACCTGGAGCGCCGACATCGCCAACTTCAAGCTCAACATCTTGCTCGAGGTCGCCTCGCGCAACGAGGCCGGTGGAGCCGTGTTGGGCATTCGTTCCGGGGTGGGCCCCGAAGCGGCGGGCATGTGCACGCAACCCGACACGATCAGCGACCTCATCGATGTGGTCTTCGCCACCGACGACGTGCGTTGGGGTCCTGCCGATGGCATCGGCGAGTGCAGCGTCCCCACGACGGGAACCACCGGCAACACGTACACGATGGAGCTCGGTGCAGAACGCGTCGTCTACATCTATGCCGAGGACGATGACACCACCACGTTCAACTGCACGCCCGACCAAGCTACGCCCGATGCGGTCCCGATTCGCGCCGTGCAGGCTGAGGTCTCGACGAACCCCGAGGAAACCAGGGTCTGGGGCACGCTCAACGGCTGCCTGCTCGAGTCGGAGGCAACGCAGCTGTGTTCGTGTCTTGGCGAGTGCGCAGGCGAGGGCCCAGACGACCTGCAGACCGAAGGCGCGTGCGCAGGCTGCCCGGTTGGCGGCAACCCGCTCAACGTTCTGCTCGGTGGCGTGAATCCGTCGCCGAACTGCACCGATGCGCTCGGGGAGCCGGCGCTCGACCTGAAGATCGGGTTCGCGGCCAGCCGCCTGCCCGACGTGCCCACCGCCTGCGGCGGCTGACGGCATGCGAACGTCTCGGTCAAGACTGCTGGCGCTGCTGCTCGTTGCGCCGCTGCTGCTGCTGATTCTCGCCTCGACGTACGTCGTGGCGATGGGGCGCCTCGAAGGCGAGACCCGTACCCTCGGTGAAGCCGTGCAGTGGGCCGCGGAAACGCTCACCACCACCGGCTACGGAAGCGACGACCATTGGGAGCACCCGCTGATGATCGCGTTCGTCGTGGTCACCCAGTTCGTCGGGCTTGCGCTCACGTTCGTGGTGTTTACGCTCGTGGTCGTGCCGTTCTTCGAGGAGCGGTTCGAAGGAAAGCTGCCACGCGACGTACCCAAGCTGCGGGACTTCGTTCTGGTGTTCCGCTACGGCCCCGCCGTGGTTCCGCTGCTCGAAGAACTCGAGCGGGCGAACGTGAAGACCGTGGTGCTCGAGACCGATGAAACGGTGGCGCGGCGCGTGCTCGATCGCGGGCGAACCGTCGTGTTCGTGCCCGACGAAGACGAACTCGAAGGCACGCTCTTCTCTCGGGCGCGCGCCGTCGTGCTCGCCGGCTCCGACCAAGAGAACGCCGCCATGGTGCTCAGCGCACGTCAGTTGGGCTACGAGGGCGACCTCTTGGCGCTGGCCGACCGCCCGCTGCACCGCCGACCGATGATGCTCGCGGGCGCCACTGCCGTGTACACGCCGCTGCACATTCTGGCGGCGGCGATGGCCTCACTGGCCCGCGACCGGGTCCGGCCGCGACTGGTCGGGATGGGGCACGTGCGCGGACACCTGAACACCACCGAGCTTCGCGTCGCCGCCGGCAGCGAGCTCGATGGCACCACACTCGCGGAGTCCAAGCTCCGTTCGCGAACCGGGGCCACCGTCGTGGGATGCTGGGCAGACGGCAGCTTCACGCCGTACCTCGACGCGCACGAGCGGATCGACGCCGGCACGATCTTGGTGGCGGTGGGGAGCGACGCGGCGGTTGAGAAACTCGGAAAGCTCGCGACGCCGCTGCGTGGCGAGGGCCCTTTCGTCGTATGCGGCGGAGGCGAGGTCGGCAGCAAGGTTGCCGAGTTGCTACGTGACGCGGACGAACAGGTCGTCGTGCTCGACCGGGACCGGAGCGAGGGCGTGGACGTGGTCGGCGACGTGCTCGAGCAGGGCGTGCTCGCGTCTGCGGGGGCCAAGGATGCACGCTGCGTGGTGCTGGCCTTGGGCAACGACAGCACCACGCTGTTCGCCGCGTCTGTCGTGCGGGACTACGCCCCGGACGTTCCCATCGTCGCGCGGGTCGACCGCATGCAGAGCGTCGGCCGGCTTCACCGCGCCGGAGCCGACTTCGCGCTCTCGCTCGGCGAAGTCGCTGCCGAGCTGCTCGCCCAGCAGATGCTCGGTGACGAGTGGATCAGCCTCGACGCCCGCGTGAAACTGCATGAGGTCAGCAGCGGTGGGCTGCAGGGCCGCAGTCCGTTCGAGGCCCAGGTGGGGGCCGAAACCGGATGCGCCATCGTGGCGGTACGTCGGGGGGACGAGGTGACGGTCGACTTCCCTGATGGGTTCCAGATCGAGGCAGGCGACGCCGTCTATCTCGCGGCGCCGCCCGAAGCGTTGGAGCGGTTCTTCGCGCGCTACCCCAAAGCGCGCCCGAGCTGACTCAGCCGGGGCAGAGGTACTCGACCTCGACCAGCCCGCCGTTTTGAATCGCGTCGCAGGCGGTCCCGCAAAGAAGGATGCTGTTGAACGGGCCCTCTTCGCTCGGATAGGTCCAGCCGTTCTGCGTTTCGCAGTCTGCGACTTGGTCGTAGCCCTGGAGGTCGACCGTTACGCCGACGTTCTCGGGGAAGATCGGTTCGTTTTCGAGGGTGACGGTGCACTCGATGTCCGAAATGACTTCTTCGAGGGCGTCGGCGAGCTCGATCTCGTTGAAGGCGTTGTAGAAGGGTTGGGCACCCGGAGCCGGGGCGCCGCCTGCGTCGGCGGCATCGGTGATCGCATCGAATGGGTTCACCGCCGGCTTGGTGCCCATCTCGTCGAGAATGTTGATGCCCACCACGTAGACCGGGATGCCGTCGTTGGCGCTGGCCGCCTGGATGACCTCGGGGACCACGTCGTCGTAGACGAAGAGGGTGTCCTCGGGTGCTTCGTCGGGGCTGCAGTTGGCGGCGCCGTCGGTGATGAAGATGACCGCGCGGTTGCCCTCGGGGGCGACGTCGTTGAGGTGGTCGATGGCCGATGTGAGACCGGCGACAGCCGGGGTGCCGCCCGAAAAGCTAAAGTCACCCGCGGGAGGCATCACCGCGAGGATGTCACCCGCGCTGTTGTGCCCGAGCTCGACCTCGGGCGTGCCTTCGACGAGGCACGAGTGGTCGTTGGCGGGCTCGTCGAGGTACGCGGTCGCGGAGGGGAACAGCTGGGCGCCGAAGTTGATCTCGTCGGAGAACTCGCTGACGAGGTAGTCGACCACGTTGTGCAGGCTGTTATAGCGGGAGATGGTTGGCGTCGCGCCGTTGCCATCGTGGTCCCACAGCTGGGACATGCTGCGTGACTTGTCGAGCACGAGCATGACGTTGGGGGTCTTTGGTTCGAAGGTGAACGAGAACTCGGCTTGCTCACACTGCGGGCCGGTGTCTTCTTCGACCTCCTCACCGGTTTCGTCGTCCTCGTTGCCCGAGCTGCCACCGGTTTTTCCATCCGAGTCGAAGGTGTCGCCCCCCGTGCTGCCCATCGACTCGGAGTCGAAGCCGTCGCCGTCGGCGTCCCCGTCGCTTTCGCCTGTGCTTGCGCTCGCCGTGGTCGCGCTGACGGCTCCGGACTCTCGCCGGGCCTCGACGCCCTCGTTGCAGGCGCTGCTCAGGCCGAGCAGTAGAAGAATCGGTGCAATGCTGTGCTGAACGTTCCCGCAGTTCATGGCCTTGGTCCCCGCTGTCAGCGTTTACCTACATCATCCGACCATGTGCGCAAGTTGAGGGTCCCAAGGCGCACTGAACCGCCGCGAACGTGCCGCTGCGCACGGG
The DNA here is from genome assembly GCA_964432695.1 of uncultured Nannocystaceae bacterium. Taxonomy (GTDB): domain Bacteria; phylum Myxococcota_A; class Polyangia; order Nannocystales; family Nannocystaceae; genus CAJXVA01. Next base: position 7,836 of record CAYSPB010000142.1, read on the forward strand.
TTTCGCGGCCGACTCGAACGTGACACGTTCTGCGCGTGGAACCCGCTGGCGCGATTACGAGCCGAGCAGCGAGGTCAAAATTGACGCGGAAAGACCGGCATCCGTCCCCAGGGCCTGCAGTCGAGCCAGGGCGTCTTCACGCCGCGCCGAACGGCCGGGAAGTTCGGCGAGCACCTTGATCAGCCACTGCCGGCGGCGCTTCGGGATGCCGCGCAGGGAGCGGGCGACCACTTCGGCGTCGTGGGGGATCGCGGTCGAGGCCACCAGCTCTTCGCGGTGCGCCTCCGCGGTGGGCAGGCGATAGGCGAGCTCGCGGATGTGTGCGCGCTCATCGGTGGCCACCGGCGCGTTGCCGGCGAGCACCACGCACGCGGCTGCGACGACGACCTCTGCGAGGTCATGCTGCTGCGTCGTCCAGGCCTCGCGCCAAAACTCCAGCTGCACGGACTCGACGCCCAACCGGGTCGCAATGCGGTCCAGTGCCTTCGCTTCCGACTCGCTGCGTTCGCCGTCGACCACGGCGATCGTCCACGCGTTCTCCAAGATCTCCCGGTGGGCGGCCTCGGGAGGGTCGGGCAGCTGCTGGAGCATCTCGTCGAGCCGCGCGCTGTCGGAGATCGTCGCCAGCCACGCGCTGTACTCCTCTCCATCGGCCTCGTCCTCGACCATCGACAGGAGGCGATCGCACTCCTCGCCGTCGAGCACTCCGTCGGCGTGGGCCATCACCCCGCACGCCACCAACGTCCACTGACTCACCAGGCTCAACGCCATCGACCGATGGTAACGCGACTGCGGCCGTGGGATGGTCGCAGCCATGGTGAAGCCGTGCGTACGGCTGGGCTGCCCAATCTGGGGCCGAAAGGACTGGCTCGGCGAGCTTCTGGCGCCGGGGACCAAGCCGACCGACTTTCTGCGCCGTTACGCGGAGGTGTTCGACGCGGTCGAAGGCAACACGACCTTCTACGCGACGCCGCCCGAGGAGATCGTCCGGCGCTGGGCCGACGCAACGCCCGAGACGTTCCGGTTCTGCTTCAAGCTTCCCAAGACGATCACGCACGAGCGGGGACTCGTCGCGGGGCTCGGGGCGACGCAGCGTTTCCTGGACCGCCTGCGCCCGCTAGGGCCGCGACTGGGTCCGGTGATGATCCAGCTCCCCCCGACCTTCGGCCCGCCGCGGTTTCCGGCGCTGATCGACTTCCTCGAGGCGCTGCCGCGCGACGTCTCGTTTGCCCTCGAAGTCCGGCATCCGGCGTTCTTCGGGGAGACGCCGGCCGAACGTCGGCTCGCGCGGCTTCTGGTCGAGACGCACGTCGATCGCGTCGTGCTGGACGCAAAGGCCATCTTCGCCGAGATGCCGATCAATGACGACCTGCGTGTGGCCAGGGGCAAGAAGCCCAACCTGCCGATCCCGACCGTCGTGGAGGGCAAGACGCCGCTGCTGCGCTTGATCGTTCCGCCGGACCCCGGACGTGCGCAGCGACGAATCGATGCCTGGGTGTCGCGGGTGGCGACGTGGCTTCGGCAGGGACGTTCGCCGTACGTGTTCATGCACTGCCCGAACGACTTCTACGCGCCTCGGCTGACACGGCTGTTCCACGAGCGCCTGGCGACGCGCATCGAGCTAGCGCCGATGCCGACCTTTCCTGCCGAGCGGGCACCGGAGCGGGCCCAGACGTCGCTTTTTTGAGTCAGCGGCGCTGCTGTAGCCCGGTCATTTCCGCCGTGCCCCAACCCCGGAACTTCTTGATGCCTGGGCTGGCGCGGCGCAGCTCCTCGACGCGCCGAAACCCATCCCCATATCCGGGGAAGATGTCGATGAGCGCCACATCGCCCTTGAGCTTTGGAATCTCCTCGTAGGCGTCGCCGACCACCACGTCGACGCGCTTGCGCAGGTGCGGCTCGATCGCCGGCATGATCCAATCGACCAGCTCCCGATCGAGTTCGACCACGGTGACGCGCTTGACCGGAAGACGCTTGCACACCTCGATGAGCTGATGCCCGAGGCCGAGGCCGGCAATGATCGTGTGCCCCTTGGCCATGCGCGTGCCCGGCCGAAGCGTCATCAGCTCGGCCGGGGTGAGCGACATCCACGGTGCATCGTTCCACGGTGGGGCATCGTCGGGTCCGTCGTCGCGCGCCTGGTACAGCGCCGGGATGATGACGTCCCCGTCGAACACCACGGTGCCCACCTGGTTGCCCCACCACGTCAGCAGCGGTCGCCCACGCCGCTGAAGGCGAACGCAGTAGCGAAAGCGCTTGTTCGGGGAGTCGACGAATTGCCCCGGCTCCAGCGCATGCACGGGTGCGCCCGACGCGACGATCCCTGGCCACAGCTCGAGCACCTTGTAGGTGTCGGCGCGTAGGTTGATCTCGGGGGTCCACTTCATGGCGGAGCTCCACGGCTCGCAGTTCCGCAGGCGGTGGGCGTGGTTGGCATTGAGCTTGCGCGCCTGCGCTTCGGTGAGGGGCACCCCGGCCATCGATCCGATGTTACACAGCTGCGCCATGCACGGCGTCGCCTTGCCGACCTTGCATACGCGCCGTATGCCAACCACGAGGGCCATGGCGCGCACGCTCACCTTCGATGCCGACTACCAAGAGGACGTCCAGCTGGCCGACGGCTTCACGGTGCGTCTGCGCTTGATCCGCCCCGAGGACCGCGAGTCCCTGCAGGAGGGACTGCGTCGACTGTCGCCGCAGTCGCAGTATTTACGCTTCTTTTCGCCCAAACCGCGGCTGACCGAGGCCGAGCTGACGTACCTGACGCAGCTCGATCAGTGGTCGCACTTCGCGATTGGGGCTGCGCGTCTGGAAACGGACGGCTCCGAACGAGAGGGCGTTGGCGTGGCGCGGTTCATTCGACTGCCCGAGGACGAGCGTGTGGCCGAGCCCGCCATCGCCGTGGTCGACGCAGCACAGGGCAAAGGCGTCGGCAGCTTGCTGATGCGCCGACTGTCGGCCGCAGCGCTCGAGCGGGACGTGCAGGCGTTTCGCAGCGAGTTTCTGGCCACCAACGATGGCGCGCGCGAGCAGATCAAGGCGATGAGCGACGTCGTCACGTTCTCGCCGGATGGCACCGTGGCCGTGGCCGAGTACCCCCTGGACCGGCAGCTACCCGCCGTCGTGCCCTCGACCAAGCCGGACCGAGACGACGATCTCATGGACGAGCTGCTGCGCGCCGTCGCCTCACAGCTGCTGCAGGTCCGGCGCCGGTTCCTACTCTGGTTTCAGGCGGAGGACGTGCTCGGCCCGCTCAACAAGCGCATCAAGAAGATCGCGGACGACCTCGGGCTACCCACCGGGCGCACCGACTCCTGAGTCGACCTGCGCTGTCCCGAGTCCGGGACGGTACACTGCGCGCAATGCCGACGACCCGCATTGCGCTCGACGTCATGGGTGGCGACCACGGTCCGGCGGTGACGATGGCGGCCGCTGCCGAAATTTCCAAGGAGACGTCGATCCACCTGCTGCTGGTCGGGGACCCCGAACGCATCGCGCAGGGGCTCGACGAACACGAGCATGAGGCCAGCAAGCTCGAAGTTCTGCCCGCGCTCCAATCGATTGGACAGGATGAAAAGCCGCGCGCAGCGATCGATACCAAGCCCGACGCATCCCTGTGCAAGGCGATGCAGGCGGTTTCGGGGGGCGACGCGTCGGCGTTCGTGTCGGCCGGCTCGACGGGGGCCATCGTGCTCGCCTCGGCCAGGTGGGTGCCGAAGATCGAAGGCGTCAAGCGAGCCGCACTGGCGGCCGTGTACCCAACCCGTGAGCGGCGTGGCAATCCAGACCGATTCGCCTTGATGCTCGACGTCGGTGCCACGGTCCGCTGCACGCCGATGGACCTGCTGTTCTTTGGCTACATGGGCAATGCCTACGCCCGCCGGATCAGCAAGGTGCAGGCGCCTTCGATTGGCCTGCTCAACATGGGCCGAGAAGAGACCAAGGGCGGAGAGGTGCTCAGCACCGCGCACCGGATGCTCGCCGAGGACGAGGCGCTGAACTTCATCGGCAACATCGAGGGCAACGACGTGCCCATGGGTGTGTGCGACGTCGTGGTGACCGAGGGATTGGTCGGCAACGTCGCGCTCAAGATGGGCGAGGGTGTGGGCGAGGTCTTCAAGAGCGTCGGCAAGTGGGCGTTCAAGCAGAAGCTCGTCTGGCGTGCTGGCCTCACGCTGCTCTCGCGCGGCCTGCAGCAGCTCAAGGACATCACCGACTACTCCGAGTATGGCGGCGCCCCGCTGCTGGGCTTTACCAAACCCGTGCTCAAGGCACACGGGCGAAGTGGGGCGCGGGCGATTGCCAACGCGATCAAGGTCGCTGCCAAGGCGCACCGTGACGACGTCTGCGGGGAGATCGGTCGCGCGGTCGATGGCTTTCGCGCGCGCGGTGGTGATGTCGGCTGAGCCGCGTCCGTTGCCAAGCCTCGAGTCCTCGCTGCTGGAGCCGTTGCGTGCGGTGGTCGGCAAGCGACGGGGGGCGCAGGCGGTGGTCGAAGGGGCTCTACCGGTGCAGCGTGCGTGTGCGTCGGACCATCAGGTCGAGCTCGTGTTGAGTACGCCGAGCCAGGCAGCGGCGCTCATGGGGCGAGTGCCCGAGGGCGTCACCTGGTGGACCGCATCGAAGGACACGCTGGCGACGCTTCTGGGATTTCCGTTTCACCGTGGCGTGCTCGCGACCGTGCGCGTCCCGAGTCCTGCGCGGCCGTCGGTCGCCCAGGTCGCCGCCGTGGCCCGGCGAACGCACCCGCTCGTAGTGGTCGCTGCGGGACTCACGGACCCGGCCAACGTCGGCGCGATGGTGCGGGCGTCATCGGCGTTCGGTGCGGACCTGGTGCTGACCGACGCGCGTGCGGCCGACGCTTGGGCGCGTAAGGCCGTGCGGGCCTCGGCCGGGCACGTGTTCACCCAGCCGCTCGTCGTGTGCCCCGACGTTCGCCAATGTGCCCTCGAGCTTCGCGAACGGCTCGATGTTCCGCTGTTGGCGATGACGCCCGCAGGAGAGCGCGCGCTCGCGGACGTGTCGCTGCCGCGCGGAGCGATCGTGGCGTTCGGGTCTGAGGGGCCCGGACTGGACGCGGCCTGGATGGCCGCCGCAGACCTGCGCGTTCGCATTCCGATGGACGGTGCCGTCGACTCTCTCAACGTTGCCGCGAGCGCAGCGGTCACCCTGTTTGCCGTGCGCGACGTGGCGCGCCGCTGAGTCGTGCGCGCGAGTGGGCAGGGCGGGTCAGCGTTCCGCGGGCGGCAGCGCGTCGGCAGGCGGCTCACTCGTCGAGAGGAGCTTGCCCCACGTCTGCGCCCAATCGTTCTCGATCGTTCGCGCGCCGTCGATGCCCGTGCCCCGATACTCCCGCCACGCATCCACGAAACGACCGATGAGGATCAACGGGATGAAGAACGGCAAGATCGCGAGTTCCACGGGCTCCTCGAGGGTACCGCGCTTCGGCGCTGCGTCCATGCACGCGGCCCCTACTGGGGCCACGCCTGCAGTTCGACGAACTCGTCGTTGAAGGCGCCGGCACCGCTGGCATCGCTGGCTTCGGTGATGAAGGTACCGGCGGTGTCCGCGGCGGGCAGGCCATCGCCGACGTGGCGCTGGCATCGCCGCGTGGCTTCCCACGCAAGGCCACTGCCATCGAGCAGGTCGACCCGTCGAAGGGACTGACCCGCATCGTTTGCGCAGTCGGCCCATCGACGAGAGCGTCGTCGACGTCGCGCAGCGAGAACGTCTCGTCGCCGTTGATCGCGGGGAAGGCATCCTCGGCGTCGATGTAGACGACGTCGGCACCGAGGCTCACGCCCCAGTGTCCCTCGAAGGCACATCGTGAAGCGTTGCGCCCAACGATGACGCGGCCGCCGGTCGGGACGACCGTGCCCTCGGGCAGGATGAACGTCCGCGTCGACGCGGTCTGCACGAGGATGTACCCCGAGAGGTCGACGCCATCGGCGGGCGGCGGGTCGATGCCCGTATCGGTCGAGCCGCCTGAGCTCTCCTCGTCACGGTGCGCATCATCCCCGGTGGTGGAACTCTCCGCGGCATCGTTTGTCGTCTCGCCGTCCGATTCGGCACCGGAGGTAGACCCGTCCTTGGGCTCGGCGTCGGTGCTGCCGGTCGAGTCTCCGTTCGCACCGGTCGGCCCGTCACCGCCGTGCCCAGCGACGCCCGTCGTGACCGTCACCGGCGCATCGCCGTCGTCGTCGGGAGCCGCAAGCGACTCCGCCTCGGTCTCACCGGTGACGAACTCGCTGCCTGCGCAGCCGACCAGGAGCAAACACGGCAGAAAACGGAGCGTTGCAGCACTCATGAGGGTCCGCCGGAAACGACGGCGGCCGGTGCGACGGGGTGCAGGTAATCCGATGTGAGATCATAGGTTCCATGCGGATCGCGGCCGTCTCCGACCTGCACATCGGCCTCGACCCGGCCACGGACGCGTTTCACCACGACCCCGAAGCGTACGGAGCGTTCGTCGACGAGCTGCTCGCCACGCATGACCGACTCGTGCTGCTCGGCGACGTCATCACCGCGGACCACGCGTGGGCGTGGGGGCCTCGGTTCGCGCGTGCGCATCTTCGGCGGGTCCTCGGCCGGGTGCCCTGGCTTGCCGACCGTCTCGTCGATCCTCGCGTGCACTACGTCCACGGGAACCACGACCTCGTCGCGCGGGACGTGCTCGGCGCGGCGGAGCGAATCGTGCTCGGCGAAAATGTCCGCGTGATGTTCGTCCACGGGCACCAATACGACCCGGTCGCCCGCGGCGCGCTGCCGCTGGCCAACGCGGGAACCTGGGTGACCGGTCGCATGCGTGCCGCTGGGGTGCCGAGCGTGGCGCAGTGGTTTGAAGACCGAGACGTGGCGATCAAAGACGGGCGCTTCCGCGGGGCGGAGGGTCCCTACGCACGGGCGGCGGATCGCCTCTGCGCAGCGCAGGACGTCGCCGCGGTGGTCATGGGACACACGCACGCCGCTCGCCTGGATGCCACCGTGCACGGCCTCTCGGTCAATACGGGCACCTGCTCATGCGGCCGGTTCGAGTGGGTTGGCGTCGACACCGTCGCTCGAACCGTCTCGGTGCACCGGGGCAACCGCGTACTGCACGTCGGCACCTTGAAATAGTGGTCGGGTGACCCTATATTGAACGCGTGCTCCCCTGGACAACGCCTTCGTCCCTGGCGACCGACGCCTACAAGTACTCGATGGCCCAGGCCGGCTTTCCGCTTCGGCGCGAGACATTCTACTTCTCGTTTCGTCGGGGCGGGCCACAGTTCGTTCCGTTCGACCTGGCGGCCCTCGTGCGTGGGATGCTGGCCAACGTCACCCCCACGGCCGAGGACCTCGTGTTTGCACGCCGCAGCGGCTACACCATGTCCGACGCGATGGAGCACGCCTTGCGGGCGGGCCCCGAGGCGGTGGAGATCTGCGCTGTGCCGCAGGGCGTGTGGGTCCTGGAGCGTGAGCCGATTCTGAGCATCACCGGCCCGAGCTTCTTGGTGTCGTGGCTCGAGCCGATGCTGCTGTGGCTGAATTTTCCGATCCAGCTCGCCACGGCTTTCAAGCTGGACCAGGTCGACGACGCAAGTCGCACGGCGACGTGCGAGGAACACGAGCGCATCATTCGGCAGGTTGCCGAAGCGGTCGGTGCGTCGCCAGGCACGGTCACCCGGGAGGACGAGGCCTACCGGGAGCGGGTCGCCAGCATGGTTCGATCGCTCGCCGAAGCGGTCGGAACGCCCGAGCGGGTGTTCGAAGTGGGCATGCGTTCGGCGGTCTGCATGCAGCAGCACCAGCTCGCGCTGGAGGCCTGCAAAGCCGAAGGCGTGGTGCGAACCAGCAACATGCATCTCGCGCGCAGCCTCGAGATGGTCGCCGTGGGCACGATGGGACACGAACACGTCCAGCGCTGGGGCAACGATCTGGCCGCCTTCGAGGCGATGCGAGACATGCGGAGTTCGCCGCCGAGCTACTTGCTCGACACGTTCGACACGATGGGCTCGGGCATCGTCGCGGCCGTCGAGGTCATGCGCTCGCGCCCGCATCCGTGCTCGATTCGCTATGACTCGGGCAACAAATTCATCCAGTATTTGCACGCGTGCGAGTTGCTCGGGGAAGCTGGGTTGACGCCTTCGCACGTGCTCGAGGACGGTCTCGACCTCGAGGCGACCAAGCACTTCGAAAAGCTGCGGGCGTTCACCAGCTGGCCTGCAGACAAGCA
>CAYSPB010000143.1:0-16035 GCA_964432695.1 uncultured Nannocystaceae bacterium
CCATGTTCGCGATGGTGCCGCGGTCGGCGAGGGTGAGGTGCGCCAGACCCGGGCCGTAGAACTCGACGAACTTGCCGACGACGCCCTTCTCACGCAGCATCTCGACGATGCGCAGCGTCATGTCCGTGGCGGTGACGCCTTCCGTCAGCTTGTTGGTGAGGCGGAAGCCGACGACGTCGGGGGCGAGCATGTAGATCGGCTGGCCCAGCATGACGGCTTCGGCCTCGATGCCGCCGACGCCCCAGCCCAGCACGCCGAGGCCGTTGATCATCGTGGTGTGCGAATCGGTCCCGACGAGGCTGTCGGGGTGGAAGACGAGCTTGCCGTCGATCTTCCGGCTCGCGGCGACGGACGCGATGTACTCGAGGTTGACCTGGTGGACGATGCCGGTGCCCGGAGGCACGGCGCGGAAGTTCTCGAACGCCTCGGTGCCCCAGCGAAGGAACAGGTAGCGCTCGCGGTTACGCAGATACTCGAGCTTGACGTTCAGGCTGAAGGCGTTGTCGGACGCGTAGTGATCGACCTGCACCGAGTGGTCGATGACCAGGTCGACCGGCTGCTCGGGGTTGATCTGATCGGGCGTGCCGCCGAGCGCGACCATGGCATCACGCATCGCGGCCAGGTCGACGACAGCGGGCACGCCGGTGAAGTCCTGCAGGATGACGCGCGCCGGATGATAGGCGATCTCGACCGACGGTTTGGCGGTGGCGTCCCAGCCCGCGACGGCCTCGATGTCGCTCTTGGTGACCACATTGCCATCTTCGTGACGCAGCAGGTTCTCCAGCAGGACACGCAGCGAGAACGGCAGGGTGTCGACGTGCCCGACGCCCGCCTTGCTCAGCGCGTCGAGGCGGAAGATCTCGTAGGACGCGTCGCCGACGTTGAGGGTGGAGCGGGCGGAGAAGGAGGCGGCGTTGGTGCTGGTCATGGGCGTGCGTCCCGGGGAGTTAGATATCACCTGGGTTCACGAAAGCTGACCCACGGCAGGGGCTGCTTTCGAGGCGCGCAATGGCGAGCGGGACACCGAGATCGCGGTGCTTCGAAGCGAACGAAACGGACCTTGGGCCCGCGTTTGAACCCAGGGTTCGTTCTCCGGCGCTGGACCTAGATCATCGGGGTACGGGGGAACCGCGCGAGCGATTTCGCCAGGGCCTCCGCCCCTTACAAGCTGGGGCAAAGGTCCGGGATTTTTCTCATGATCCCCGGTGCTTGAAAACAAACTGCGTCTCTGTGCCTTGATTAAGGTGGCACGAAGTGACAGAGGATCCGACACTTGCCTACCCGGTCGCGGTTTCGCGCACCCGGATTCGGATGCTTCGCAATGGTCCGGAATCAAGCGACTTCTTCTAACCTCCTGTTTTTTCTATTCGCGTTTTCGCCGGCCTGCGATGACGGCGGCGCCAGCAAGGAGACGACCGAGACTCCGAACACCACCGGTGCGGTCGAGCCGACGGCAACGGGTGGGCTGGGTGACTCGACCCAGGGTCCGACCGGCGGCCCCACGGCGGGCGCGGACGAGACCGGCGAAGGGGCCGAAACCTCCGCGGCAACGGCCACAGGCGCACCGCAGATCACCGACGGGGACACAAGCGACGCCGAGTCCTCGAGCGAGGGCAGCGAGACGGGTGAGGTCGTCCGCGACGGACCCAGGGTCCTCGTGGCGACGCTGCAGGGCAATGCCTTCGCCCTGACCGAAACGATCGCTCTGACAGGCGGCCCCGCCAACACCGACTGGTCGCGCTGGGGCCTGCTGCACGACGACGACTACGACCGCCTGTACTTCCTACCCACGGACGCGGCGGACGCCGTCTATCAGTTCGCCCTCAATACGAGTACCGGCGCGTTCGAATACGGATACGAGTCGCTCGAGGTCATCGACATCGTGGGCACGCCTGCAGCCGCCGACCCGAGCGGCGGCTTCGGCATGGCGCACGGCGACTTCACGTACGCGCTGTACATGCTGGACGCGAACCATGAGACCGCGTTCGGGTTTGGATTCGAGGGCGGACGCCAGGTCTACGAGCACGGATACGACGCCCCTGCGACGATCGCGATCGACGGAGCTCCCGAAGGCATCGACTGGCTCGGATGGGCCACGGCCGGCAGTGACGGTACGACGTCGCTCTACGCATTCGAATCCGAAGCCCACGACGCCCTCGTGCAGTTCGAGCTGTCGGGCAACACGTTCTCCCCTCTCGACACGACGCTGAGCCTGGACCCCACGGGACTCGAAGACGTGTCGTTCGACGACTTCGCCATCGTGCACGACGGCGACGCCACCCGCCTCTACATCGTGAATGTGGACTGAACCATGCGTACCTCAACCCTGATCCCCCTCCCTCTTCTTGCGGCCGCGCTCCTCGTGGGCTGCGGCGACGACACGACCCCTGCCGGCGAGAGCACGGGCGGCACGACAACCGGTGCCGAAGAGCCCACCGCGTCCGACTCGAGCAGCCCAACGAGCACGACGGGCGATGAACCCACGACCGGTGAAGATCCCACCACCGGCCTCGACAGCTCGACCACGGACGACAGCGAAACCGACGGTGAAACCGACGGCGACACCGAGTCCAGCGACGAGACCGGACCCGCCCACGAATGCGAAATTGGCGACCTGGGCAGCTGCATCGATGAGTCGACCGCCGAAGTGTGTGAAGAGGTCGACGGCCTGCGCCAGTGGGTCGAGCAAGACTGCGGTGAAGAGGCCACCTGCATTGCGGGCGGCTGCGCCTCGGCGATTCAGCAGGAGTTCATCGAGCAGCTCGACGCGTATCTCGACGGCACACAAGCCGGTACCGCGCTCGCGGCCGAGGTCGACTGGGACGCTCTTCACGCCCAAGCTGCCGCGCTCGTGGTGTCCGGCGACGACGCGGCCGACACGCTCTACCGAGCCGGCCGGGCCCTTCAGCTGGAGATCCCTCAAGGGCACCAGTGGGTCCGCTTCGGCCCCGGCCAGTGCGGCGTGGCCGAAGGCATGCCCTACACCCAGCAGACGTTCTACGGCGCCTGCGGCCGCATCTACGGTGATGGCGTCATCGTGACCCACGCCGACGAAACCAACCCGATGGGCCTGATCCCCGGCGACCGCATCGTGGGCTCAACCCGCTGGGAAGAGGGCGAAGATTTCCTCGCCCAAATCGCCGCCGAGCCGCTTTGCTCGTCGCTCACGCCCAGCAACCCGAACGCGCTGCGCCGCCAGGCCGCGGGCGACCTGTTCGGCCTGCTGAACGAAGGCGACACGATCACGGTCATCGATCCAGACGGCGAGAGCCGCGAAGTCGAAGTACCTGCACGCCTGGACGACGACCCGGTGGGATGGTGCCTCAACCCGATCGAGGGCGGCTTCTCCACCTTCGAAGCGCAGATGACCATGCGCCCCGACGGCATCGCGGTCATTCGCGTGCCGCACTTCGGACCCAGCGAAACGCCCTTCCCCAGCCCCCTCACCGCGGAGTCCTACTACCAGTGGGTCAGTGATTACGTCGATCGCCTCGCCGAGCTGATGGGCACCATCCCCGACGATGCGCCCATCATCTGGGATGCCCGCAGCAACTCCGGCGGCGCCGCGGAAGTACCGCTGGCGATCGTGGCCGGCATGCCTGGGGCGAACCGCGTCCAGATCTCCGAGGGCTACCAGCGCATCGAAGACACGTTCCCGTTCGAGTACAGCGATGAGCCGCTGCCCACGTTCTCGTTCGAAGTGCCCGACGACAATCGTCTCAATCACGACGCCCCCACGGCCGTGCTCGTGGACTACAGCACCACCAGCGCCGCGGACTTCTTCGCGTGGGGAGCCAAAGAGTACTCCGACGCGATCGTCGTGGGCTCGCCCGGCACTGCCAACTACGGCTTCGGTGGCCTCGGCCCTGTCGTGGTCGAGGGCTCGGTCGCCGAGCTCGCCTACCGCAATGACCCGCTGCAGTCGCGCATGATGGACGGCACCCCACTCGAGGGCATCGAAGTCATCCCGGACATCGTCGTCGAGTACGACCCCGCCGACCTCGCCGGTGACGTCGACACCGTCCTCGAAGCCGCCGCAGACGCCCTGCTCGAATAAGCTACCGTCCGTTCCTCAGTCCACGGGGGCCTCCCCATTCTGGGAGGCCCCCGTATTCCTTTGGGTTTGACCGCTACTCGTTGCAGATGGGGTCGCAGATGATGCGGTCTTCAGGAGGGTAATAATCCGACTGTGGCGCGACCTCGATCAGGGCCAGAACCTCTTCGACGAGGGCCAAGTAATCCTCCGTCGGCTTCGAGAGGTGATTGAACTTGCGGACCTCGAAGGCCAGCGCCGCGCGGTCGGAGACCATGTGCCCGGCTTCGAGCTGCTCACGCATTAGGTACAACCAGGTGCGAAACACGTTTTCGTTGATCGTCTTCTTCACCGCACCGACCTCCTCGGACCAGCCGAACGCCGCACCAAAGTTGAAGTCGGCGTCCGAGTAGCTCATTCGCTTGTGGTCGAGAACGCCCGGCACGGTGGGGTCCTCTTCTTCGTTCGGCAACCCGTCCGGCCCGCCGTAGGTCAGCTTCACCGCCAGCGAGCTGTGCAGCAAGTAGAAGCCGGAGATCGGATACGTGGTGGTGAGCGGCGCGGCCCAATACGGAAGCAGCGTCATCGTGGGGTCGAGCATTTGGGCCATCGAGAACCACCGGTTGCCGATGCCGAACCGCGGCGTCGCCTGCATGTCGGCGAGCGCTTCGAGTTCTTGGTCGTGATAGAAGCCCACGCAGCCCAAGTCGATCGTGTCGTAGTCGCCGGGCGTTCCGAAGCAGTTGTCGGACGGATAGAAGTTGCCGAAGGCATCGATGCCGACGCGCCAGATCGCATTGCCGTCGACCCGCACGGGATGGTCGTCGCGCCCCAGCAGCTCATTGCGAAGCGCATGCTGACCCGACAGCTGCGCCGCAAGCTTGTGGCGCCCCAACAGCAGTCCCACGTTGCCCGCCCCCTCCGAGACCGCGGTGGCCCCTGGGAGCTCGAGTGCTGGCAACGGCATGTACGCGTCGTCGTCGCGAACCATGTCGATGAGCCCCTGAATGCGCGCCTCCGTGGGCTCTGCCATGTATGCGTCGTGAAGGGCAAAGAGCCCCTCGTCGTCGAGCTGCCGCGGCACGAAGGCGAGGTTGGTGATCCAGTCGTTGAGCGAGTGCGTGCCGTCGTGGAAGCCGTCTTCGGTCCAGTGTGGAAACACCATGGGCGTGGGGAAGTCGATGGCCGGATGGGCGATCAGCTCATCGACGGCCTGGTGCGCCTCTTCGATCGAACGAACCTCGCCGGTCGCGATGAGCAGCCCCGCATCCGCGACCTGCTGCGCGAAGATCAACTCGCCTTCTTCTCCGGCGGGCAGCGGCGCACCGCCGGGCTGGAACGCCCGGGTCTCCCGCGGGTCGCACGTGACCTCGAGGCCCCATCGCAGCCGCTGGGCCGCAATGAAGTCCACGACCTCCAGCGACCGCTCCGGCGTGAGGTGCATGCTGCCTCGCCGCAGAATGTCGGCGTCGTCGAAGCCCATCAGCGCGAGGTCCAGCCCGTCGGGGCTGTGGCAATGGGCGCACGCCATCCCGAGCGCATCGGGGCTGCGCCACGCCTGCAGGCCTCGTTCATAGGCGGCATCGATCTCCGCGTCGGTCCACTGTGAGGGCGGCGTGCGAGGCGGGAGCGCGTCGTCGGCCGGCAGCTCGGGGAGCGGCTCGTCGTGCAGCACGGCCCAGTTGTAGGAGAGACTCGCATCGGAAATGGACGCCTCGGACTGCGCAGGCATCTCGGTCGACCCAGCGCGGGCAACCTCGAGGAAACGGTCCAGCGTGACCGAGGCCGCGGTGAGGTCCGGTGCCGTCACGGTGCCCGTGCCATCGATGCCGTGGCACGCACCGCATGCGGCTGCAAAACGCGCCGTCGTGGACCCGATTGAAATGTCGAGTGGTTCCGGCACGGCCGTCGGGCAGTCGAACGGCAGCTCGACCGGGACCGGCTCGTCGACGCCACCGTCATCGCCCCCGGAGCAGTCGCTTTCACCACCCGCGTCGTCACCGTGGCCGGGGGGCACCCCATCGGTTCCGCCCACCGCCTCGCCATCGATCGCGTCCTCGGACCCGCCGCACGCAACGAGCGCCGCAGCTGAAGGCACACCCACCAGAATCAACATGAACCGGTTCATTCGTCCTGCTCCCAGCTCACAGACACAGCGGCGGGACACTACGGCTCAGTCCCCAGCGTGCTAATTTCGCGGTCTGGCGCACGGTTTCGGACGGTCCTCAGAATCTGTGAGCCGAACGTCCCGAGCACGGTGTCACTACCCACAGGGATGAGTGGATCTGACTGCCGATGACGTCGACCCGACGAGCGCACGAGCGCGGCGCGACCACGAGGACGTGCAGCTCTTCGAACGCGTTCGCGCCGGGGGTCCCGATGCCGCGCGTCGGCTCTTCGATCGCTACGGCGAAGACGTACACCGAATCATCCGGCGAATCATGGGCCCGGACCAAGACCACGACGATGCCGTGCAAGACGCCTTCATCAAGATCGTTCGCGGAGCGTCATCCGTGCGGGAGGCGGACCGCTTGCGGTCCTGGGTGATCTCGGTTGCGGCCAACACCGCGCGCAACCGACTCCGAGCTCGTTCGCGGTTCTGGCGTCGTTTTGGGGGACGCTCCGCTCGGGAACCAGTCGATCTGGCGGGCGACGTCGAGGCACATACCGAACTGCGGGCCGTGTACCGGCACCTCGATCGCCTCGACCCTGACACCCGGACCGCATTCGTGCTGCGCTACGTCGAGCAGTACTCACTCGAGGAGGTCGCGCGGGCCAGTGGCTGTTCGCTCGCCACCGCCAAGCGGCGCATCGCGAAGGCACGAACCGCGCTGCGAGATTGGGGGGTGGGCTGACGTGACGGACTTCGACCCAGACGATCCCCTACACGCGCTCGGTCGGCGCATGCGAGACCTCGACACGGCCCCGGACCCGGCCGCACTCGCCAGGCTCCGTCACGCGGTCTTGGATTCCGCCCGCCTGAGGCAGCACTCGTGGAGGCCCGCGATCGTACTGGGCGCCGGCGCTGCGGTAGCAGCCGCGGTCCTCGTCATGCTGGTCGCGCCACCACCCGCGGAACCGCCTCGGGTGCCGCCACCAGCCATGGCCGCCACGACCTTCACGCCCACACTCGTGGCGACGGATGCGGGACGCATCGACGTGGCGCCACAGACTCGCGCGCAGCTCGTGCCGACCACAGATCACGCCATCACCGTGTCGCTCGACGAGGGCCGGCTCGAGGTGGACGTCGACGCCGAGCAGACCCCCTGGGTGATCGATGCCGGCTCGGTCGAGGCAGTAGCCACCCAATCGGCCTTCGTGATCGAGCGAAACACCGTGGCTGGCTCGGTTCACATCGTGGTCCACCGCGGTACGCTGGAGGTCGTGGAGCATGGCACCCTGCACGCGCATCGACTCGATGCCGGGACGTCGGCCCTCGTCACGGCGCAGGGTCTGACCATCGAGCGCTCCGCGCCGCGAGAGCAAGCCGCCCCTGCACGTCCCTCGCGGACCATGGACCCGCCGAACACACCAGCGCCGACGAAGGCCCCCGCCTGGCGAGCGCTGTATCTCGCGGGGGACTACGACGCGGCGTTCGAGCAGATCGAGGCTGCGGGGTTCGACCGCATCGTCCGCCGAGCCCGCGCGCAGACCCTGTACGAGGTGGGAGACACCGCGCGCCTGGCCGGCAAGGCAGAGCCTGCTCGCACGGCACTCGAAACCCTGCGTGCCCGCTTCCCCGAGCACACGCGCGCTGCCGATGCCGCGTTCTTGCTCGGTCGTCTCGCCGGCCGCCGCAACCGGACGCAAGCCATCAGCTACTTCGAAACCTACCTACGCGAAGCCTCACGAGGACGCTTTGCCGCCGACGCGCTAGGCCGGCTGATCGACCTGCACGCCGGACGTGATCACGTCAAAGCGCGTGCGCTGGCCAGCGAATACCTCGAGAAACACCCGCGGGGCAGCTACGCCGATCTCGCGCGACGCATGAGCGCAGACACCCCATGAGCGTTCGCCAATGGCTCGCACGTGCGCTCGCCCTGTCGTGGCTGTGGGCCGCTCCGGTGCACGCCGAAGACCCGCCCGCCCGCGTCCTGCTGGTGCGGGTGCCCGAGCAGGCCGGAGGATGGCCGCAAGCAGAAGCACGGGCTGCGGCCGAGCTGCGCGCTGAGGGTTTTGAAGTTGTGGAGGTCGACGCTCCTGCGGTCGGAACGGGCGTGAGCATCGAACAGCTTCGCCGCGCCGCCGAAGCCCAAGATGCCGTTGCGGTGCTCGACCTGCGCCGCGTGAACGCTGACGCGACGGGCTCCCCGATCGCACTGTGGACGTTCGACCGCGTCACCGGCAAGGCCAGCGCTCGCATGCTGGAACCCGGGAACACACCGCCATCGGCCGACGATACGGGGCTTCGCGCCGTGGAGCTGCTGCGGGCGTCGCTGCTGGAGCTCGACTCGGGCATTCCGGCGGCCGAGGAGACCATTGAAGCGCCGAAGGTCGTGGAGCGCGTCGTCCAGCGCGACCTCTCGACCGCTGCTGCGCCAGCCCGCGCTTCGCTTCGCGCCGGGCCGGGGATCGGTTGGAGCCCCAGCGGGGGCACGCCAGATGCGGGTCTCTTGCTCGGTGGCGCCGGGCGACTGCATCCGTTCGTGTGGCTCGACGGCCAGCTCTACATCGCGGCGCTGCCATCGACGATCAACACGGGCACGAGCTCCGCTTGGTTGGGCTACGGATGGGCCCGGCTGCATCTCGCAACCGAGCTTCGCAGCCGCGAGCGCGTCGCGATCTCGTTGGGTGCAGGCGGGGGCGTCCTGCTGACGTGGGCGGCAGGCCGTGCGTCACCAGGTTTCGACCGTCGTCGCGTCACGACGCCTTCGGGCTTCGTGTCCGGGCGCGTCGGCGTCCCGATCCGACTTCGCTCGACGCTTCGGCTCGTGCCCGCCGTCGAGGCCGGCATTGGCCTACCCGCGGTCCAAGTACGCTTCGGCGACGAACGCGTCGCAACGTTCGGCCGACCCTTGGTGAACGCCGGTATCGCCCTCGAGTGGCTGTGGCCGCGGTAGCCCCCTTCATCCCTCGGGGACTCCAGCGTTGCTCAACGCAAAACCGGTCATGTCGCTGTAGGTGTAGGCGCCGTTGAGGCCCATCACGGTCTCCACCGCGCCGGTGTCGGGGTCGACGCGGTGGGCCCGACTGCCCTGCTCGACCGCCCACACATGCCCCTCGAAGTCGATGCTGATCCCCTTCGCATAGCCGGGGACCTCGAGCGTGCGGACGGGCTCCAGGGTCTCGACATCGATCCCCACCAGCGTGTCGGGACTGCTCTTGCCGGCGACCCAGAGTCGGTTCTCGGCGTCGACCATGCACCCACCCCCGTCCACGGCGACGGACAGCTCGATGTCGAACGACGTCGACAACGGATCGAACCGCGCAACGCCCCGTCCGCCACACAGCCACGGCCGGCCCGATGCATCGACCGTCATCCCGTAGCTCTCCACCTGCCCCGGAAGCGGCCACGCCTGGATTGAGAAGTCCTCGACGTCGACCCGGACGAGGTGCCCGTCATCGACATGGCTTGCCCAGAAGTTGCCGTCGGCATCCACCGCGCCGCCGTACAGGCCTAGGTTTCGCGGTGAGATGCTCTCGGCATTCAGATCGACCGTCGCTTCGACGACGCCGGTCTCGCCGTCGAGCAGCATCACGTCGAACACGTTCTGCCCGTCGGTTCCGGCGCTCCACACTTTGGCGCCTTCGTGGGCACACGTCGCGGGGTCGAAGATGCCGCGCGTCCACGCGACCGGTCGCTGCGAGGCGTACTCGAACGGGGTGTGCCAGGCGATGCATCCGTCCGTCCATGGGCGAACGTCATCGGGCCCCGTCGAGGTCTCGGCAGCGTCGGGGCAGCGCTCGGGCTCGGCGATGATCTTGGTGAGCCCACCACCCCGGTTCGCGACGACGACGTCGCCGTCCAGGTTCACGGAGGTGCGGGACGGATTTCCATCGTCGAGCGGATGCACGCGGTAGCGTCCTTCTTCCACCAGCGTCTGCGTGTTGATCTTGGAGACGGTGCTCTCTGCCGAGTTCGCGATCCAGATATACGAAAAGCCGGCGCCTCCCCCACCCTGCCCACAGCCGCCGACGGGGTCGTCGGGACCGGGTACGTCGAAGCTCGGGGCGCCGGTCTCGGTGTCTTCGGCCCCGCCGGTCGGCAGTTCGTCGGTCTTGGACGTCGAGGCGCTCGATGCCGCGGCGCTCGACGCCTCGGCGCCAAAATCGATACCGGAGCTGCCCTGGGCCTCCACACCAGGCTCCGATGGACATGCTGCGAGCAGCCCGAGGCCAACGCCCAAGGCCAGAGTCGAGTCGACACGCACGGCAATCCCTCCGCCCATCCCGACACCGCACCCGGGCACGGCGGCTCAAGAAAAAACCGTAGCTACGGCGCGACGGCGAGGTCGGCGATCGCCCAGCTCGGAAGGGCTCGCCCGTACACGCGAACCTCATCCAGCCCGCCGCTCAGCGGTCCTGCGGGCCCGTCGCCCATCCACAGCTGCCCCGACGCACCGGGGTCGACGGCGACGGGGAACGCCCCTTCGTCGAGCGCGACGCCGTCCAGGAACACCGTCATCACGCCCTCGTCTGCTCGCAGCGCGAGATGATGCCACGCGGACAGCGAAGCGGCCTCGATACCGGTGAACCATGCGGGCCCAGTCCAGCGGTCATGTCGAACCGCAAGCTGCGCCGGGCTGGTGTCCGATACGAAGAGCGTCCAGGTCGGCTCGCCCGGCATGGCGCTTCGCGTGAGTATGGATGCTGGCGTGACGGCGTCGAGGCGAATCCAAAGCGATAGCGTGTACGCCGGACCCAGAACGAGACCGTCGTCGGGTTGGGTCGAGATTGGGATCTCCTGTCCCTGCAGCACGACCGCCTGCCCGACCGGACCATCTTCGAACGAGAGGTCTCCCGTAACAACCGAGCGGGCGGACGCAGAAGCATCGACTGCGTCACCGTCGAACGGTACGTGCAGCAGAAGCTCCGCCGACTCGCACGACTCCAGGCACGCATCGGCGTTCGACCGGTTTCCGTCGTCGCAAACTTCCTCGGGGTCGAGCGAACCATTTCCGCAGGTCGGGGGTGGCTCGGGGCGGTCCTCCGCAACGAGCGGCTGCAGGTCCGCCTCGCACGCCACGAAGAGCAACGTGCAGAACATCCACCGTCGCCTCACTGGCTCACACTAGCAGACCCTCGTGACGCGTCCTGCAGGCCGGCGCATCGAGTATCTTCGCCGATGTGACGACCGTGGCCAACGCCGACGCGAAGACCTTCGACGCCGTGCTCATGCTGTACCTCGCGTGCGCCAAGCTCCCCGACGGCGAGCTCGATGCGGACGAGGGCGCACGCATCCTTCGGCTCACGCAGCAGCACACGCAGGCACTGGCCGCGGGCTACGCCGAGCAAGCGCTCGCCGACGTGGCGCGTACGCTGGCCGAAGCCGGCTCACCCGAGGCCCAGCTCGGTCTCGTTCACGACGCCGCCACCCACCTTGCCGGCGCCCTCTCCGACGGGGGCAAAGCGCAGGTCGTCGCGGACCTCCGCAGCATCGCCAACGCCAACGGCAGCGACACCGACGAGCGGGGCTTTCTCCACGCGGCTGCCCGCACGCTCGGCGTCGATTGAAGCGCAGCCACGCATGGTCAGAGCGAGCTCACCTCGAGCTCGCTACAGCGCTTCATTACGCGAGTCCGCCCTGGCGTCGACTGCGCGCGGCTTTTTTTGCCTGAGGGCTGAACCAAGAAGGGGCTTTCTTCACCACCGCCTTCGAACCATGCACGCCCCCTCCAACAACCCTTCCGCGACCCGTCTCCCCGCCCGCGTTTTGCTCGGCGCGACCCTGCTCGCGTTGGCGGCCGCCGGATGCGACGAAAGCGAGATCTTCCCCGACGACCTCGATACAGCCCGCGAGGTGACCTTCGACCCGGCCACCGGCGATGACGCCGGACCGACCGAACCCGAGGGCAACCCCGACTTCTTCTGTCCGTACCGCCATACCCCCCAACCACAAGACCCGACTGCGATGCCGTTGCCGTTCCCGTATTGCGCGACGGCCAGCCTCGACCGCGACACCCGATACGACTTCCACGCGGTCACACGCCTGGTCATCTCCCAGCACGGACGCGGCTCGAATGCACACATGTACTTCAACCGCATCACCAATGCGGCAAACGCCCTCGCGACCGAACTCAACGGTCCGACCTTCGTGATCGCGCCACAGTTCTTCGACCTGAACCCGATCAACGACAACGAGATCGACGAGTGGGAGCTGGACGGTCTGCTGTGGTGGAAGAACGGGCATTGGCCCAACGGACTCTTGTCCAACGGACACGCCGGGGAACAGTTCAGCGCGTACACGATCCTCGACGAGTTGGTGGACAAAGCCGTACAGCAGATGCCCAACCTCGAGGAGATCATCTTCGTAGGCCAGTCCGCGGGCGGACAAACCGTACAGAAGTACGCTGTGCTCAGCGACGCCGAGTACCCCCCGGGCGTGAGTGTCCGGTACGTCCCGGCCAACCCATTCGCCTACGCCTACGTGGACGAGCAGCGGTCGACCTTCGAGTTCGGACAGCAGTCGCCGTACGATCACGCCTTCGTCACCCCGGGCGCCAACGATCCGTTCCCGTGGCAAAGCCCACTCGTCTGCCCCGACTTGGTCGGAACACCACGACCGGACGACTACGACGACTGGGCGGGCGGCCTGGAGAACGCGCCCAGCTACAGCGGCGACCTCGACCAAGGCCAGCAGGCGCAGGTCCGCGACCGCTATCTCGACCGCAACGTCACCTATCTCATCGGCGAAAACGACATGTTCACCGACGGCAACCAGTGCGGCGGCAACACGCAGGTCCAGGGCAAGCACCGCCGCCGCCGCGCCGAGGCCTACGCGGCCCACGTGCAGCAGCTGGGCGCCGAGCATCAGCTGGTCAAGGTGCCCGACTTTGGCCACGGCAGCACCATGTTCGACGAAGACTGTGTGCGCCGGGTGATCTTCGGGCTGGGCGAGGACTGTGCAGCCATGGAAGACCACGCTGCCCTGGCGCACTGGAGCGGCGAGATCGTAGCGGTGACGGCGTTCGAGTCGCGTGACGGAGACAGCGTGCCCGAGCTCGTCGTTGCCCACCGCAGCGGCAACGACGACCGGCTCTACCTGCTCGACGACGAAGCCAGCGGCTTTGCGTTCCTGGCCGACATCACCCCGCCGTGGGGCGCCGGCGCAAAGGTCACCGGGCTCGGCGTCGAGTACATGAGCCCTGACGCGATCGGGCGTGAGCTCGTGGTGGGCGTCTCCGGAGGGAACGGTGGCTGGTACCTGCTCGGACCCGACAACGGTGGCGCGGTGCAGCTCGAGTCTGGGGGACAAGGCCAAGACGTGGCAGACCTGGCCATTGCCAATCTCTCGCCGCACCTTGGGCACGAGTTCATCGTGGCGTGGGATACGGACCAAGGTGAGCGCTGGCGTGCATTCGGGTGGAACGGTGCGTCCCACGTGCCCACGAGCAGTGGCACGTACGCCGGCTCCGCTCGCCCCGTGGCCATCGAGGTCCAGAACTTCGTCTACGACGATGCCTTCGAGATCGCGCTGGCTCTCGATAGCAGCACCGGGCCACGCATCGCTCTCGCCGACACGCTCGGCAACAGCATGCTCGTGGATCCCGGCTGGCCCGACGGCCAACGCATCGTCGACGCGGAGAGTTCGTGGCGCCTCGGCATCGATGGCAAGTCGACCCGAGAACTCGTCTTGGCGACCACCGGTGGTGACCGGCCTTGGGTCGTGCTCGAAGAAGACCCCGGCTCGCCAGGCATGCTCTTGCAAGTGCTCGAGAGCCCCGAGGCCTGGCCGCCCGGAGTCGAGCCCACCAGCATCTCGGTGGACGTGCCCTTTGCTGGCAAGAGCACGGTGGCGCTTGGCCGCACCGGCCCCGTCGACGGACACGCAGTCCTCTACACGTACAAACGCGAGGACGTGGACGAGGAAAACGTGGCCGTGCTCGGCGACGTCCGCGTCGATGCTCTGGGTCTGAGCGAAGATGCCGAGATCCCGGCCATCGAGTTCGCGGACCTCGACCGACACGGTACGGACGAACTCATCATCGGCCGAGGCGGCGACGCCGACTTCGGCTACCGGCTGCGGGTGCTCTCCGCCCTGTAGGCCCCTCCGGCGGTCCGGCGTCGAGGCGAGCCCTCGACGTCGGCCGCGTCGGTGCACTTCTGCGGTGGCGACGTCGAGGTGGGTTTCGGGAACCCGTCCCGCCGTCTGCCGCGCCGGTGCACGGCTGCGGTACCCTTTGGGGGATGCTTCTGCGACTCGGACTCGCCGTCGCGGCCGCCCTGTTCCTGCATGGGTGCGGTATTCAGGCCTGCGGGTGTGGAGCCGACCCCGAGGACGCACTCGCCGAGCATGACCTCTCCTACCCCGGCGACCACGACCTCACCGGCGAGTGTGGCTGTCGCTGTGGAGACGGCCCGCTCCAGCCGTGGCCCCTCGACGACGCCGGCTCGTGCGACTACCCGAACGAAACCTGCGAAGACGAAGACGGCTACCCCGCCGACCTCATCTGCTCGGGCTGAGATCAGCCTGCCAACATCTCGAGCGCTTGGGCGTGTAGCTCGGGGGTGGCGGCGGCGACGAGCGAGCCGCCCGCATCGGCGTCGAAGGAGCCGCCGGTCCAGTTGGTGATGACACCGCCCGCTCCTCGCACGACCGGCGCCAAGGCGGCGTAGTCGTAGTGAGCGAGACCTGATTCGACGATGAGATCGAGCTGTCCGATTGCCAGCAAGGCGTAGGCGTAGGCGTCCATGCTGAACCGAGCGAGCTTGCAGGCTTCGGCGACGCGAGCAAACAACGTCGCTTCGGTTGCAGAAAAGTAGGCAGCTTCGCGCGGATCGGTGGTCGAGATGCGCGCGTCCGCAAGCGAGGTGCAACCGCTGGCCTTCGCAACGCGGGTACTGCCACCGTGGGTGACCGTGGTCCGCCCCGGTACGCCACACCAGCGTTCGCCGATGTACGGCTGGTCGATGATGCCCAGTACAGGCTCGCGGTCGCGCTCGAGCGCGATGAGGGTGGTCCACGTCGGCGCGCCGCAAATGAACGAGCGCGTACCGTCGACGGGATCGAGCACCCAGCGATGCGCGGCTTCGGGCTGATGGATGCCAAACTCCTCGCCCAGGATTCCGTGTTCGGGCTGCTCGGCTTCGATGAGCGCTCGGATCGCCCGCTCCGCTTCACGATCCGCATCGGTGACGGGATCGAAGTCGGCAGCGATCTTGTTGTCGACGGCGAGCGCAGTCCGAAACCGCGGAATCGTCTCGTGGCGCGCGGCGTCGGCAAGGCGGTGGGCGAAGTCGACGAGTGCGGCGAGCTCGGTCACGCCCCGTGCTTACCGCAAAATCCCGCAGCCCGGCTACGACTCCGGCTCGACATCGGCAGGCTCTTCTCCAGACGCCGAAGACGTGTCATCGACCATGCCCACGGTGCCGAACAACATACGGTACAGGCGCGAATGACGGGGCCGACGCAACCGTTGCGCCGCATCTGAGGCGCTTCCGGATCGGGGGCCGGCGCGACGGAGCTCGTTCCGTCTGGCTCGAAGTCCACGGTGGCAACCTCGTCGCCAAACGTCATGCGTCCGCCGGTGTTGGTCAACGCGAGCGTGCTCCCCCACGCAATGCGGTTCAACCGGTATTGAGCGAAACGCAGATCTGCGACGTGTCTTCGACGGTCATGGCAAGGTCCGCATGGCCGTCGTCGTCGAGGTCGGCAACCGCCAAACCGCCTCCATCGCCAGGCAACCCGATGTTGTCCGGACTACCGTAGTCCCAGTCACCACCCCCCCGGTACACCGCGACCCGGCTGGCGCTGCGCATCGCGACCAGCAGCTCGGAGTTGCCGTCGAGGTCGAGGTCGGTCAACGCGACATCGCCCGGCTCCTGCAAAAAGAACACGGTCT
>CAYSPB010000144.1:0-15904 GCA_964432695.1 uncultured Nannocystaceae bacterium
CTGCGGACGTACTGAGGGGCGAGCAGGCGGCGAACGCCACCGGGCGGCGGGACGATTTCGGCTGGCGGTGGCTCTCCACCGCTGCTGCTCGACTCATCGGCGGTGTCACTTTCATTGCCGGTCGAGGAGCTGCCATCGGCCTGCGTGGGGTCGGTGCTCGTACTGGCCGACTCCGCCGTGTCCGTTCCTTCGGTTCCAGACCCGCTGACGCTGCTCGTATCGTCTCCGCATCCGCTGGACCCGAGGCCCAACCACAGCAGCGACGTCAAGACGCCCAGCCGGCCTGGTGTGTGTGACACCAGGCTTCGACTCCACTCGACCATGCTCGTGCATGGTGCGCCCTTTCGAAATCCTTCGAAAGAAAAACCGTTGCGACACGATTGGTATGACACCGACCCCTAGGGCGTCATCGGTGCCGTCGCGCGCCCCCAGGCGGCACTCAGAGACCGATTCGGGCCGGATGTACCATCTCGTCGGTCGCGTAGCGGTCCCAAGCATCGGGAACGATGGTCACCACGCGTTTGCCTTTGCCCAGGCGCCGTGCCAGCTCGATTGCTCCCCACACGGCCGCACCTCCGGACGGACCTGCCGACACGCCCTCTCGAGATGCGAGCTTGGTCGACATGTCGGCGGCGACCTTGTCGTCGCACTGGAACACCTCGTCGAGCAGACGACGGTCGACGTTGTTCGGCACGAATCCCGCACCGATTCCTTCAATGCTGTGTCGCCGAACGTCGCCACCAGAAAGCGCCGGCGAGCGCGTCGGCTCGACCGCCGCGAGGTAGACGTCGGGAAGCGCCTCCTTGAGGACCTGACCCACGCCGGTGAAGGTGCCGCCCGTCCCGATCCCCGCGACGAAGCCGTCGATCTTGCGGTCGGTGGCCTCGAGGATCTCCAGCGCGGTACCCCGACGGTGTGCGTCCGGGTTTGCGTCGTTGTCGAACTGCTGCAGCATCACCGCATCGGTATCGTCCGCAGCCAACGCCTTCGCGCGCTCGATCGCCCCCTTCATCAGCTCACCGGCGGGCGTCAGAATCACGCGGGCGCCGTATCGACGAAGCAGGGAGCGACGCACCGATGACGCGTCGTCGGGCATGGTGATGACCAGCTTATAGCCCTTGACGGCCGCAACCATGGCCAGACCGATTCCGGTGTTGCCGCTGGTGGGCTCGATGATCGTGGCGCCCGGCTTGAGCGTGCCGTCCGCTTCGGCCGCTTCGATCATCGAAAGCGCGGCACGATCCTTGGTGCTCCCGGCGGGGTTGAACGCCTCGAGCTTGACGACGACTTCGGCTGCATGGGGACCGGGCAGGTTCCGCAGGCGGACGAGCGGCGTCTTCCCGATGAGCTCCAGCACGTTGTCGACGATCGGCACCCATCAGCTGTCGCACGGCCACACCGACCGCGCAAGACCGCCAATTCAACGGCGACCCGAGCGAGAACCCGGTCTGCGGCTGATCCGGCTCATGCGGGCCGCAGAGCGGCGGCGCTGCGCGGCGACCTCGGCGGCGGTTTCTTCGACCTCGGCGCGCAACGCCTTGAAGCTCTCGAAGCGTGCGACGTCCAGCGTACCCGCGGCGAGCGCCTCCGCGACTGCACAGCCCGGCTCACCATCGTGCCGACAGTCATTGAAGCGGCATCCCTCAGCCAGCGCCTCGATGTCTGCAAATGCACCCTCGAGTGCGCGCGTGTCGGCCCATAACGCCAGCTCGCGCATGCCCGGCGTGTCGATCACCAACGCTCCGTTTCGCAGGAAGAACAGCTCTCGGTGCGTGGTCGTATGCTGCCCCCGACCATCCTTTTCTCGGACGGCACGAACCTCTTGGCGATCTTCGCCGGCCCAATGGTTGAGCAGCGTCGACTTGCCAACGCCGGACGAACCGACGAGCGCCGCGGTCACACCAGGCGCGAGGTACTCGTTGCAGATGTCGGCGTTGAGCCCGTCGACCACGTCGATGAGGTGAACCGGTGCGTCGCCCGAGACGGCGCGGGCCTGCACCTCGGCCTCGTCGGCACTCTCATTCCCGGCCGCCTTGGTGAGCAACACGATCGGAGACGCGCCACTGTGCGACACGGCGGCGAGATATCGCTCCAGGCGACGTGGGTTGAAGTCGCCGTCGAGACCGCTGACCACGAAGACGCGATCGACGTTGGCCGCAACGACCTGCCGCTGCGTCTTGCGACCGGCGGCCCGGCGCTCAAAGAGCGTGCGGCGCGGCATGAGCTCCAAGACCTTCGCCTTGGGTGGACCGGGAAGGTACGCGACCCAGTCCCCCACCGCCGGACGGTCCTCGGGGGCCTTGAGACGCGCAGGCAGCTGCGCCTCCACCGGGCCCTCCTCACACCACACGGTGACGACGGCAGTTTCCAGCCGAGCGATGCGACCGGGCAGCGCGCGCGCACGACCAAGCGCGGAAAGCCACTGGGCTCGCGTATCGTCCCAGCCCAGCGCATGGAGGTCCGACGTGGTCATGCCAGGCGCGCAAACTAGCAGTCTGTTCGCGCATGTCGACCCCAAACAGGCTGCTAGGTTGGGCCCGTGGCCGCCGAAATCATCGATCTGACCGCCGCTTCCTTCGACGCGGACGTCCTCGAACGCTCCCACGAGACCCCGGTGTTGGTGGACTTTTGGGCACCGTGGTGTGGCCCATGTCGGATGCTGACGCCCGTTCTCGAGGAGGTCGCCACCGAGATGGACGGCGCGTTCGTGCTCGCCAAGGCGAACACCGAGGCCGAGCCAGCACTCGGCCAGCGATTTTCGGTTCGCAGCATCCCGGCGGTAAAGCTGTTCGTCGGCGGCACGATGGCCGGTGAGTTCATGGGCGCGCTTCCTGGCTCCCAAGTGCGTCGCTTCCTGGACACCCACCTCCCCAATGCCGCCGATGCCCTCGTTGCCGAGGCTGAGCCACTCATCATCACCGACCCCGCCGCCGCGCGCGACAAGCTCCGTCGTGCGACGGAGGAACGTCCAAGCCACGCCAAGGCAAACTGGCTGCTCGCAACGATCGCATTCCACAACGGCGAAGGTCCTCTCGTCGAACACCATGTCGAGACGATCCCGTACGAAGATGCTTTCGCGAGTCGAGGCGAAGCACTCGTAAAAGCCATGTCTTTTTGGGACACACGAAGACAGCACGGCACTGCAGAGGAGGTCGCGAAAGGCTCTGCCTCCAAACCCGACGATCTCGATCTCGCATACGCGTATGGGGTCACCCTCGCCACGCAAGGCCGATGGGAGGCCGCGCTCGAAACGTTGCTCGAGGTGGTGAAGACGAACAACCGGCACGCCGACGCAGCAGCCCGTAAAGCAATGGTCCTGATCTTCGACCTTCTCGGCCGGCAGCACCCGCTCTCAGACGAATACGTCCGCCAGCTTCAGATTTATGCGTGAGTCATCGCGCCCCCAAGCCGATGCCCGGTTTCGCCCCACTGCGGACGGCGGAAGCAGGCTCGGGCGCCGAGACGACCGGGCAGGTCGCGGCCCCAACCGGCTCGGTCGCAGGCCCTTCTGGAACGCCGACGGGAACCGGTTTCGACTCGGGCTCTTCAGTCGCCCTGGCCCGCGGAGCGTCGCCGGGACAGCACGGCCATGCTGCCCCGATGGGTCACGGTGCCCCACCCCCCGGCGACAGGAACCGACCGCACGTCGACGCCAGATCTCCGAAGACGCGAAAAGCCCTGCCTCGACTCCGCTTGGCACTCGGCGGCATCCCGATTGCAGTAGCAATGTCCGTGGCCGAGCAGCGCGAACCTCACGTTCGGATCGTCGAAGGTCCCCTCACGGGAGCGCGTTTTCGGCTCGCGACCTTCAGCGTCGTGGGCCGCCATCCAACCTGCGATGTCGTGCTTTTTGGCCGCAGCGTGTCGCGCGAACACGCCGCCCTGCGGTGTCGCGATGCTGTCGTGGAACTGAACGACCTCGCGAGCGTAAACGGGGTGTATCTGAACGGAGAGCGGCTCACCCGCCGTCGAAGGGTTCGCATGGGCGACCGGATTCGGATCGCAGACCATGTGCTGCTCTTTGTGCTGGAGCACCCCGACCGTACCGACCCCACCGCACGACAAACGGCACACCTGCCGCGAGTGGGGTTGAGCGAAGTCGTCGAATCCGAGGACGCCACGCAGCGCATCGAACTCGACCCCCCTGCCCACACACAGGCGTCCTGAGCTACGGCGTGACGCTGCGACGTCGCTCTGACACGACTTCGCCCGTTGCAGCGTCGCAGAGATGACCACCGAGCGCGTCGGCGTAGGCAAACCGCGTCCCATCTGCAGACCACGCCACGTCTTCGAGTCCATCCACCACCCGCGACCACACTCGGTCCCCGGTCTTCATGTCGACGCCATGGAGCGCGCGGCGCTCGATCGTCCGCCAGAACCCGAGCGACTTGTCGAAGCGGTCGAACCGCCGAGACTGAACCACCACCGCAACGGTCTCGGTGGCGTTGGGCGATACGGTTCGAACCGATGCGGGTGCAAATCCGAGTGCGCCAGATCGAATCCGAGTTCGAAGCCGAGTTCGGCCATCCAGACCGAGCTTTCCACCCGATGGGGCTTGCCACCTTCGGGCCACCGCGACCGCTCGGACCGCTCCACCGTCTCGCGGGTACCAAAGCGAGTCCCGTCGATGTGTTGGACCTGCAGCGGAGCGCTGGGCTTGTCGTCCGCCAAGACGACCATTCCACCCGACGCTGAGGCCCGCCATGCGTGTTGGCGTACGCCCCACGCGACCGGCACCTCGGTTTCGTCCAGAATCTCTCCGGAGGTTCGCGACCGAATCTGCGCAGCGCCCCGGGCATCGACGGTGACGAGCGTATCCTCGGGACCGAAGCCGAGCACAATCGGCGGGCGCCCGAGCACGGGCATGCTGGAGCGGCCCTGAACCGAGTCGATCTCGATCGTCGCCGCAGTCGCCCAAGCAACCGTGGACCCAGTCCCGTCGAGCGCAACTGCTCCTGGCGCGAACGACCGTACGCGACGTTCCATCTCGACCTGTCGGTCCTCGGATTGGACGAACAGCACGTCCCCGCGAGCGATCGCGTGCCGGCCCCCGCGCATCGTCGCGTGCATCATCGAGTCGTCGGTGGAGCCCGCCATGGGAATGCTCGGCGCCGGCGCGGCCTCGACCGCAGCGCGGTCCGATCCAGGCGTCCACGGCACCGCGTCCTCCAACGATAGCTTCAGCGCGCGTCCCGACCCCGTCTCCGCCAGCACGCCGTCGGTCAGCGGATGGATGCGCGGCCGCCAGAGCGTATCCGAGGTGCCCACCAGCATACGGCGTGAGCCGTCGTGCAGGTCGATGAGCTCGATTTCGAAGCGACCACTCTTGGGCTCGGGCTTCTGCATCGCGGTGACGTAGCGGCCATCGGGACTCATCGCGATGTCGTTGCGGTTGGGACTTTGATCGATCTCGACGGGATGCGCCTCGCCGACGAGCGCGAGTGTATCGTTGCGAAGCGACAGCCGCTGTACCCGAACCGGAGCGAACTGAACGACTGCGGCAACCGGACGCCCCTCGTCGTCCCGGCCCACCCGCAGCTGCCACGGAATGACGCCGTGCTCGTCGAGCTCGGCGACCATCGTCCCGCGCGCGTCATACAGGCGAACGCGGTGGTCCACTCCCAGGGCGAGGAGCCGGCCGCCGTCCTCGAGGACGTGCAGTTCGAACATGGGGTCGATCGGAGGCAAGTCGAACGAGGGCTCCCAGGTCCATGTCGACCCGGACACCGTCACCGTGGCCACGTGCGAGGCGCCTGCGGTATCGATGAACGCCACCCGTAAACCGTCCTCGGTCTCCGCGAGCGACATCCATAGTGGCTGCTCGATCGGCATGGCAACCGGGGTGTCGGATGCCGTGACGTCCGGCCAAGCCGCACCGATCCCTCCGCGTCGAGCGTGAGCGCGGATGCCCCCGACGGCGACAAGACGACCTCCGTCATCACTGCCACGTGCTCAGCACGGGCCAGTGACATCGAAGGTCGAGGCGCGACCTCGACCGGTACCTCGGGCGCAGCCGAGCTCGACGGACGACTCGGGGACGCAGCCGTGGGTACGGGCCCTTCGAGGGGCTGTGCGCAAGCCGCGACCGCGGGGACGAGAAGCAGGAGCTTTCGAAGATCCATCAGAGCGTCTCCAGGTAGGCGACGAGGTCGCGCGACTGCGCCTCGGTGAGTTCGGAGAAGTCGGCCATCTCGTGGACGCTGCCTTTGTCGGTGACCAAGGCGTAGAGGTCGACGGCGCTGCCATCGTGGTAGTAGGGCGCGGTGTGGGCGAGGCCAACGAGCGAAGGTGTATCGGTCATGTCGAGGCCCCAGGCGTCGAACGGATACTGCAGCCCGTCGCTCATGACGTCTCCGTCGTGGCAGCCATCGCAGCCCAAGGTCCCCTCGAAGAGCGCTTTGCCACGGGCAACCGCGTTCGCGTCTGCGACCGTGGGCCGCGTGGCGGCAGGCAGCGACCGCACGTAGGCGGTGAGGTCATCGAGTTCTCGATTCCGGAGCGCTTCGGGCCGGCCGCCTAGACGCAGCATCGTGTGCTTGAAGCTTGCGCGCAGGCTCGGGTCGAGCCCTCCCCACTTGTACGGTTCGGTGTTGGTGACGCGACCTGCGAGCATCGGCGTTTGCAGGATTGCCCCTCCAAGGCGCCAGCTCAGGCCATCTTGGCGTCCTTCGGGGTGACAGGATGCATACGCCATCACGCCACCGTCCGAAATGCGGAAGTCGTCGCCGCGGCGGAACAGCTCCGCGCCCCGCTCGACTGCGTCGCTTCGCAGAGAGTCCGCCAACACCGGCCCGAGTTCGACGCCCTTCTTCTCGGTGCGCCAAGGCTTGTCCGCGAGGTCGAAGTCTCCAGGCGTCAATCGGACCAGACGCCGCGAGAGCTCGCAGTGCATCCATACGTCTTCGCCGTCGACGACGAGCCCGTCCGGCCCGCACGAGCGCGGACCAGCTTCGAAGCGTCGGTCTAGGTGCCACGCACCATAGGCGGTCTGCAGCGATGCGTCCGCAATGCCGACCACCTCGTCGTCCCCGTACCCAGCGACGTAGAGGCGGTCTCGGGCGGCGTCGTACGCGACCGCGCGGGGCTGATGCAGCTCGGGCAGCGTCGAGACGTGCACGCGTGCCTGGCCGAGAGGACGCGGGGCAACGATCGCCAAGCGGTGCACGATGGGCGGGATCGACTCAGGTCCGCCGCCGTAACTATCGGCGCTGCCCCGAGACGGGACGCGCTTCATCTGCGGTGTCGAGAGCAGATGCGGCGCGGCGACTTGTCCATGGCCGAGGTAGGTGACCTCGAAGATGTCACGGACATGGCGGCGGCCTTGGTCGGTGGGGACGGAGAACCGGCTTCGCGCCTCGCCGATGCTGGCCGAAGAGACCATGCCGCCTTCCCACTCATCGAACTCGCGGGTGATCTTCACGTGGTCCCGTGGTTCGAGGCTGTGCCACCGAACGGCTTCACCGGCCTGCGAAAGATCGATTTCCGCCAAGGCACCCGAGCTGAGGAAGGCGACGGTGGCATGCGTGCCATCCGGGGACACGGCGACACCGCGCGGCTCGGCGCGTAGCTCGACACGCCACTTCTGTACGAGCGAGGCGGCGTCGACGGCGGCGAGCGCATGGTCCGCGACGCTGGTGACGTAGACCGTCGCGCCATCCGGAGAGAGGGCAAGTCCATACGGCTCGGCAATCGGCAGGCTGCCCCACTCCGAAAGGGCATCCGGTTCATGGCCATCGACGCGAACGAGGCGATTGCCGGCGCGGTCGGCCACGAACACGGTGCCGCCACCATCCGTGACGAGCTGCCCGACCATGCCTTCGAAGGACAGACTTGCAACGGGAGTTCCCGAACGGTCGGCACGAATGAGCGCGCCCGCGTTTCGCTCCGCGACGAGAATCCCGTGCTTTCCCACAGCGACGGTACCGCCGCGGTGACCCACATGCGGTCCGTCGGTCGGCATCGCCGCGGGTGCGTGCCGCTCGTTCATGGGGACGAACGCGCGGCGGCTCTTGCTCGCGGAGAAGTCGTGTGCGTGTGCAGCTTGCATCGCCCCTGCGAGCAGTACTGCGCCGGCGGCCCATCCCATGCGTCGTCGTCCCATCGCAGCTCTCCAATGCGCCAGGGTTCGGGGTCATTCCACGGGCCGTCAGATCGAGGGTTCCGCGCGGTATTCGGGGATCATGCGTCGACGAAGCTGGATGCTCGGGGCGGCTGCGGTGGCCCTGAGTGCGGTCGCGGTATGGTCCGTTCGCCCTGCATCGACCGCGGAAGACCCGGCCGCGTCCACCGATCGACCGAGAGCAAAACCGGGTTCTGCTCGGGCGCCAGCGATCGAGACCGTCTCCTCGGCGCCAGCGGTCGAACCCGCTCGCTCGACGCGGCGCATCACGGCGAATGAGCGGACGCGGCTCCGAGGCGCGATCGCCCAGCGGGCGAAGGCAGCAGCACGGCGAGGTACGAGACCATCGGGTGGAACGAGACTCGAGACCAAGCACGACAGCGAAGCCGAGCACGCATCTGCGGGCTCGATCACCGACAAGAGCGACGGCGTACTTTCGGACCTCATGGGCGACTTCGGCCGAGACGCCATGCCGCTCATCGACGAGTGCTACATCGCCGCGGTCGAGCGGCGCCCCTGGCTCCGAGGGGGCCTCGACATGAACTTCCAAATTGTTGGAGATCCGGAAGTCGGCGGGCTGGTCGACGGATTTGAGGTCGATGCCGGCAGCGAAATCGACGACCCGGACATGATCGAGTGCGTTCGCGAGACGATTTTCTCCACCGTCTTCCCCGCTCCCGAAGAAGCCGGCGAGGCGGGAGTCCGGTTGACGATGCGCTTCGAACCCGACGAACCGTAGCCGGGGGTACTCGACCGGCAGCATTCGAACGTCGGACCCCGCGGGCCGGCTTGTTGGCATTCAGGTCCGAGTGGAACGCTCACGCTCATGGTGCAGTCGAGGTGGTGGTTCTTGTCGGTCCTTGTTTCGGTGAGCTGCGGCTCGTCCCCAACCCCAGCGTCGGGGCCGGGCCTCGGGTCCTCCTCGGGCGACTCGAGTTCGGGCGCCGTACCGAGCTCGACGGGCACGACGCCTCCCGCTCCAACGACCGGGGCATCCGGGGACGGCAGCACCAGCGACGATGCTCCCTCCACATCGAGTGGTGTCGCCTCGAGTGGTGCTGCAGAGTCGAGCGGATCCGACTCCACTGGCACGACCGTTCTGTGCGAGGGCGCGACGTTTCCAGTTGGGCGCCAGGACGACATCGAAGTTGGATTCGGCGGTGGTCTTCGTCGCTACGACCTCTACGTTCCCCCCGGACTCGACCCAACACAGCCCGTCTCCCTGGTGATCAACCTTCACGCCTACCTGTCCTCGGACGACATCCAGGCGAACTTCTCCAACTTCGACGATGCCGCAGACGCGGCGGGTATCGTCGTTGCGTACCCACAGGCGGAGTTCAACTCCTGGAACGGTGGGGCGTGTTGCGGACAAGCACAGATCGCCGGCAACGATGACGTGGGTTTCGTACGGGCCGTGGTCGAAGACGTGCAGAGTCGCGGATGCGTGGACGCGTCGAGGATCTACGCCACGGGCATGTCGAACGGCGGCTTCATGACCCACCGACTGGCCTGCGAAGCAGCCGACCTGTTTGCCGCCGTCGCGCCGGTGGCCGGCGTGCTGGGCCTGGACGAGGAAGACTGCACGCCCAGCCGTCCCATTCCCGTGCTGCACTTTCACGGCACGGCCGACTTCGTCGTCTCGTACTACGGCGGGCTGTTCTCGAGCGTGAACGACACCATCGAGGGATGGGTTGCGCGAAACGGATGCTCCGCCAACCCGACCCGCGTGATCGATGTCGGGGAAGCGTACTGTGATGCGTACGAAGGCTGTGTCGACGACGCGACGGTGACGCTTTGCACCGTCGAAGGCGGCGGCCATTGCTGGCCCGGCAACCCCGCCTGCCTCGGTGCGTTCAGCACGACGATGCTCGACGCGAACACGCAGATGCTCGAGTTCTTTTCGGGCTTCACGCTCCCCTGAAACGCGAAACGCCCCGCTGGCAGTGGCCGGGCGGGGCGTCCGAACGAGTCCGAGTACGGCTCAGCCGCAGCCGAAGATGCCGGCGTCGGAGCCGTCGACGGTCACGGTGTCCCACTCGGGCTGCTGGCAGGCGGACCAACACCCGTGCGTTGAGCCCGCAGACCGGTACGCCGTCGCTGTGACGCTCAGAACACCGACGCGTCGCTGCGACGCGCAAGGCGACGCAGCGCTTCCGTCGCGAGGATCGAGTTCCCCTTGAGGCCCAGGCGCGGGCTCCAAGCAGCGGCAGTGAACCGACCTGGACAGACCGCCACGATGCCGCCTCCAACCCCGCTCTTACCCGGGAGCCCGACGTGGAACGCGAAGTCGCCGGCTTCATCGTAGAACCCACACGTCAACATCAGCGCGCTCAGACGCCGGACCTGGGTCACCGAGAGAATCCGGCGCCCCGCAGCCGTGCACTCTCCATGCTCGGCAAGAAAGCTGTACGTCCGCACCACATCGGTGCACGACATCGCAATGGCACAGGCATGCACATAGAAGTCGAGGACCGACTCGACATCGTGCTTCACGTTGCCGAACGAAGCCATGAAGTGGGTGAGGGCCCGGTTACGTGCACCGGTGTCGAGCTCCGAGCGCGCAACCGCGGGGTCGAAGTCGACGTGGTCGAGTCCACCGAGCTCCCGTACGAACGAAAGCAGCTCAGTCTTTGGCGAACGCAGGTGACCGAGCAGGACGTCACACACCACCAGCGCGCCGGCGTTGATCAACGGATTCCGAGGCCGGCCGTTCTCACTCTCGAGCTGGACGAGGGAGTTGAACGGGTCGCCCGAGGGCTCCACGCCCACGCGAGACCACACCTCTTCGGGATCGATGCTGACCGCAAGTGCGAGCAGCAGGACCTTGACCATCGACTGCGCCGAGAACGGCACATCGCAGTCCCCTGCACCGTACGTCGTCCCGTCCGTGAGCCGAATTGCCAAACCGAACTGGTCTGGCTCGACTTCGGCCAGCTCCGGGATGTACCCCGCGACGTCTCCCGCGATGGGAAGCGCCCGGACTTCCTCGGCGATCTCGTCGAGCAGCGCTTGGTAGTTCACCGCGCTCGACGGTACCTCAGAGCGAGGCCGCGTCGCGAAGCACTTCCTCGGCGTGCACACCCGGGTCGACGCCGGGATAGACCTTCGCAATCGTCCCGTCGGGCCCAATCAAGAAGCTGTCGCGATTGGTGATGCCGAGCTTCGAGCCCACGCCAAACGCCTCGGCCCAAGCTCCATTCTCGTCCGCGACCAGTGGAAACGGCAGCCCGTGCTCCTCTGCGAAGGCTCGATGCGACTCGTCCGAGTCGCTCGAAACGCCCACGACCAGGACCCCTGCGGACTCGTACTTGGTCCAGACGTCCCGGAACGCGCAGGCTTCCTTGGTGCAACCCGGCGTGCCGTCCCTCGGGTAGAAGTACACCAGCGTGGCCTTGCCACCGAGCGCCCCCAGATCGACCGTGGTGCCATCGTGAGCTGTGGTCGACAGCGTGGGTGCTGCGGCACCTGGCGCGAGCGGAGACGATGCGCGGCACCCTGCGGACAGAGCGGCCACGATCACCAGTCCGAGGGCGAAACGTCCCATGCCCATGTTCTAGCAGCTGCGGACGAAGCGCCTACAGTTCAATGCCTTCGTACTCACACAGCCGCATGAGCAGCTCTTCCATCACCGCCCGCGCGCGGCTCGTGCCGTACGCCAAGCCGGCATGCAGCTCCGCATCCTCAGGCTGGGTCGACACGCACGTCTTGCTGTACTCCTCGAACGAGGTCAGCGCCGTGACGAGCGTGGCCACGTGGTTGGGACACTCGCAGTCGGTATTCGTGTTGATCTCGCGGAGCCGAGCCAGCCGAGCCGCATTGAAGCGGGGCGCGGGCGGGTCGCTGGGGACGGACGGCGCCACGAACGGAGCACTGCGCCGGGGAACGGCGGCATGCACTTTGGCGAGCCGGAGTACGTCCGCAACGCTCAAGGGGCCTCGCGCGACCTGTGCGCCGGTGTGCGCAAGGGCCTCGAGCGTCGCCCGACGCGCAAAACCGTACTCTACGACGGCGGTCGCGGCACCGGTTTCTTCGAGCAGCGTCTCGAGCTGGGATTCGGGATCATCCCCGAGCAGTCCGAGTTCGACGAGCAGGAAGTCGAGCGCAGGAACGGCATCGCGGCGGAATGCACCGAGCGAGGATGCAGTCCGCACCAGCTGAACGTCTTGGACGTTCGCGGACGAGAACGATCCACCGAGGCTGGGATGGATCAGCCCGACCCGGGGAATACCGGTTGGAACGTCGGGACGAAGAGCTTGGTGCTGCTGGACCCGCGCGCGAAGCGACTCGAGCGAAAGCTGGGCCACGACGCTGATCGCTTCGCCGCCTCGGGTGAGCGCGAGCAGCAGCTGCACGCGCTCGACGTCGTGCTCGTTGTAGCGACGTCCCCCGCCGTCGGTCCGGGAAGGTTCGACGGCACGATACCGTCGCTCCCACGTGCGGATGGTGCTCGGCGAGAGCCCCGTGAGGCTGGCAAGCGCGCCGATGGAATAGACGGCTTGAGAGACGTTCTTCTGAGACAGCATGGCTCGTTCGGACCCTGGTTCGGTCGAGCGACAGTCTTGGGCAAGAACCCCGCGCCGCAAGAAGTCCGCACGCGGCGTGCGCAAGGCGTGCCGCAGCCCGATCCACGATGAGTCCAGCACGACTCGGGTCGAGCACGCGCCGCCGTTCCCGCCACCGGACCAACGTTCTGCAAGCGTCGACGGCGGCGTTTGCAAACCGTGAGGCGGCACGGGATTCTCGGTCGGTCGATGCGTGACGCGAGCCAACCCGACCCGCTCGCGACCGACGAGACGATCGCGGCGAGCCCGGGCAGCCTCGATGAGCAGGCACTGCCGCAGCCTGGCGATTCGTTCGGGCGCTACCAGCTGCAGCGTCATGTGGGGACCGGCGGCATGGGCGTCGTGTTGGCGGCCCGGGACCCCGCACTCGACCGGGTGGTCGCACTCAAGCTGCTCAAGCGGGGCGCGACCCGGGGAACCCAGCGGCTCAAGCGCGAGGCGCAGGCGCTCGCGCAGCTGCAGCACCCCAGCGTGATCACGGTCTTCGAGGTTGGAGAGGTCGACGGCGTGCACTTCATCGCGATGGAGTACGTGCAGGGCCGTACGCTGAAGCGCTGGCTGCTCGACCAGCCGCGAACGCAAGCAGCGGTGATCGACGCATTCGTTCGGGCGGGGCGCGGCCTTCAGGCGGCCCACGATGCAGGGCTCGTGCATCGGGACTTCAAGCCAAGCAACGTGCTGGTGGGAGACGATGGCCGCGTCTGTGTCGTGGACTACGGCACGGTCGGTCGAGGCGGAGGCGATGACCATCCCCTACGTACCGCTTCAGCTCGAAGCCAAGCTCGTCACGGGAGAACTCGCCGCCCGGACCGGCAATCTCGAGGTGGCCAAGGAGAGCTTCACGGCCGCGGCACACGGTGCTGCGGGCCGTGGGACTCGACCAGCTCGCGGCGCTCGCTGCCGGGCACCTGGTCTTCGTGCAGGGCTACCAGATGGCCGACCCCGAGGCCGGCGGGCTACAGTGGGGCCGGCACGCGCTCGCGGCCGCCGAGCGCTCCCGCCTCGACGCCCGTCGCCGCGCCCGCATCGAGAGCAACATCGCGTCGGTTTACGTCGGCAAAGGCGACTACGCGCCGGCGGTCGATCGTTACCAACGTACGGTCGCCTCGAGCTCACCGAGGACGAATCGCACCCCGACGCTGCCAACATTCTGAACAATCTCGGCGGCGCGCTGATCAACCTGGGCCGCTACGAGGAAGGGGAGGCCGCCCTGGATCGCGCGCTCGAAATCTGGCGCACGCAACTGGGCGAAGAGCATCCCCTCGTCGCCACCGCGCTCATCAGCCTCGGCGCGCTCTACGAACGACGACGTGAGTATCCCAAGGCGCTCGAGACCGCTGCGCGCGCTGTCGATTCGTCAGGCCGACCTGGGCTCCGAGCATCCCGCCGTGGCGATGACCCTCGACAACCGCGCCTCGCTGTACCTGTACACCGATCAGCTCGACGCTGCAGAAGATGCGCGCAAAGCCCTCGCGATCCGGCGCGCCAATCTGCCGACGCCGCATCCCCACATCGCCAGCTCGCTCACGAACCTGGGTATGACCCTCGAGAAGCAGAAGCGCTACGCCGAGTCGGTGGCGTTCTCCCGCAGCGCCGCCGAGATGTGGGATGCCACGCTCGGGCCCGAACACGTGCACAGCGCCTATCCCCGCACCGCGCTGGGCATCGCGCTGCTCGAGCAAGGCGACGCCCAGCAGGCGCTCGCACCGCTTCGACTCGCGGTCGAGTTGCGCAGTGAGCCGGGGCGAGAGCCACACCTACGTGCGCGCTCGTTATTCGCATTCGCGCGCGCTTTGCAAGCGACGACCTCCACAGAAGACCCCTGCCCACTCCTGACCGAAGCGCTGCGGCTCTACAAAGCGGCGGATCTCCCCGACGACGTGGCTGCGGCTCGAACCGCGCGCGCGTCGATATGCCCAAGCTAGTCCTTCGACCGCCTGACTCTGATCGGCTCCCGACAGCGGATCGCGGCCGTGATCAAAGCTGGGGGGTGGGACGCCGCCCGCCTCGCCGAGACGCACGTCCCGTCGCCACCGGGCTCTCGGTACGAGAGCCCCGGATCGCAGAACTCCTGCGGCTCTCCTGTACTGCAGCGGCGTGATGGCGAAGTACCGTCAGCTCGGGTCTCGATGGCCGCCCGTCGCGCACGGGGTCAGTCTCGGGAACGGCAACGCCGACGGTCTCGCTCTTCGCTACGTCGATGCGGTCACAGAGGCCGCGGCCCATCTGCAGGTTCGCTGGTATAGAGACCACCTTTGCTTTTTGTCGGCGGGCGGAGTCTCACTCGGACACTTTGCGCCGCTCGAGGACGAGCCGGGTGCCCTTGCTGTACTCGCGGAGAAGGCAGTGGAGATGACACGTCGGGTCCAGGTGCCGTTATTGCTGGAGAATCCCGCGGATGTCCTCGGTCTAGGCGCACAAGGTCGCGCAGCCGGTACGCGCTGGCGGCAAGCGTTCTCCCGCTCGCTGAGCGCTGCACAAGCCGGTGCAATCCTGGACGTGACCAACCTGCTCTACAATGCGAGGAACGATGGATTCGACGCCGTAAGCTATATCGATGCTCTCGCACTTGACCGGGTCGTGCAGATTCATGGAGCCGGCGGACGCGAGATTCACGGTCTGTGGATAGACAGCCACGACAGTGCAGTGGAACCGGAATCCCTCGATCTGCTTCGACTCGCAACTCGTAAATATTCCAACCTCCGCGCAGTAACCACAGAGTGGGATGATTAGCTGCCGATACCGGACGTGCTCCTTGGCGAGCTCTCGCGAGTGCGGGAAGTTCTGAGGAAGGGCGTCGATGAACGTTGCAGCCCGACAAGCCGTACTCGCTCAGTTCCTGAACGACCCGGACTTCGAGCAACAAGTACGATCGAATCCGGTGGAGACCGCCGCGGAGCTGGGAGTGCCGGCAAGGTATATCGGGTGGATCACGACACTCACGCCAAGGCGTATGGCGGCGCTTCGGGCCAGTCCGCGGGTCAAAGAAGCTCGGAGACCCGGCGAACGAAGCAGTCCCACAGATACTCTTCGCGTCGAACCATCGAGATAAAATAGTAGATAAACTCTGCAAAGAGCACAGATACGCACGCAAAAAGCCGGGCCCCACCGGCAGCCCACTCTCCGACATCCGTGTAAGCGAAGACATTCGCGGTCTCGTCCAGTGCCAG
Source organism: uncultured Nannocystaceae bacterium (assembly GCA_964432695.1). Classification (GTDB taxonomy): domain Bacteria; phylum Myxococcota_A; class Polyangia; order Nannocystales; family Nannocystaceae; genus CAJXVA01. Next base: position 15,852 of record CAYSPB010000144.1, read on the forward strand.
GACGCCGGTCACCCCCACGAGCGGTACAGCCCAGACCAACCCGATGGGAAGGT
>CAYSPB010000145.1:0-15876 GCA_964432695.1 uncultured Nannocystaceae bacterium
AGGTAGTCGAGGTAGTCGAGGTAGTCGAGGTCATCGAGGTCCGGGGCCGGGCCATCGCCGGGCACTCCGGTCTCGACGAGGGCGTCCCACTGGGGCGCCCTTCTTCGTTGGTTCGCGAGCGCCTCGTTCCGCCGTCGCGCTCGGAATCATCGTGGTGCTTCGACCCTTGGCGGCTCCTGACCAGCGCGAGCCCGGCGGTCACCAGTCGCTCGGACGCGCGGCAAGGGGGACTCGCGCCGCATGGCCCCCGTGGCCGCCGGAGAGCAGACGTGGTGTCATATCCGTCGTCTCCTCGCGGGGCGCGCCTTCCGTGTCCAGCTGGGCTGCTCGTGAGGGCCTCCTCGGATGTCCTGCATAGGAGGCTGGACCGGACAAAAAAGACAGCCCGTTGCGGGGCTGCCTTCGAGGCTCGAGCTGCGCCAAGACGCTAGAGCGAGTTCTTCAGCTCTGGGAAGCGCTGGATGATCTTGCCGACGTAACGGCCGTTCGGATAGGTCGCGAGGTACGTGCGAGCACGCTTGAGGGCCTCGTTGATACGTCCGTCTTCGGTGGCTGACAGCCAAAGCCGATACCGGGCTTTCTCTACCTGGCGGCCGTTGGGCGCGCGGCGGAGGTACGTCTCCAGGTCGACCTCGGCGGTCTTGTAGTCGAGCGCGTAATCCATGCGCAGCATGCCGCGAAGCAGGTAGGCTTCGGCCGCAAGCGGGTGGTCATCGTACTGCTTGAGGAAGCGTCCGATGCAGGTCGCCGCGAGGTAGCGCGTCTCGTTGGAGGCGTAGAGGTCGCGGCAGTTTCGCAGAGCTGCAAGGAGCTCCTTGCGACGGGCCGTGGCGGCGCCTTCCATGAGGTCCGCGATGATGTCGTCGCTGTCGTTTTCGACCCGGCGCGCAGGTGGCTTGACCGGCAAGGGCTCCGACGGAGCATCGTTCGATGCGTGCCCAGACCCATTTCCGTTGCCCGTCGTCCCAACGACGCGAATCGACGGTCCGTCGATGATGCTGGCGCGGGAGCGCTCCGGCACGTAGGCGAGCGTACGGTTGGCATCGTCGCTCGGAAGGCCCGGGACGTGCCAGCTCTCGGGAATGCGGGCTTCGAGCGAGTCGCTGCCCGATGCGTTCTTCGAGATCGGAAGGGCCGACTGCACCTCGAACCGACCGACGGTGTCGTAGTTGCCCTTGGCGACGTCGTATCGGTCGCCCGACTCGACTTCCGCGATGGTCTGGTTGGTGACCGGGTCGAGCACTTCGACCTGTCCGCGCAGCACCGAGACCGCGCTGCCTTCGTCTTCTTCGACCTGGACGGTGAAGACCGTGCCGACGACGCGAACGACGGCCGTTGGCGTGCGAACCTGGAGGATCGGGTCCGATGCAGCGCGGTCGTAGCGGACCGCAAGCATGCCTTCGTCGATCTTCAGCTCCACCAGTGAGGCGGTGCCCTTGACCCACGTGACCTTCGAACCCGGCGTCGCGTTGGCGACCATTTTGCCGAGAAGACCGATCTGCAGGGATTCGTTGGCGTCGACCTCAAACTGCGTGCCGACTTCGAACGTGTTCGACTGCGAACTGTCGCCGTCGCCGTCGGTCATCGCGGCGGCGCCGGCGACGACGCGGCCGTATGCCTGCGCGGCGTGCTTGATGCTCGGAGCTTCGCCTGTGTCGCCCGCGAACGCGCCGGCGTCTCCACCGGTTCCGCCGCCCGCGAGAGCGACCGAGTCGACGGTGCCCGCGTCTCCGCTGCCGAATCCGAACGCGGCAGGGGTGACGCCGGCCAGCGACAGCGCGAGGGCAGCCGCGCTGGCACCGAGCACAGCAATGCCGCCTCGAACCGTGAGCGTGTGATACCAGGGGGCCGGCTTCTCGGTGCGCATGCGGCGGAGCACGGCGTGAAAGTCTTTCTCTTCGGCGACGCCGGTGGGCGCGGGGGGGATCACCGGGCCTTCGTACACAGCGTAGAGCAGGCGGTTCATCTGTCGGCAGTGCCGACACCCGCGTAGATGCTCCTCGTACAGGGCGCGAACTTCCGCCGACGCGCGATTGCCCATGACCTGCTCCGCATCCTCGCGAGCTTCATGGCACCCGTATCGGGTCGGCGTTTTTCCTGATTGAGCCATCGTGGATCCTGTTGCGGTTCCGGTGGGACGAGGCCTAGGCCGCGACCAGCTCCCGTAGTTTCTTGCGAGCGCGGGTCAGACGGTCCCCCACCGTCGACACAGGCTTCCCGAGGATGTTGCTGATCTCTTGGAGAGTGAGACCTTCGTAGTGGTAGAGGACGAAGACTTCGCGGAGGTCCGGCTGCAGACGCTGCAGGATCCGGTGGGCTTCATCCCGGGCTTCGACTCGGCTGGTGCTGACGCGGCCCGCCTCGCGGCCGGCGTTGAACCAGGACAGTGCAGTCTTGACGCGGTCCCGTCGGAACCGCTGGCGGAGAAGGTTGTGGGTGGTGTTCGCAGTGATGCGGTACAGCCACGTCGAGAGGGCGGAGTTGCCCTGAAACTTGTCGAGTGCGTTGAAGGCTCGGGCGAAGACGATCTGCGTGAGGTCGTCGATTTCGCAGTCACGCCCGAGGAGCCGGTAGAGGTGGGCTCGAACCTGGGCGTTGTACGCGTTGTAGATCTGGCGAAGTGCCCGGTGCTCGCCTGCTTGGGCCCGGACGATGAGGTCACGCTCTTCGGCGCTGAGGCATGCGCTGGATGCATCCGCCTTGGGGGCGACTTGCCCTCCGGCGGCGCCGCCCGCTTGAAGCGGGAGCGCCAAGTGATCCGCTTGGTGCGCCATTGCCGACTTGGAGGAACCTTCCTGCACTGTAGGACACCCCTTCGACCCGGATTTCCGAGACTATTTTAGAATACAGACCGCTGGCACTTTCCGAAACCGGGGAAACGGTCGCTACGGTCTCGTCGCTGCGCGGATCTGCCCTTCCATCGCGAGATCGGGCTTGCGGTGTGGGGTCTGCCCCGGGCATCGTCCGATCGGATGCTGGCTGCGCGTATCGGCTTGGGGGTGGCGATCGCCGGAATACTGGGCAGCGGGGTCTATCTGTCCGGCAAACTCGAGCGCGATTCGCGGGCGCGGGTCGAAGACTTCAAGGCGGACGCGCCGACCGCGGCGGAGATCCGCGCGGATGCGGCGGACTCCGCGCGACGCAAGGCGTTCGACGAGCAGGCGTTCGTCGATGGCGCCAAAGAGGATGCACGCACCTTCGGGATTCCGCCGACCCAGGCGGACGCGGTGGCGAAGGCACAGGCGTATTCGGTGGAGCTCGAGGAGCCGGTCGTGCTCGGGACCGGGCGCAGCTGGCGATCGGAGCACCTCGAGGTCCGCGCCGTCTTGGACAAGGTCAGCTACCAGAAGCTCGGTGCGACGGTCTCCGCGCGACACTCGATCGCCCAGATCGAGAACGTCTCGGATACTCCGATCGCCTATGTCGCTCGGGTCCGGTCGCACGACCGAGGCAAGTGCGACGTACGTGGTGCGCGCCAGCACAACGCGATGGCCCTCATGCCCGGGGAGATCGCGGAGGTCGTGGTGTGTGCCGGCGGCGGAAAGATCCGCGTCGACCGGGCGGAGGTGCTCGAAATCTCTGTACTTGGGTATCGCTACCTGTCGCGCGTGCCGGCCAGAGCCGCCGGTCACGACTCACTCACCGCGACGTCACACGCGCCCCCGGGCGGGGTCGGCATGTGCGAAGCCGTCGACCGGGGCGGGCTCGCGCAGGCGATCAAGGATGGCACCACGCGATGGGTCGACGTGGTCGACTACTACAGCCGGCACAGCTGCGATCGCTTCCGCTTCTTTTACGACTATCGATACGCGCCAGAGGCGCCGAGCCGCCTTCCCGCCCTTCCACCGAAGGGCTGAGAGGCGCGAAACCTGCGCGAGGGCCCGGAGAAACGGCCTCTACGGCCTCTCGTCGGTCCCAGCGCGCGCGCCGATAGAATTTCCCTTGAGATCTCAGAGGCTTTCCCTCTACGATCGCGTCCGAACGCAGCGACGGGCCCAGAAGGGCGCTCAACGCGGGGTTGGCGAGCAGTGACGAAATCCGAGCTCATTGAAGTCCTGGCCCAGGAGACGGGCCTTACGAAGGGGCGGGCCGAGCTGGTCGTGAACACGGTGTTCGATTCGATGGTCGAGGCCCTCCAACGCGGCGAAGGCATCGAGATCCGTGGATTCGGCAGCTTCACCGTGCGCCAGTACAAGGCGTACGAAGGGCGGAACCCGCGAACGGGCGACACGGTTCACGTCGCACCGAAACGCCTGCCATTCTTCAAGGTTGGCAAGGACCTGCGCGAGCGCGTGAACGGCAAGCGGTCCGGAGGCGGCGCGCCGATTGCCCGCCGGCGCGCGGAGGCCAAGGCGCAGCAGGCCGCCGCGACCAAGCAGGCGCAGCGTCAGGACCCGAGCGTCACCGAAGACGCGATCTGAAGCCGGCCCGTCCGGACGTCGACCGCCGCCGTGGTGCCCTCGGGCAGGCGGGTGCATCCGGAGCAGCCGACCAAGCCGGACAGCCCGAGCTCGCGCATCATCAACGCCGCGTGACTCATCGCGCCGCCGTGTTCGCAACAGACCGCGCGGACGCCGAGCGTGTCGAGGGCGAGCGCGGCCTGGGCCGTCAGCGCAGGCAGGACCACGATTGCGTCCGGCGGGGGCGGTCGTCGGAGCAAGTCTTCAAGGTCGACCCGCTGCGCGAGCGGACCCTCCACGTCCCGTCCGAACCCGATTCCGCGGAGGTGGTGGCGGGGCAGGGCCGGGAGCGGGATGCCCTCATCGAGCATCGCGGGCGGGCGAAGGGTGGCCCATCGTGCCGTGCGAGCGAGCGCTGCATCCGCGACGGAGCCAGGGTCCGAAGACCCAGGGGCGGAAGACCCAGGGTCCGAAGACCCAGGGTCCGAAGACCCGGAGACGTTCGACTCAGGGTCGAAAGACCCAGGGACGGGCTCAGGTATCCGTGTCCCAGGGTTCGGTGACCCAGGGTAGGAAGACCCAGGGTTCGGTGACCCAGGGTAGGAAGACCCAGGGTAGGAAGACCCAGGGTTCGGTGACCCAAGGTCCGCCGAACCCTGGGCGGCGAGCGCGGCGTCGAGCTGCTGCAGCGTCAGACCGAAGGCGCGGTCACCCAACCCGAGCACCGTGCCGGCGGCTCGGTAGACGTGGCGAAGCGGCGCGAGCCCGAGCGCGAACAAGTGGTCGTCCCATTCGGTGAGCAGCACCGCGGCCGCGACGGGATCGGTGGGGAGTGCGTCTGCGTCGTGCGTGGTATCGAACGACGCGAGCTCGCCGAGCGCGGGCGCGGCAATGTCCCAGGCCGCAGGCAGGACGTCTGCATGCGCCGCGCGGCCGCGCAAGGTGTACGGGGCCTCGGGCGCGGTCGCAAGCGTTCGACCTGCGGCTGCCCGGACGGGAACGAGCACGCCCAGGTAGACGTCGATCATCGCAACGAAGGCATCGAGCGCCCGCGACAGCCGCGTCCGCAGCTCGGGGTGGCGCGCTTCGTCGAGTCCATCGCGGAGCGCATTCAGCCGTGCGCGGGCACCGACGAGTTCGACGTCGCGAAGCCGTCGAAGCGCGTCGAGGGGCGAGAGCACCGGTGCCGATGGCGTCCCCGAAAGTTCACGAACGCGGCGGCCGAGGTACAGCCACCCCGCCAAGGTGACCAGGCCACCGGAGGACGGCCGGGCTTCAGCGAGCCAGGCCATCAGCGATGCGTGCGCCGGGGAGAGCGGCGCTGGGTTGTGTTCGGCATCGAGGACCTGCACACCGCGCAGGCGCGGACCGTCGCCGGCGGCGTGCACGGCTTCGAGAAACGCGGTGGCGTCGGCCTGCAGATCGCGGGTCAGCGGGCGCACTTGAACGACGTGCGCCCGCGCGCTGGGGTCGACGACCAACTCCACGTCGTAGCCATGCGCGGCGGGGGGAAGCCCGGTGCGAATCGCTTCGATGCATGCGCGAACCTCCGACCGCGCGGGGTGGTCCCACCGCTGGACGCGGCCGGCGAAGGCGGGCGTTTGCCCCTGCGCCAGCACCTCGCCGGCACCGACGTGAACCTCGACGTAGTCGAGTCCGTCGGGCAGCAACGCGGCCACCAGGAGCGCTGCGCGGGGAACCTCGCGCTGGATCAGCACGGCATCGCCCGGATGCGCGACGGCGCCGCGATATCGGACGAGCCAGGGGTCTGCTCGGGCGTCCCGGACGGTGGCGAGTGCCGCGTAGACCGCCTGCGACGTCGCGAGGCCCGCCACTGATGCGCCCAAGCCCGCGGCTGAGCCGTTCACGGTGTCTTCGCCATGCAGCGCGGCGCGGACGATCAGGGGACCGTCGGCGAGGATCGCCTCGAGGTCCTCGGGGCCGGGTGGGGCCGCGTCCATCGGCAGCACGATGCCGTCGGGCACCGGCAGTCCCGCGGCGTGGGCCCGGCACAGCCACTGCGCCTTGGGCGGGTCCTTCGAACGAACGCCAGCGTCGAAGCGATGCATGGAGAGAGAGTACGTCGTAGGGTCCACGGCGGTGCTCTTTCCCGATCACCTCTTGTGCCCACCGCTGGGGCACGTGGCGGCCAAGCTCGCGGGAGACCGACCCATCGCGGTCTGGACGTTGCCCGACTGGATGCCCTCGCGGTTCGTGCAGAAGGTTGCTGCGCAGTGGCCCACGCTCGCGGAGTGCCCCGACGCGGCGGTCGTGGTGTTACTGACCTCGCTGCCGGGCGAGTCTCCGTCGACGCTGGCACCTTCCATGGCCGGTCGGCGCATCGTCGAGATGGTCGCGATGTCCTCGGAGACGATCGGCAGCCGATGGTTCTCGGCGCGACGACGTTCCCGCGCGGTGTTTCACGCCGTCGAGCGGTTTGCTGCGTGGCGCGAAGCGGGGCTCCTCGACGCGGAGCAGTGGGTGAGCACGAAGCCGGCCGACCGCGTGCTCACGATCGGTCGGCTGCCCGAATCTTCAGGCTACCGCGACCGCTTCGGCCCACGCGGCGCGCAGTGATGCCAGCGTATCCCCGTCGCCGCTGGGTTCGAACGCCCGGTCTTCGACCCACGCGGTGCGCAAGGCCTCGGTGTCGCTCCACATGCCTGCACCCAACCCCGCCAGCGAGATGGCGCCCAGCGCCGTGGCTTCGAGCATCGTCGGACGTCGCAGCGTGATGCCGAGCAGGTCGGCCTGCATCTGCATGAGGAGGTCGTTCGCAGCGGCGCCCCCGTCGACGTTGAGGGCAGACAACGGAGCGCCGAGGTCGGCTGCCATCGCGTCGAGAAGCTCGGCGATCTGCAGCGCTATGCCTTCGAGGGTGGCGCGAGCGATGTGCGCGCGACCGGTGCCGCGCGTGAGTCCGCGTATCAAGCCGCGTGCGTTCGGGCGCCAGTGCGGCGCGCCCAGCCCCGCATGCGCCGGCACGACGACGACGCCACCGCTATCTTCGACCGAGCGAGCCAGAGCTTCTACTTCCGAGGCGCTGGTAATGAACTGCAGCTGGTCTCGTAGCCACTGGACGACGGCACCGGCCATGAAGGATGACCCCTCGAGACAGTAGGTCGTCGCATCACCCAACTGCCACGCCACCGACGTCAGCAAGCCGTGCCTCGAGGGGACGACCTTCTCCCCCGTGTTCATCATGACGAAGGCGCCGGTGCCGTACGTGCACTTGGCTTCGCCGGGGCTGAAGCAAGCCTGACCGAACAAGGCTGCCTGCTGATCGCCTGCAATGCCGGTGATCGGAATGCCGTCGGGCAAGCCTGGGACGCCGGAGGTCTCGCCGAACCGATGCGCGCACGGGAACACGTCGGGCAGCACGGCCTTGGGCACGCCGATGCGTTCGCACAGCGTGTCGCTCCAGCCACCGCCCTGCAGCGGCCAGAGCATGGTGCGTGAAGCGTTGCTCGGCTCGGTCGCGTGAACCGCACCGGCGGTGAGTCGCCACAGCAGGTAGGTATCGATGGTGCCGGCCGCGAGTTCGCCGGCTTCGGCGCGGGTGCGGGCGCCCGCGACGTGGTCGAGCACCCAGGCCAGCTTCGTCCCGGAAAAGTAGGGGTCGATGACCAGCCCGGTCTCGGCTCGAATGGCGTCTTCGTGCCCAGCGTCGCGCAGCGCCTGGCAGCGCTCGGCGGTTCGCCGGTCCTGCCACACGATGGCGCGATGCAGCGCTGCCCCCGTCTTGCGGTCCCAAAGCAGCGAGGTCTCACGCTGGTTGGTGATGCCAATCGCGGCGATGCGCGATGCGTTTCCGTGCACGCCCTTGAGCGCCTGCTCGATCGCACTGCACACGGAGCGCCAAAGCTCCTCGGGGTCATGCTCGACCCAACCGGGCTTGGGAAAGTGCTGGGGAAACTCGACGGTCGCCCGCCCGTGCACCGTGAAGGTGCGGTCGACCAGCAAGCAGGTGCTGCCGGTGGTGCCTTGGTCGATGGCGAGGATCAGGTCGGGTTGCGCGGTCGTCATGGGCGGTGTGCGAGCGAGGAGCGGGGCAGGTCGAGCGAGTCGACGAAGCGAACGATGGCGGCGGCGGCTCGCTCCCGGTCGAGATCGAGGCCGACACCGTGAAAGGAACGGGGCAGAATCTCGCGCTCGACCCGGCTGCTGCCGAGCGCTTGCGAGACCTCGGCGCTGAGCTCGACGGGCGCGGTGTGGTCGTATCGCCCGTGCACGAGCAGCGCAGGGGCTCGAACATGGGGCAGTAGCTCCACGACCTCGTCTTGCAACGCCATCATTTCGGCGAGGGCGGGGTAGGGGAAGCCTTCGAGACTGGGGGAGTCGTCGACCTCGCGCATGACTCGAATGTCCGGGCCTCCATCCTTGGGAAGGACCCCGACGACGCTGCCCACGGCGCTGCCTCGCAGCTTGGCCATTGCTACGATGGCGCGCCGCTGCCACCACGTGAAGCGCAAGGGGACCGAGATCGCGATGACGCCCTCGACGTGGGCCGCGCGCAGCGCCGACATGCGGAGCGCCAGCAGGGAGCCCATCGAGAATCCAAGCACCACGACCTTGCGGGTCCCGCCGTCGTGAAGCGTGTCGAAGGCCTCGCGGGCCGAGTCGTACCAGTCTCGCCACGTGCTGCGCTCGAGCGCGTCGAGGTCGGTGTGTCCGGCGAGCAGAGGCGCGCGGACGGAATAACCCGCGTCGTGGAGCGCGTCCGCGAGCACGCGGACTTCGTGCGGCGTACCGGTGAGCCCGTGCAGCAGCAGCACACCGGCGTCCGCATCGCCTCTCGCGATGGGCCGCGGATCTACGGCAAGGGCTGGGTCAGCCATGACGAAGCAGGGTACCAAGCGCACGGCGAGGGAACACCCCGGCTTGAGTCGGACTCGCCGCTCGGGCGACACTTCGTCGGTGACCACCTCTACGCCGGCTGACTTCGATGCGTTCTCGCGGATCCTGGTCGTCGACGACGAGGAGCCCGTGCGTCACATGCTGACGATTCTGCTGCGGCGAGAGGGCCTCGAAGTCGCTGAGGCCGACAGCGCGGAGGCGGCCATCGAGCACGTTCGCATCAATCCGGTCGACGCGGTGCTCACCGACGTCCGGATGCCCGGCCACGGTGGTCTGGCGCTGGTGAAGTGGTGTGCGGAGCACCGGCCGGATCTGACCGTGATCGTGATGAGTGCGTTCGGCAGCGTCGAACTCGCGGTCGAGGCGATGCACGGTGGTGCGTACGACTACATCTCGAAGCCGTTCAAGCAGGACGAGGTCGTCCTCGCCCTGCGCAAGGCACAGGAGCGCGAGCGGCTTCGTCGCGAAAACGCCGTCCTGCGGGCTCGCTTGCAGGAGCACGCCGAGGCGACCGATCACCTCGGCGCCATGCTCATCGCAAGCGACGCGATGAAGGCGGTGGCGCGGACCGTTCGCAAAGTGGCGGCGTTCAAGACCACCGTCCTCGTGCTGGGTGAGAGCGGGGTGGGCAAGGAACTCAGCTCGCGCGGGATTCACGAGCATTCCCCGCGGGTCGACAAGCCGTTCGTGGCCGTCAACTGCGGTGCCATTCCCGAGCCCTTGCTCGAGTCGGAGCTGTTCGGCCACGTCAAAGGCGCGTTTACCGATGCGGCAGCGGACAAGCGCGGCCTGTTCGAGGAGGCGCAAGGCGGAACGCTCTTTCTCGACGAGATCGGAGAGCTTCCGCCCCCGCTGCAGGTGAAGCTGCTCCGGGCGCTGCAGGAAGAGGAAATCCGACGCGTCGGTGACACGAAGGACCTGTCGATCGACGTGCGCGTGGTGGCAGCCACATCACGCGATCTGCACGCGATGGTCGATGACGGCTCGTTCCGGCAGGACTTGTTCTACCGGCTCAACGTCATGCCCATCGAGGTGCCGCCGCTGCGGGAGCGCAAGGACGACATCGCTCCGCTGGTCGACCGCTTCATCGCCTCCACCAACCGAAAGCTCGGCACCGCGATCGCAGGGGTGTCGCCTGATGCTCTGCAGATGCTCGTCGGCTACGACTGGCCCGGTAACGTTCGGGAGTTGGAGAACACCATCGAGCACGCGTCGGTGATGGCCGAGGGCACCGTGGTGGGCGTCGAAGCGCTGCCCGAACGAACGCGTGCCCGGAGTGGGCCAGGGGGTGAGACGTTCGCGATGAACTTCCCCGTGAACGACCTGTCGGTGAAGCGTGCCGCGCGTGCGCTGGAGCGAGAGTTCATTCTTCGCGCGCTGGGGAAAACCGACGGAAACAGGACGCACGCGGCGAAGCTGCTCGACCTCAGCCACCGCGCGCTCCTCTACAAGATCAAAGACTTCGGTCTCTCCTGACCTACGTGCAATTCGCGCAGCGTCGCTGCGCACGCGGGCAGTGCCCGGCGGCCGGTCGGCGCGAATCCGATGGGGATCGCGGCCATCGCCGAGAGGAATTGCCTCACTTTTTGGGATGCATCACTGCGGCGTGAAATGCTCTGCGGTGTGCGTCAGCAGACCCGTTCGTGGGCCTTTGGAAAACGCCGTTTTCCCGAATGAAGTCATGGGGTTGACCCCGTCATGAACCTTGTGAGTCTGCGGCTAATGCGCAGGGAATTCACTAAAATGACGTATCAATTCCCTATCACTTCATTTCTTTTACATATCACTGAAGCGGAATCTACGCGTTGACTGACCTTCCTTCGGGGCCGAGAATGTACGTGCACAAGACGCATGGATCCCGAACCGAACGAGGAGACCAAGCTCTCCGACCCCGCGGCGACGCGGGGCGACGCTTCCGCGTCGGGCGAAGCCGCCACGCCAGCCAACGGCATGGGCGAGGCTGCGCGTGCGCCTGCGGGCCAAGAAACGGCCCCGACCGCACCCGCCCCCGAGCCAGCACCCGCTCCGGCTCGCAAACGCAGCACGCGTTCGCGGCCGAATGCGGGGACGCATCCCAACAACGTTCGCAAGCTCCGTCAGCGTGCAATGATGAGCAAGGCCGAGCTGGCCAGACGTGCCGGCGTGAGCCCGTTGACCATCGACCGCGTCGAGTCGGGGTGTCCGTGCCGCATGGACACCAAGCGCAAGATTCTCGAGGCACTCGGTCTGCAGCCGGTCGCTGCAGCCGAAGTGTTCCCGGACGTCGACCTCGGCTGAGTTCGGCGCGCTCACCACATCGCACGCCGTCGCGCGTCGCGATGGATGAGCGCGGCACGAATCAGCGAGACGAACAAAACGCGCAGCAGGGGCCGAGTGCCCTTGCTGCCTACAACGTGGTGCGCGCGCTGCCCCGGCGGACGCGCGTACACTGGACGGTGGAGGCCCGCCGATGAGTAAGCAGTGTATCGGAATCGACATCGGCAGCTCGGCGATCAAGCTCGTGCAGCTCAAGGTGGGGCGGCGAGATCTGACGCTCCAGAACTTCGGCATCGAGCCGGTGCCACCGCAGACGATCGTCGATGGGGCGGTGATGAATCACGGCGCACTCGTCGACGCGATCCGCAACCTCTCGCGCCGCATCCGACTCAAGGGCAAGCGCGTTTCGATCGCGGTGTCCGGCAATGCGGTCATCCTCAAGCGCCTGACCATCCCCGCGATGGACGGCAACGCGCTCGAGGAGCAGATGGAGTGGGAAGTTCAGCAGAACATTCCGTTCCCCCGCGATGAGGTCGTCGTCGATCACGAGGTGCTGATCGGCCAGACGCCGCAGGGGCAGATGGAAGTTCTGCTCGTCGCGGCCAAGCGCGACATCATGCAGCAGTACCAAGCCGCGGTTCGCGATGCCGGCCTCAATGCCGTCGTCGTGGACGCTGCCGCGCTGGCGCTGCAGAACGCGGTCGAGGGCGGGGTTGGATTCGTCGCGGGCGAGACCGTGGCCATCGTCAACGTCGGCGCGAGCTTCTCGACGATGTCGATCGTTTCCGACGGTCGGCCATCGTTCAACCGCGACATCGGCGCAGGTGGAAACACCTACACCGAGGCGATCCAGCGACAACTCGCGGTCCCGATCGACGGCGCCGAAGCCTACAAAGTTGGCGGCGCGATCGCGGCGATGGGTGCGGCGGCGGACGTGGTCCCCCAAGAGGTCCACACGATCCTCGCGCAGGTCTCCGAGCAGGTCGCCGAGGAGTTCCAGCGATCGCTGGATTTCTACATCAACGACGCGGTCGACGCTCGGCTCTCGCGCATCTACCTCACGGGTGGCTCCTCGCTCGTGCCACAGCTTCCCAAGGCGATTCAGGATCGCTCGCGGATTCCGGTCGAGATCATCGACCCGTTTGCGCGGGTGGCCGTCGACAGTCGCCGGTTCGACGTGGACTACCTTCGCGCCAACGCGCCGGTCGCCACCATTGCGTTCGGGCTCGCGCTGCGGGCCCAAGGGGACTCCCAATGATCCGGATCAACCTCGCCCCAACGAAGAAGAAGCGTTCTCGCTCGGCTGCGCCCTCGGCCGATGCCGGTGGCACCGTCCAGGGCGCCCAGGTTTGGCTGCTGGGCATGGTGATCGGATGGACCGCCATCGGTGGCGTCTGCTACTGGCTGCAGACCATCGAAGAGGACGCCGCCGACGCGCAGCGAAAGCTGGCCGCGACGAAGAACAAAGAGGCCGACAAGATCAAGAAGGAGATCGACGAGGAAGGCCTCAAGGCGCGCGAAGAGCAGGTCAAGCAGATGCGGCTGGCCAAGAAGAAGCTCAACGCAAAGCGCCGGACGCCGGTGTTCGTCATGTACGAGCTGGCGATGATCCTGACCGACGCAGCCCAGGGCGGTGGTCCAGACCGCGACGAGGAGAAGTACCGGGCTGGCATTGCTGCAGACCCGCAGAGCGCGATCAACGAGAAGTGGGACCCGACCGGTCTCTGGCTGGGCTCGATCGAGCAAAACGGCCAGACGCTGGCGATCGAGGGGCAGGCACGCGACGCCGCCGACCTGTCCGAGTTCACCCGTCGACTGCGGGCTAGCGCTCGTTTCGGTGAATCGAGCAACCCCGACTTCCAACGTGAAGGCAACCCCACCGACGAGAACGACGCGCGCTACCTGACCTGGAAACTCAACGTCCAGGTTCGGCGGTGGAACTGAAGGAGACCGACGGATGGAACAGTTCGCAAAACTCCCGATCTGGCAGCGGATCGTCGCCTTCATCGTCTTCGGCGCGCTGATCGTCGGTGGATGGTTCTTCATCTTCTATCAAGACGCGCTCGACTCCCACGAGGGGGCGAAGCAGGCCGTTGCCAAGGCCGACAAAGAACTCCAGCGCGTCAAGGCCGAGCAGGAGAACTTCCTCGAACGCCAGCGCAAGCAAGCCGCCGTCGAAGCGGAGCTTCAGCAAGAGATTGCCGTGCTGCCGACGAGCAAGTCGTCCGTGGACAACCTCATGCAGACGTTCCAGCAGCAGGCGCGGACGGTCGGCCTCACGGTCGAGAGCTGGACGCCCGAAGGTGAGCAGAAGGAGGACTTCTACGCCCGGCTGCCGGTGTCGGTGAAGGCCACCGGTACGTGGGGACAAGCCGGCGAGTTCTTCCGCCGCATGTATGAACTCGGTCGCGAGAACAAGGGGCGGATCGTCAGCGTCGACAACCTCGTCCTGCGCAGCCGTACCAACAACGATGCGCGGGCGGGCGATGGTGCCCCGCTGCTCGAGCTGAGCTTCGAGGCGGCGACGTACCGCTTCCTCACCGACGCGGAACGGTCGGCTGGGTCCGAGGGCGGCAAGAAAAAGCGAAGCCGCCGTAGCCGGAGAAAGAAATAGTCATGCAGACCTCGAACACTGTGAAAATGCTGCTCGCGTGTCTGCTGGCCGCGGCGGCCGTCGGCTGCGAGGAGGACGCGCCCACGTCGACGCAGCGCGGTTTGGGCGCCGACGGGAAGAAAAAATCGAAGAAGAAAGACGGGCCGAAGGTGGCACCCAAAGCCGGCGACGACGATGAGGTCGTCGACGAAGGGCCCCCGCGGCCCCCGGTTGCCCTCGACAGCAAGTCGTTCCAGCGCCGCCGTGACCCGTTCTTGAGCTTTGTCGCGGGTGAGGACGCCTTGCCGGAGCCTCCTGCCACCAGCGTTCGCGCGGAGCGTCGCGTAAGGATGGCGGCCTACGCATTTGAAGACCTGAAGCTGATCAGTATCGTGAACGGCCGCGGGGTCGTCCCACGCGCTCTTTTTTTGGCGTCTGACGGTAAATCCAAGACGATTCAACAAGGTGAGTATTTCTCCAGTGCGGAGGTCAAGCTCGCCGCCGTCAATCGGGACTATGTCGAGATCGAGGTTGTAGACGATGACTTGGGAAGCAGCCTCAACCTGCAGCGTGGCGAACGTCGCGCGATCTACCTACGAACCGACTGAGCGAGGACCGTCGAAGTGATGACGCGCTCGAGCAAAAAATACCCCCGGGCGCGTCGCTGGACGCCGCTGTGCCTGTTGTGCGCCCCTGCCTCTCTCTTGCTGACCCTCCAGCCCCAGCAGGCGGCGGCATCCGGGCTCCACGCGAGCGCCGTGCTTCCCCAGCTGCTGGCGAATACGAACCGAGTCGACGGACTCGCCGTCGAGGAACTCGACGACGGAACCACGATTCTTCGTCTGCAGGGTACGAACAAGCCGACGTTCAACGTCTATCGACTGGCAGACCCCGACCGCTTGGTGGTCGACATCGCCAAGAGCGCCAAGGGCTCGGTGGTACCGCACGTCCCGCTGGACACGTGGGCCTGCGGGCGCGTCACGGTCAGCGGCGTCTCCGAGCGCGACGCGAAGCTCGTGCGCGTCGTGGTCGAGCTCAAGCGTGAAGCCAGCTACATCGTGGTGCCCGACGGGGACGCTCTCGTCGTTACGGTCACGCCCCGGGAGGTCCCACCCGAGGCGTACTTCGCCCGCAAGAGCGCCGAGAAGCGGCGGACCGAACTCGAATCGACCCAGCGCAGGGCCGCGAAGGCCGAAGCCGACGCGAGCCGCCTGAAAGCGAAGGCCAGCGCCGAAGCCAAGGCTGCAGAGGCGCGCGCGGTGGCGGCGGAGAAGAAACTCGCTGCAGCCGAGGCGACCGCGCAGCGTGCCCGGACCGCGGAGGCCCGCGCGCGGGCGGCCGAAGAGGCCGCACAGGCCGAGCTGGGGGACGCGAAGTCGAACCGGCTCAAGGTCCGCCGGGCACTGAAAAAAGCAACGGCAGAGCGCGAACAGGCGGAGGCAGACCGTCGCGCGGCCGATGCAAAGCTCGCAACGGCCGAGAAGTCCGCGCAGGCCAAACGTCGGGAGTCCGAGCGGGTGCTCGCGGCTGCCGAGGCCGTGGCCCGGAAGCGCCTGGCCGAGGCGGCGGCGAAGAAGCGCAACGCCGAACGCACGCTTGCGGACGCCGCGGCGAAGAAGCGCAACGCGGACCGCACGCTGGCGGATGCTGCGGCGAAGAACCGCAACGCGGATCGCACGCTGGCGGATGCTGCGGCGAAGAACCGCAACGCGGATCGCACGCTGGCGGATGCTGCGGCGAAGAACCGCAACGCGGATCGCACGCTGGCGG
>CAYSPB010000146.1:0-15853 GCA_964432695.1 uncultured Nannocystaceae bacterium
CCCAGATCGAAGCCGAAGCCGAAGCCACGGCCGAGATCGGCGGGGCGCTTCCGGAGGCCACGCTCGAGTCGCAGTTCAAGGCGCTCGAGGCCAGCAGCGGCGTCGATGACGACCTGGCCGCCCTCAAGTCGAAGATGGCCCTGCAAGCCGCCGAAGCCGAGCGCGAGCGCCGTGCGCTCGCCGGTGAAGTCGACGACGAGCCGGCCGCAAGCGCAGCCGGTGACGCCGCGCCGCCGCCTTCGGACGAAGAGGTCGAAGACGCTTCCAACGCCGCCGAGATCGACGCGCAGCTCGAAGAGCTCAAGAAGAAGCTCTCCGCCACCTGAGCCGCCCTCGCGCCGCACGAGCCGGAGCTCCGCCTTTGCGCGGACTCCGGCTTTTTCACGTCTACGCTCAGGCGTCGTCGAGCCCGTCGAGCCGCCTCTGCATGACCTGGACGTTGACCTCGGGTGGCTCGGCGATCCGTATCGCACCACAGTTCGGTGCATATCGGTCGAACCGATCTTGATTCACGCCGGCCGAAGCGATGCAGCGATTCAGCCCTCGAGCGCGACGCGAATCGCTGCGAGCGCGGTGCGAATGCCCTTCAGGATGGCCACGACCCCATGCCGCCGATCCCCTCGTGCGCGTGGAACCACTCGTAGTGCGTACGCGCGTGGGCAACCGCGTCATCGAGAACCTTGCGACGGCTGCGGGCCCGGCGGAGAGAAGCGCGAGAATCAACGACGACGATAGCCCGACCATGCTCGATACGGTGCCGCATCGAGCAGCGTCGTGTCAGCGGCACTGCGCGTCGGCCACGGGCGGAAGCGGCCCATCGTCGAGCAATGCAACACCCGAGAACGTGCTCCCGGTCAAGTCGAGCTTGATCGGAGAGATGACCTCCCCGCCGGCGCGGCCGCAGATCTTCTCGCCCTGGAACTGCGCCTCGATCGAGAGGTTGGCGAAGATGTCGGACGCCGTGATTGGGTTCGCTGCCCCGGTGATCTGGACCTCGGGGGCCTCGAACGCAAAGAAGCCGTCATTGTCGACGGCGATGTTCTCGAACACCAGAGGAGGCGGAAGCAGCTCGCGCGGGCTGTCGGTCGAGCCGACGTCGAGCGACAGCGGCATCAAGGCAAAGGTCGCGACGACACCATCGGTCGACACCTCGCCCACGAACTGAAACGGCGTGTCCGGCGAGATGGGCGTGGCGGTCAGCGCGATCAAGTACGAGCGCGACTGTGGCAGGTCGACGTCGCCACTATCTCCAGAATCGTCGCTGCCGAACTCGGTCGTGACCGTCGAGCCAGGGACGGATGTCGCCGAGGTGGTCGAGGTCACCGGGTTCGGCGCTGCGCCGGTGTCTGGGTCCGGCTGGGGCATCCCCGCGGTGCTCGGATTCGTCGACCCCGTCTGCGGACCACCTGAAGTACCCCCATCGCCCTGCGATTCATCCGTGTCCACCGCCGGCCCGCACGCGCACAAACCCAACGTTGCCACCATCAACCAAGTCAACTTCATGGCCGCAGCGTAGCACCCAACTTCTATAGTGGCGGAGATGAGCAACCCGCGATTGAGCGACGAGACCGTAGCCCAGTTCCTCGCCGACCTTCCCGGGTGGCAGGTCAGCGCAAACCAGCTCAACCGGCGCTTCGAGTTCCCGGACTTCTCCGCCGCGATGGGCTTCATGGTCCGCGTCGCGATGGTCTGCGAGACGATGGACCATCACCCCAACTGGTACAACGTCTACGGCAAGGTGGAGGTCCAACTATGGACACACGACGCCGGGGGCATCACGGCGCTCGACATCCGCTTGGCCACGCAGATGAGCAAGATTGCCGCCGGCCTTGAAGTCGCTTCCGCCGGGTGAACCTCGCCCGTGTCGGCGCTGGGCACGGTGCCCGCCCGCGTGATACGCGGGAGGGGTGACGTACGTCCGCGCGCTGTCGCTGTGCTTGCTTTGGGTTCTCGGCGCCTGCGCAGGGCGCCTCGAGAGCCCACGTCCGCTCACGCCAAGACTGCTCGAGCGCCACGCCGCGCTCGCTTGGGACGACCACGAAGGCCGCACGACCCTGGCGATGGACCTCGGGCATCGCAGCGACGCCGTCGAGCATGCCTCCGCGTGGCTCGACGATGCCGGTCTGCAGCTTCAGATGGTGCAGGCGCGCGGCGAGCCTACGCGGGCCGCACGACGCAACCTCGACGATGCGGCCACGCTGGCCGTCGAGGTCGCGCGCAGGTTCGACGACGGCAACCTCTTGCTCCGTGCCGTGACCACCCGCCGTCGACCCCGACGGCGCGACGTTCTGTGGGGCCTCGAGCACGCGCGCTGGGTCGAACCCGCCGCGATTCGGCTGCTCCTGCCCAGCGCCGAGAAGGACGTCGAGCTCTACCTGGCGCTGCTGCCAAAGCTTCGAACGGTCTCCACCGGGCCCTTCGACACCCGCACGATTCCCAACGCCGTCCTCCGGCACGATGACATCACGGCCAACGACGCCCGGTGGCGGCGTCTCACGGACGAACTCGAGCAGGGCACGATGTCGCAGCTCGCCACCGAGCTCGCGGCCATCAACGCGAAACAGGATCCCACGGACCTGCGCGCCCGAATCTTGCTGCAGCTACGCGCCGCCAACCGGGCCGGCACACTCGTCGAGGACCCAGACGTACTCGCCGACGTGGCCGAGAACTACGTCTCCTTGAGCACGCTTGCTCGGGCGCGACGCCGGGCAGAGACCTTCGTCGATGCCCCCGCGGCGACCCTGCACTACGCCTCGGTCCTGCTTCGTGCCCACCTTCCCGGCGATGCCCTCGCGTTGGTGAACGAAGACGAAGCCCGCTGGTCCACCGACGAACAGCGGGATGTCGCGGCATTGATCGCGGCGCTTGCGATCGCCGCCAATGGTGACGAGAGTCGCTACACGGCCTGGCGCGAAGCGCATGAGGGGGCCGCGACCCTCTCGGCCGACCGTCTGCTGCACCGACTCGAAGTGCATCGCATGGGCTGGCAGCGAGCGCCGGCCGCAAGCGAGAGCGTGCAACGCATGCTGCTGGGCGCGACCCGGCGCCGCGTCGCCCTGCGCGACCACGACCTCGCGCCGGGCCAGTTGCTGCGCATTCGCGTCGCGGACGACCTGTCCCGGAGCGACCGTGCATGGGTCGAAGCGCGCTTGGGCACCACGGCGGACCGGTTCGATCTCTGCGTGACGACGGGCGGCTCCGACGAGGACTGCCTGCGTCTGTATACGGAGACCGTCAACGCATCGAAGAGCGAGATCGGCCGGTATGGCCTAAACAACCCGGCCGCGAACGTCCTCATCGACGCCGCCTGGCCCGACGAACTCGACGCAGCATCCAGGGCCGCCGTCCTCGGAGCAGACGACACCACCCTCGCGCTGTCGTCGAGCTTCCTGCGCGTCTACGTCGGCGTGTTGTTCCACGAGGGGCGACTCGAAGACGTTGCAGCCGCGCTCGGACTGTACGGACCCACGCTCGATCCATGGACGCTGGCGGCCCTGCAGCTGCGCCTCGGCGACGCGCGCAACGGAATCGACACCGGGTTCGTCGACGCCGAATGGCTCGACCCGGCCTGGCCCGGAGACGACACGTGGTACGGAGACGATGACGCTGAACCATCGACGGATCCCGATGCCCCGTGGAGCTGGCGGATGGCAGCAGCCGCCGAGGCGGTCTTCCGCGATGACCCCGCTGAGGCTGCAGCGATCTACGAAGTCCTCGCGACGGATGCGCCCCAGCCCGCGCGATCGCTCCTGCTCGCGCTCGCAGCTCGTGGACGACTGGAGGCGGGTGATACAGCGGCCGCGACGGCGCTGCTCGAGCAGATGCCGGCCGACCATTCTCGGCGGCTCCACGTCGAAGGCCACATCGCCGCGAACGCGGGGGACCTGCAGGTCGCCGAGCGCCTGTGGCTCCGAGCATGGCCACGAGACGCATCGGCGCCCTCAGCACTCGTCGCGCTGCCGCCCAGCACGCTGTCCGGGCCTGCCGCGGTCCAGCTGTTCCGTGACTACGGAAAGCTCCCGTATGCGCTGCAAACCGCGCTCGACGAGGCACCCGATTCGACCCTCGCCCAGCTCACCGCGTGGGTTCGTGCATCGCGAGACCCAGACTTCGCGTGGACGATTCGCAATGACCTGCCGCCACCGCTGCTTCATGCAGCCATCGGGCCCGGCCGCACGAAGCTGCGCGCCAGCCCCACTCTGTCCGAGGCCCGACCGTGGGCCGAGGGCCTGCTCCCACTGCTCGCGCGCGAACGATTTCCACGCCGCGCCGAGCAGCTCGAACTGATGCTGCTGACCGGACAGCACGAGGATGCGTTGTCTCTCGCGCGGACCGAGGTTCCCGAGCAGGGGGTTCTCGCGCTGCCGGTCTCCAACGAATACGTCCGGCTCCACACTGCGGCCCTCGCGGGTGACCTCTCGCCCGAGCGGTTGTTCACCGAGTGGCGGTGGAGGGCTGGACTCGCGGCCGAGAAGGCCCACGATGCTCTGCTCTCCAAACCGCCAGCGGGTCCGATGGTCGGCTATGCCTGCATGTATCTCGTGGACATGCCCGAAGACCCTCGCGCGCTGCCGACCTGCAAGCGTGCCTGGATGGCCGAGCGGGACGTATCAGCCCAGTCCTCGGTCAACTACAGCTTCTTGCTGCTTCAGCAAGAGCCTCCCAATCCCGCAGCGCTGGCGAGCGTGTTTGCAGATACGCCGCTGCCGCTGTACCGGCCCGACCGAAGCATGCCGTCGGATCGCGAGGACCTCTCGATTCTGCACGGCAACCATGCGGCGTGGATGCGCGTGCGCAGAGAGTACGACCAAGCCGGCGAAGCGATGGTGCACAGCGTCGCGCTCGCCAAGAACTTCCGCAGCTACGACGCCGAGGTTGCCGAACTCGAGTACCGCGTCCGCGGCGAGCACGCGCGCGACCTCGTCGCGCGCAGCAGCAACGAGCCCGCAAGCATCACCCTCGCGCGGCAGGCGTACGTTTCCCTGCTCGCCCTCGATCCGGCGCTCACCCGGTACTACGCCGCCGCCGCGTTCGCGTGGGGGGACGCGGACGAGGGGCGCGGCGCACTGCTCAGCGCATCTCGGGCCGACGACCTCGCGCCACTGCTGGCCGACGACCAAGGCTACGAGCGTGCCCCGGACGTTGCGCTGCAGCGCGCCGCTTCACTCGCGTTCGAAGACGGCGCCTCTGTGACCGAGCTCGAAAGCCTGCACGAGCGGCATCCCACGTCCGCGCTCATTCGCCTCGCCCTCGCCGAGGTCTACGTCGAAGAGGGACGGGGCACCGACGCGGACGCGTTGCTCGGGCCGGTCCTGTCCACGTATCCGGACAACCCGATGGTCGCCGTCGTCGCGGCTCGCGCTCGATTCGAGTCCGATGACATCGAAGGCGCGAAGCAGCGCTACGCCGACGCAGCGGCCACGCACCCGAAGTCGCTGACGCTTCTCTTTGCACCTCTACCGGAGTCCGTGCTGGGTACGCGCGCCGGTCTGCCTCCGTGGGTGCGGACGACCGAGGCCTTCGACGCCGCCCTCGGGCGGATCACCGATACAAACCTCTTTTCGCTCTCGCCCCGATACGCGCGCCACACCGAGGTCGGCGCGGACGGGTTCTTCCCGCTTGGATGGGCCCAGCACGACGACGACCCCCTGAGCGCCCAGAGCGACGACGGCGCCTGGGTCGTGCTCTCCTCGGAGGCTCGGGCGTCACGCTGTGTCGATGAGGCGTGCATTCAGCCCACCCTCGACAGCCTTCAACGGCGTGGCCTGACGCTGCACTTCACGCGTCCGGTCGAGCTGCCCGCGGGGACCGGCTTCGAAGCCACGCTCAGCGACGCGAGCGATGTTTGGTCGGTCACGACGATCCCCAGCGGCGGGCGCGTCTTCGTACTCGTCGGGTCCGCGCCCCACGGTGCTTCCGATACGCTGCTGCCAGCGCTCGCCCTGGTTCGCAGGAGCTTCGCACCGCTCGACGGGGTTCTCCCCTCGTTCCGCGCGGCAACCCTGCGTGCGTCGGGTCGTCCGCTCGTGGACGCGGTTCGCCTCCGCGGTCGGCTGGAAGCCACGCGCACCACGTCCGGTTGCGCCGCGACCAAGACCCTCGCGTCCATGCCCAAGGGCTCGGCCAAGGACGAGCTGCTACTCGACCTGTACCTCGCCGACCCCGACGCAGATGCGCGCCGACGCGTCGTTGCGTGTGCCGACCCGCGGAATGCGGCCGCACGCCGACTCGGTATCGTCGCGCTGCTCGACGACGACGCAGGTCTGCACGCTTGGGGCCGCGAAGCCGTGTTCCGACATGCTTCGCGGGCGCTCATCGATGCAGACGAGGTCCTGTCCTCCGATCTGGAGGTCCCTCTGTCGTCGCTGGACTACTTCGATCGTCAGGATGGGTCTCCCCGTGGACGCGTCGAGCTGGGACTGGCCCTGCCTGCACCGGTGGCCGAGCGCTGGATCGCGCCGCAAATCGAGGGGGACGACGAACGAGCCGCCATCGACGCTTGGGTCGTGGCCTCTCAGCGCCCCGAGCTCGTCTCACTCGACCTGGCCGCCACCGAGGCCCTCGAGGGTCCCCCCTGGACCGCGCAGCTCGCCTTCGACGTGCTCGAGCACCGAGACCGAGCGCGCTACGCCAGCGTCTTGCGGGAGCGCTTCGACGGCGTCGAACCCGAGCGCATCGATGAGAACGAGCTGTGGTTTCCCCGCTCGCTCGCCTACCAGATCGCCACGCTGGTCGACCCAGCGGACCGCCCTCGGCTCGGCGGAGCCGCCAAGCGCTTCGAAGGCGACGGGGACGTTCGCAAGGGCGTCGCCGAGTCGATCGGTGAACTCGCCAAGACCCACGCTCGCGCCCTGCAGCTGCTCGATGCTCCCGGTACGACGACGCGCAAGGATGGTGCTGCGCTCGTGATGGCCTCGCGCGCGCGGACGCACCGGACCCCGACCCCTCGCCCGCGCGCCGCGCTGGAGCGCGCGCCCTTGGCCTCCCTCCTGCCGGGTCGGGATTGGTCGTTCGCGCGGGTCGCATCGCCGGGCCTCTTTTCGAGCACCCTCCTGGACCTGACGCGGCGCATCGCGCCCGCCGACCCAACGCAGCGCTTGTTGATCGACCGCGTCATCGAGTCGGCCAAGGCCCGCCGGGGCTTCGCTTCGCTCCTTGAAGGTGGTGGTCTCGACGTGTCCGCCCCGGTCGAGTGCGCCAGCCAAGCCAACCAGCGAGGCTTCGTGTGCGTCGCGACGGTCGACGATCCCGACACGCTGCTCACCGGCCTTGGCAAGCGAGAGTTCGGGTCCGACACCGGGCTTTCCATCCCGCTGCAGGCCTCGCGCTCAGCGTGGGTGCTCCCCGCAGGCTTCAGCGCGATGCCGGTCATCCTGCACGACGTCCTGTACGAAGAGGTCGAGACGGAGCGCCGTCGTTCCAAGGGCGCACCGCCCAAGCACCGCTACGAGCGGATGCGGCACACTGTCGACATCGCCGGCTACACGCTGCACTACTACGCGATCATCGACGACGAAGGCGGCTCTGTCGGCATCGACGCGGAGCGCTACCTCGTGCTCGGCGACCGCGTGCTGGTGTTCTCCAACGACCTGGTTGCCCGCCAAGTTCTGTTCGCGATCGACGGCCCCGTGCTCGCCGACGACGATGAGTACAAGGCCCTGACCAAGGACTGGAAAGATGGCAGCGCCCTGCAGGCCGCAGCCTTTGGGCTCGGCTCCCCAATCGACGGGGCCAGCGTGGCCAGCGAAGTCGTCGCCGACGGACAGGGTATTGCATTCCGGTACTCCGCCACGACCGACGCCGAGCTTGCCGACATGCGCCCGGCTGCCGCGCGCCTTCCTGACGATGCCGTGAGTACGCTCGTCGTGGGGTACCCCAACCAGGACGAAGAGGACCTGCCCGCGCTGCAGGAGGTGAAACTCGCTGCGGGGGACATCGTGCCGCCCGTCGAGCTGCTGCAGATGGCCAACGGCGCCGCCTTCGGCTGGTACCCCGCGCCCGGAGACTCACTGTGGAAGCGGTGGGTTCTGGTGCTCGAGGATGGCCGTGGCCTCGCCCGCAAAGCCAAGGAACTGGGCGCCAAGCGACCGTCGGCCACACCCAAGCAGAGCTCCGCCGGGTGGTTCTACGCGAAGATCGGCGCGCAGTGGATCGTGGCCAGCGACGCCGCCCTCACGCAGGCCGCACTCGATCGGCCACGTCCAGCGAAGGCGGCGGTACAGCTCCTGGCGCGCGGCACGTTTTCCGGCGAGCGCGCCGCGGCCGTGGTTCCGCGTCTTCAGAGCACCGATCCCTCGGCCGAGCGCGCCATGCTCCGCTTTTTCGGCGGCATCCTCGGCCTCGTCACGTCCGTCGGCTTCGAGGCGACGTGGGACCCAGCCACCAAGCTCGGCACGCTGCAGGGCAGGATGACGCTCGCCCTGCGAGAGGCCGAGGGAAGCGACGTCATCGATCAATGGCTCGCCGCCGCTCGCTTCCGCAACGCGGCCACGCTCCCACGTTCGATCGGAGCCGACGAGGCCGAAGGCACGCTTCGCTATCGACTCGAGGTGGGCGACGCCGACGCGTTCGCAAACCTCACCGTGCAGTCCTCCGCGCGCGTCGATGCGATCGTCCGCGACGCGACCCATGTCGACCTCGTGGTCCAGGCCAAAGCCAGCGACGAAGCGGCCGCGGAGGCGCTCTCCGAGTCCCGGCTCGACGCGCTGCTGGACACGTCCCGTTCACTTCGCATTCGCGATCCCGCCGTGATCGCGGTGCGGAACTCGCTCGTCCGCAAGGGCATGTCAAGCACCGACAAGGCCAAGGCCATCTCGCGGTGGGTGCACAACAGCATCAACTACGAGATCACGCCGCGCGCGCTCGATGCCCCAGAGATTCTCGAAGCCGGTCGCGGAGACTGCAGTGAATATGCGCAGCTCACCGTGTCACTCCTCCGTTCAGCCGGCGTACCGGCCGAAGTCCGCGACGGCATGGCTGCCCAAGGCGGCGAGATGGTTGCCCACGCCTGGGTCGCGTATCACGACGGGACTCGATGGCACGAAATCGACCCCACGTGGGGCCGCATGCAGGTCACCGCCGGGCACCTCCCGCTGGAGGTCATGGACGTGCTCGCACTGATCTCCCTCGACCAGATGCGCATCGAGACGATCGATACTCCGCCGAAGTCGCGCTCCGCACCCGATGTCGCTGCCGTGGATGCCGAGTCGGGTCAGGGCGGGTCCCCGCAGAACCCAATGTGACTCGCGCCAACGGGCGCGTCCCGGGGTTCGAACAAAGACGTACACGTCCGATCGGCGGGGCAGTCCGGGTTGGCGAGGTCGCAGAACGGGGCGCAGCAGCTGGACGACCCCGGACCGCACGCGTCGAATTCAGCACAGTGGAGGCCGGCGTCGCATGCGTTGATGAAACGGCAGGGCGAGAGGTCCGCGCCCGCATCCGCGCCCGACGCATCCGCTGCGCAGACGAACCGGCCAGACTTCACCTGTGCGTAGCAGCCTTGACCCTCGAGAGGACAGTCCTGGGCGAGCGGATCACACTGCGGCAAGCACAGCGGCAGCAATCCCTCGCCACCGAGCGAGCAATAGTGGCCGGACTGCGTGCAGGTGGGCGTGTCGGGTTTGCCCGCGCAGAACGCCCGGCACGTTCCTTCGAGCGAGTCTTGGTCGACGTCCCAGCAGATCGAGTGCAGGCCACAAGAGTCGAACCCCGACACGGGACTGCCCTCGACGGTGCATGGGTCCCCGGGCGATCCGGCGTCGGGTGCAATTGGGACGCACCGGCGGGCATTCCAGGATCCGCCTCCGTTTGCGTCGTAGGGCATGCACTTTTCCCCAGGCGGGCAGTCTTCCACCCACGGAGAGCACATGAAGCTCGCGGGCCCAACGTCGGTGGGATTGAGAAATCCAGGTGGCACGTGATCGGGTGGGCCGTCGGGCCCTGTCGACGTATCGACTCCACCCGAAGTCGATGACGTCCCATCGTCCGACGTCGTGCTGCCCTGGGTCCCCACGGTCATGGACGACGTGCTCGTCGTCGAGTCCACGGCTCCGACCTCCGTCGCGCCGGACGTTCCGCAGCCGAACGCGTAGAGCAGCCCGACGGTGCCAAGCACCCGGGCTGCGAGAACTTCAGCATGCGTCATCGTTACCATTGGTCACTCCGTCCACGAGGTCTTCGGCATCTCCGCACACCTCGAAGACGTCCGAGATGCACAGGTTGGGGTTGAGGTTCACGTTGCAGACCTGGATCTGCTCCACGTCGTGCAGCCCCGCCAATGACTCGAGCGCGGGGTTGTTCGAAATGCTGAGCACGCCAATGCCACGGACTGCGGACAATCCCTCGATTCGTCGCAAGACGGGATTGTCGGCGATGATGAGAGCATCGAAGATCGAGACGAGCGCGTCGAAGCCCTCGAGAGTCTCCAGCGCCTCGTTGTTCCCGACCACCACGGAACGACGGAGCCCGACCATTCCCACCGTTTCGATGCTGGCAAGGCCGGCGGTCGAGCGCAGCGCCTCGTTGTCGAGGATTCGAACCTCTCCGCCGACGTGGCGCAGGCACGCGAGCGCGTCGAGACAGACGAGATCCGGTGCCGCGATCTCGAGGTCCCCGGTGAGGGCGGTGACCCCTGCGACCCCTTCGAGCTCTTCGAGCGACGTGATGCCGACGCTGCCCTCGATCATCTGATCGCGACAGGTTGGCACGATCCCACAACCCGGGCCTTCGAGACTCTCGCCGGTGCTGGAGGCGTCGCCGCCCGTGGAGTCACTCGAGCCTGAACTCGAGCCCCCATCCGACGAGCGACTCGACGACGTCCCGGAGGATCCATCGGCGGGCGCCCCGCTCGTGGAGCCTCGACCGCTGCTTTGGGCGACGACCGTCGGGCCGCATCCCGCGGCGCACGACGCTGCGAGCAAAAGAAGCCGAGTCATGACGGGCCTCCGCAGAAGCCGACGTCGTTCGTACCCACGGGCGCCTCACCGGGCGCATAGATGGGCATGCAGGTCCGCCGCCCTTCTGGGTAGTCGGGGTTCGTCAGGTCGCAGTAGGGGGCGCAGCACCGATCGGTCCCCGGCGTGCAGGCTTCGGACTCCTCGCGAGCTGCAGCCAGTGCGTTTCTGCGGGCGGGGGCACGCACTGCGCTGCCCAATGCCAAGGGGCGAGTTGAATCGACTGCATCGAGCACGAAGGCGGGCGCGGATGCCTCTCCGCCTGCATCACTCGAGCCCCCCACGTCGAGCGGGTTCAAGAACCCTGGCGGTACGTGATCGGGTAGCCCGTCGGGGTCCGTCGACGTGCTGCCGCAACCGCCTCCTGAAGTCGAGGACGTGTCGTCCTTGGAGGTCGTGCCCGAGGAGGTCTCGGGTGCGGAGGTCGTCGAGGTGGTCCGGCTTTCGCCCTCGACCTCCGTCTGGCCGGACGTTCTGCAGCCGAATACAGCGAGCAGCGTCCGCGGGGCAACCGCCCTTGGATTCAGTGTCTCAACAGGCATCGTCGTTGCCATTGGTCACACCGTCTGGGGGAGGGTCGATGTCGCCGCAGACCTCGAACACTTCGGAGATGCACAGGGTTGCGTTCTGGTTGACGTTGCATTCATTGAGTACCTGCAGGCCATGGAGCCCCTCGAGCGACTCGAGAGATGGATTGTTGACGATGCTCAGCAGCGAAATGCCGCCGAGCGACGCAAAGCCAGTCACGCTTTGCAGTGCGGAGTTGTCCCAGATGACCAGACCGTCGTTGATGCCGATGACGCCGTCGAAGCCTTCGAGCGTCTCAAGCGCGGGGTTGTTGGCCACCACGAGTCCGCGGTCGTTCGAGTTGTTCGATCCGGCGTAGCCGAGTTCCTCCACCGCCGCGAGACCGGCGGTCGAACGGAGTCCGGCATTCTCGAGGATTCGGACCTCCCCCCCCACGCGTCGTAGGCACGCGAGCGCGTCGAGGCAGACGAGGTCGGGCGAGGCGATCTGCAGGTCCCCCTCGATGTCGGTCACCCCCGCCAGAGCCTCGAGGTCTTCGAGGCTCTCCACGCCGACGTTGCGCTCGAGCACCTGCTCGGTGCAGGTCGGCACGATGCCGCAGCCAGGCCCCTCGAGCACCTCTCCGGTGCTCGAGGACACGTCCTCGGTCGAGGAACTCGACGTGCTCGACGTCTCGACAGACATGGTCGACGTCGACGGTCCCACGGACGAGTCACCGGTCGAGGCGTGCGCGGACGCGCTCGTCGAGCCTTCCGTGGGTCCCTCCGAGCCGACGGCAGGGCCACAGCCGGTCAGCAACGCAGCCGACAACAACGCTCGCCTCATGACGGTTCCCCGCAGAATCCGACGTTTTCGGTTCCGATCGGCGCGTCGAGGGGTTCGAAGACCGGAAGGCACGTGCGCCCGGCGGGGCAATCGGGATTGGTGAGGTCGCAGTATGGGGTACAGCATGCGAAAGACCGGGAGCCGCAGGCGTCGAGCTCCGCGCAAAGCAAACCCGCGTCGCAGCCGTTGGTGAACTCGCACGGGGACAGGTCGTCTCCCTGCTCAGGCCCGGACGCGTCGGGCGCACAAACAAAGCCGTGTCCGACCGGGTAGCAGGCCTCGAACGGAGCGCAGTCCTGCTCGAGGGGATCGCAGGTCGGAATGCAAACGGGGGTATAGGCTTCCGCACCGAACGTGCACTCGTGCTGCGGCTGGCCGCACGCCGGGCTGTCGAGGCTTCCGATGCAGAACGCCCGGCAGACACCGACGTTCGTTTCCGGGTCGACGTTCCAGCACATGGCGTGTTGCACACAGCTGTCGAAGCCAGACACGCCGTTGCCCTCGACGGTGCATGACTCCCCAACCGCGTCTGGGCTGGGCGCGATCGGAACGCAGCGCGTAGCGTTCCACGCGTTCCCGCCGTCATTGGCGTACGGCATGCACTTTTCGCCGTCGGGGCAGTCTTCGAGCCAGGTCGAACACGACACGCCGGACGAGCCGGCGTCGGTCGGGTTGAGGAAGCCCGGTGGGATGTGATCGGGTAGCGCGTCGGTGCCGGTGGAACTCTCGTCCGCGGCGGAGCTCGACGAGGTCGCCAGGCTCGACGTGCTGCTCGTCGACGTCTCTGCCGGCGAGCCCGTCGTCGTGGATGAGGTTTCCCCCACCCCGGCGACGACGCCACCCGACGAGCCACACGCGAGACCCACGACCAGTGCGATGCCTGCACTCGCCCCCTCGAGCATCCATCGGTTCGCCAGATTCATGCCGCCCCTGCGCACACGCCAACGTCCTCGGCACCGAGGGGCGCAGTAGCGTCGTCATAGACCGGAACGCACGATGCCTCTTCAAGACACATGGGCTCCGAGAGTGAGCAGAAGGCGGTGCAGCACCGCGCGGATGTACACGTCTGGCTTTGTGCACATGCCAAGCCTGGGTCACAGGAGTTGATGAACCTGCATGGCTCCCCGGGTCCGCCCATCCCCCCGGACGCATCCGGGACGCAAACGTAGGTGTTGCTGGCCGGGTAACAGCCGAAGCCCGCCTGGCACGCCTGCGCGAGCGGGTCGCACGTGGGCAAGCACAACGGGGTCGTCCCGTCCCCACTGAGGGAGCACGAGTGCGCCGGCTCAGCGCAGGACGGGTAGCTCTCGGAGCCGATGCAGAACCCACGACACGTCCCCTGCCCGGTCTCCTGGTCGATCTGCCAACACATCGAATGCAAGGCGCAGTCGTCCATGCCCGACGTCAGAGGTCCTTCGACAGTGCACGGCTCCCCCGGCTGAGCCGGGTCGGGGGCGATCGGCACGCATCGCGTCGCATTCCAGGCGCTTCCACCGTCGTTTGCATAGGGCGCACACTTCTCGCCCGCAGGACAGTCCTCGAGCCACATCGAGCACGCCCAGCTACTCCACGGACCTGCGTCGGCAGGATTGAGGAAGCCTGGGGGGACGTGATCCGGCGGCCCCTGCGGCCCGGTGGACGTCGCGCTCCCGGAGGTGGTCACCGGGTCGACCGAACCGGTCGATCCGTTCGTGGTCGAAGAGGAGGGCAACCCGTCCGAGGCGCCCTCGCCCCCGCCGGACGTCGTCGACGTGATCGGACCCTGGGTCTGGCCGGCCGAAACGTCGGTCGTGACCGCGCCGGAGTCACCGCAGCCCCCCAACAACCCGCCCAGCACGACCATCCTGGCCCAGCAGCGCAATGCATCCATAAGCGAACAAAACGAACATAACAAACCTCGCCGCGACATGCACCAGAATCTGGCAACGATCTACAGTGACCGCTGCAGACCCATGGAACGACGGCGCTTTTTGGTCAGCTCCCTCGGAGGCTTCGCGGCGGGGACCGCATTTGCGGCCGCGTGTACGAGTCAGGCCCAGGACCCGGCCAGCGATCAGTCCGCACCCGCGCCGGGGCCGAACCCTGGGTCCGCGCCCAAGCCTCCGGGTCCGCCCCCGCTCCCGACCCTGGGTCCTCAGCCGCCCGACGGCCGCCAGTTCTCCTACGCCCAGCAGGGAGAGGACCTGATCGTGCTGCAGGCGCTGAGCATGCTCGGCATCAGCAGGCCCAGTTACCTCGACGTGGGCGCGTTTCACCCGATGATCGGCAGCAACACGTACCTGATGTACGCCGCGGGCGGGCGCGGGGTGCTCGTCGAACCGAACCCCGCCATGACCAAGATGCTGACCGAGGGACGGCCCAAGGACGTGGTGGTCAATGCGGGCGTCGGCATCGGCGAGGCCACCGAAGCGGACTACTACCTGATCAAAGATCGCCCGCAGCTCAACACGTTCTCGAAAGCGCAAGTCGACCGCTACGTCGCCGAGGGCGGAGCGCTTCACAGTACGATCCGCATGAAGCTCGAGCCGATCGACGGACTGATCGAGGACCACTTCGAATCTGCGCCGGACTTCCTCTCGATCGACGTGGAGGGCCTCGACCTCGAGATCCTCCAGACGATGAGCTTCACCCGCCGCCCCGCAGTGCTCTGCGTCGAATCGTCGGTGTACGGCACGACCGGCCTCGTCCGGCCACTGGTCGAGTTCATGCGTGCCAAGGGCTACGCCGTGCGTGGCGGCAGCATGATCAACACGATGTTCGTCGATGAGGCCCGGCTCAAAGCCAAGGCCCCAGACGGCGCGACACTAACGTTTTGAATCTTACTTCTTCGCGGCCTTCTGCCAAGGCTTGCGCTCGAAATAGTCTTTGGTGAGCGCGGCCAGCTTTGGCGAGAGCATGAACAGCGCGATCAGGTTGGGCACGATGACCACGCCCAAGAACACGTCGCCCAGCGTCCAGGCCAGCGACAGCGGAACGACGGCGCCCGCAAAGTGCATCAGCACGAACACTGCGCGGTACGGGCCCACGGCCTTGGGGCCGAACACGTAGTTGGCGCAGCGGTCTCCGTAGTAGCTCCACGAGATGGCGGTGGAGATGCCGAACAGCAGCACGCACAGCAGCACGATGTGCTGGCCGAAATTGCCCAGCGGCGCCAGGCCGCGCTGGAACGCGAGCATGGTCAACGGCGCACCGCTCTCGATCGCGTCGGCGTAGAGCGTCTCGTGCTCGGTGCCGTCGACCGCGGTGGCGACCTTGCCCTCGGGGTTGATCGTACCCGTGAACGGCTGGGTGTGGGCTTCGTCGACGTACAACGTCTCGACCGGAACGTCGTGCCAGGCGACGAGCGGACCCGCGGCCACCCCGTCCGTCACGGCGATCGAGGCGGGTGCGTCCTCGAGCTTCTCGGCGTTGCCACCTTCGACGCTCTGCATCCACGTCATGTCGCCGCCGGCGACGGGCATCTCGGTTGGGATCCGGTCCTTCCAGACGCCAGTGATGATGATGACCAGCGCGGTCATCGTGCAGATGACGATGGTGTCGATGAACGG